>CAYLKG010000051.1:0-14949 GCA_964384195.1 uncultured Aliarcobacter sp. | reverse complement strand
CCACATTATAGCCACTTTGGGCTTTCTATTTTAAATCTTATGGAATTATTTGGGATTGAAGCCTCTATTTCATCTAAACCATAAGCAAGAGCTAAAATTTTTGAGTATTTTGCAACTCTTTTAATATGTTCACCTGTCTCTTTTGATCTAAACTCAGCAATAGTTCCCATGGTAAAAATAATATCTTTTTGAACTTCTTCAAGTTCTTTATTTGCTGTTATATCTTTTCTTATTGCAAAATAGCCAATATGCTTTCCATTTTTATCATATTCAGGACCAACGCTAGCAAGAACCCAGTAAGAGGTCTTATCTTTTCTCAAATTTTTTATTTCACAAGTTGCTACTTCTTCTTTTGGTATTTGCTTCCACATTTGTTCAAATATATCTTTGGGCATATCAGGATGTCTTACTATATTATGAGGTTTTCCTATGAGCTCATCTTTTGAGTAGCCACTAATTTTGCAAAATGCTTCACTTGCGTGAGTTATTATTCCTCTTAAATCAGTTTTTGAAAAGATTACATTTTTATCATAGATTTTAAGTAATGCTTCAAGCTCAGTTTTTTGCTCATTTATTAAAGCAGTTTTTTTAATAACTTCAAGATTTAGATTTTTTGTGTAATTTCTATTTAAAATTAATAAAATAGCAAAAATATAAATAATAGAAAATATAACAATTTTGAGCAAATACTGACTTTCAAACTCTGAGATTATTGATTTGTCAAGTTTGCTTTCTTCAAAAAATAGGATAAAAAACCCCATTTCATTACCTTGAATATCCTTTATTTCATCAGTTGTAACTATATATTTATCAAATAAAATATAATCTTTTATATACAAAAATTTTTTAATACCATTTTTTTCAACCATATTCATTAAATCTTTTGAAGCATTTAAGTTTGCAACATAGTTATTTCCTATAAAAAGGTTTGTAAAAGGTTTTATAAAACCTTGTTTATAATTTTCATGAACAACCATCAATGGTTCAATATTGTAATCTTTTAGAATTTTTGCAATTGAGTTGAATTTTGAAACCATTTCCACTAAACCTATATATTCACCGTTGCTATATAGAGGAAACATAGTTTTAAAAGTTAAATCAAATTTTCCTACACTAATACCACTCATAGGTTTTGGATTTTTCATCATCTGGGCAATATCTAGTCTAGCAGAAGCAACATCATCACCTACTTCATTTGTCCAGCTTCTATAAAAACTATAACCATTTTTGTCTATGATTTGTATCCAAAGATTTCTAAAATCAGCTAGTGTTTCTATTTGTTTTAAAGTATCTTCATAATTTAATATAGATTTATCATTATTTAAAAGAGCTTTTGTAATTTTTTCATCTTTACTTAATATGTATGTCAGAGCATCAGTTCTTCCGTATTTTTTTGATACTTCTTCTTTAAATAACTGTTTCATTTTTTCGGACTTTTCTAAATATATTTTATTTGATAGTTCTTTTGTGGATGGAAGAAAATATAAAAAATATGAGCTTATTAATAAAGCTAGGAAAATAAATAATGTATAGAAAATTTTTTTCATTTAGATAACAGAGTTTTATTTAAAGGACTGGGCTAAATTTCCTATTATTAATTGCCAGCCATCAATTGTAATAAAGAAAATAATTTTTATGGGTAAAGATATCATAACAGGAGGAAGCATCATCTTGAGAAACGAGTGATTAAAATTAGCAAATTAAGGGGATTTGTAGAGTTGTTGGATACGATGGATATTATTGGTAAATATCTATATCTAATGAGAAATTATTTTTCTCTGATTCAATGTACGCAGAATATACATTAAATAAATACTCAGTCGTAGTATGCCCTAACATTCTTGAAATTTCTGTTACTTTAAATTGTCCAGAGTTAAGCATATTAGTTGCAAAGGTATGTCTCATTTCATAAAGTCTTCGCTTCTTTAAACCTAGTTTCTTTAGAAGAGGGTACCAATGTAGTTGACAGATCCATTGAGTATCAGACCAAGGTAGTTCATTTGGTCTATTAAATACATATTCCAAATGTCCAGTTAATTTTCTTTGAGATTCAATAAACTCTTTTAACCTATTGAATAAAGGTAGAGTTCTAAATGAACTTGCAGTCTTAGGAGTTGTATCTCTATTAAAATCTCTAGTTCTTCTTATATGAATCTCTGTATCACTAATGTCTATCCATTTTAAAGATATCATCTCTCCACTTCTAAGACCTAATCCAGTCGCTAAACCAATATAGTTTCTAAACCATCCTTCACTATATTCCAGTAGTAAATTTACTTCACTAACTGAAAATGGAGTAATCTTTGGTTTTTTCTTTTTAGGTCTTTTTATATGATTAAATGGGTTACTATTTAATACTCCATCATAGACAGCTTCTTGTAATATTCCACTAAATAAGGTTCTATACATTTCAACTGTTTTAACTGCTTTACCTTGTTCTAGATGTCCATTGATATACTGTTTAAGGGTACTAACTTTTATATCTTTAATCTTCATATTTCCATAATATGGAGTTATTAGTTTATCTACCATTTGACAGTACCTCTCATAAGAACGCTCTTTGAGTAAGTGCTTCTTCTCTTCTTTGTATCTTTTAATGTAGTAAGATAATTTAACATCTTTAGTTTTTCCTTCCATAGCTTCATTGATAAAGTCTGAAAGTAGTTCTCTTTCAACATAGTTTTGATTTTTTCTACTGTATGGTAAACCTGTAGATTTCTTATATTGTTTCCCATCTACAGTTATATTCATATATATTTTGCCTTTGTAGATGAATGTAGTTGCCATATTTTTCCTTTCTTATATGAAAAGAATGTAGACTTATTAAACTTTATACTAAGTACTTAGTAACGTAATAGTTAATTACACTTCCAAACAGTACTTCAATAGCTCTTTTAAGTGCTCTTGTTTCTGCTCTTGTAACTATAAAGTGAAGAGAACTTGCTCTTTTTATTTCATTCATTTCACATATACCAACTGAATCTGATTGTCTTGTTATAGTTCCAGTTGATATAGTTAGAACACCTGTAATTGAAGCATGACTTCTACTTAGATGTTTTTCTTTTATTTCCCAAGCATAGCTTATAGGTAATGATGAAAGTATTTTAATAAGACCATTTCTTTTCGCTTCCCATGTACCATTAATAAGTACAAAGTCATTTTTATTTAAAAGATTAAGTGCTTTTATCTTAGTTTGTTTGATAGTATTTACTTCATTTTGATCACAAGAGAGAATTATCTCTCCAGTACTATTATCTATTTCAAGCAATTCTTCCATAATTTTCATCCTTTATATTTATTGGTTTAAATTCATAGTCTCTTTTGACACTAATAGACTCTAATTCATCTAATGTAAAGTATCCATACTCTAAATCTACACTTCCAACTAATCCAAAGAACAATCTTTGTAAAGGAGAGTATTCCATAGGATACCATTCCCAGTTATAGATTGGATGGTAAAACTTTGCGTAAAGAGTTTTCATTTCACTTTTATCTTGTTCATATAGTTTTGGTAAGCTATTTTGTAGATCTACATCTAGCAGTAATCTATTCATTTGGTTCTCCTTATGCTGCTATTGCATCATTTGTTATTTCAGATAAATTTGCATTATGAACAGCTCTTAGTTTATTTATCTTTAGTTTTGATGGCTTAGTTTCTGTTACAGTAGATACATCTAGTAGATTTTCTATTTCTTGGTTTAGTAGATTAATCTTCTCGTCAATTGAAAGTATTGAGTAACCAATATAATCTGCCTTTGTTTGATAAGGTTTATTAGACTCCAATACATTTCTAAATTCATCAATCAAGTACTCTTTACCTTTTTCTATAACATCTTGTACACTTGCTTCTAGTCTAAACCTTGCTAAATTTATATTGTCATCACTCATATCCCAAATCCTCTCTGATTATCATATGTTCTTTGTATTTTGGATTATTAGTAACCCTAGAAGTTTGGTGATAGTCTTTTTCCATAGCTTGAATATCTATATCATCATAATTCTTAACAATCACATTATCATAGATATGGTCTAGAAATTTCCCCATATAATGCATCTGTTGTTCTTGTTGTTTTAGTAATTGTTCTTTAATTCTCATTTTCACTCCTTAGTTTATATATTCATATAGGTCACCATCAACTTCGTAGTATCTTCCCTCAAAACTTAAGTCTTTTGCTATTCCCTCATAATCAATATTACTAGTAATTAAAGAGGGCAGTTTATTTAGGTCATAAAGCTCCTCCATAAGCTCATAAGCATAATCTTTAAGATTTGTATTGTTATAAATAATTACGTCTTCTAGTTTAGATATAGCATCATCAAAACTATTAGCAAGTCTTTCATCTAAAAGAAATCTTATTCCCTTTAAATGATCAATATTTAACACCTCTAATATGGTCAATTTTTCATTTAAAGCATAAATATCTTCATATTCATCAATGGTGAATAAATCTACATCTTCCCATTCATAATCACTAATAAACCATTCTTCATGTGGTTCATAACCATATTCAATAGCACATATAGCTTCACCACCTCTTAAAGTCTTTTTTATAGCTGCTTTTAAGTCATTTTGATCTAGTGGTAGACTAATCCATTCTCCTATCAAAAAACCTTTGTTATATGCTGCTAAATCAGTAATATATACCTTAATCATATTTGCTCCTTATCTTGATAATCAGCAATATCTATTGCACCTGTATACTTAGAATTTGAGCAGTTGTATTTAGCTTTAACTTACTCATTACAAATATGCTTACTTTAGTAAGCGAATAATAATAAGTGAACTAATAAAAGGTACTTTATTCGGTGTTAGTGTGGGGAGGGTGTTTTAGTGTAGAGCTTGTGTTAGATGTGTAACTGTATAAATATGCGAAAATTTAGTTGAGAAAGTTTTATCCCCTCATAGTAGTAATAACATAAGTATTGAGAAAGTATTGAGGTTTAGTAAGAGTTAAGTTTTGAGATATTGTTATTTAGTTTTATGTGGTATGGACTTTGAAGCTTTGGTGGAGCTTGGGTTTTATTGTGTTCTTTGGTAAATCTAGGTTAATTTCTTATTTAACATAATTTAAAACCGTCCCAGTTCTCCTAATATATAATCTACAGGAAAGGTGGGACAGTTTTTTATTTTAGAACAAAAGCTTTACTTTGTTTATTAATAGCTATTTTTTTAATGCCTTCAATATTCATTTTTTCTAAAAATTTTTTGTCAGTAACTGTTCTACTAACTACACTTTTTGTTAATGCTGTATTCTCGATTATATCTTTATTTGTTACTTGAGATGTGCTACCATTTAATATTTGTTTCAAGTATTCAATAATAGTGTCTATATTATTTGCAGATTGAGTTGTTTTTTTAGAATTTAATAACTCTTCTGGATTCCATTCAATAATATTGACACATTTAAATTGCTGAGCATAATGTTTCAAAATACTATTCCCTTCTAAAGAATCAGTGTAAAATAAATGCTGTTTCCCAAGATTTTTTTGCATAAGGCTCCATAACAAAAATAGTCATAATAAGCGCAAGTGAGATAATAATTTGAGTTGGTGGAGATTGTTGAAGACCTAAAGCCTGTCTTAAAAGTGAAAAAACGATAATAAATCTAGTAAAAGATGTAACCATTAGAAGTAAAGTAGGGGCTAATACTAAAAGCGCTAGGAATATTGCGATATTTATAGTTTTCACAAATTGAGCTGGTTCTTCCACCCCTGCAACTGATAAATTTATCATAGGTGCAGTTTCTGCTAAACCAAAACTAAAAAAAGCTAAAAAAACTAAAAATATTTTCAAAAAAAATCCTAAAATAAAAAGTCTTAGATTCTATCAAAAATATTATTAATTCTCCAAAGTGATGTAACCTAAGTCTAGAAGTTTATTATATATTTTACTTAAAACTTCACCTGTGGCGCTACCTCCACCACCTCCGTGTTCTTGTAAAACAGTTACTACATATTTTGGATTTTTGTATGGCCCATAACTAGTAATCCAAGCGTGAGATCTTTGATAATATTCCATCTCACTCTCCTTCATTCTTACTTTTTCAGATTGTGGAATAGTTACAACTTGAGCTGTTCCTGTTTTTGTGGCAATTGGAACTTTTGAGCTTAAATATTTTCTAGCTGTTCCTTTTTCTCCATAAGAAACATCATACATACCTTTTCTCATAATATCTAGATGTTTTAGAGGTATGTCAAGTTCTTTTGGCTCTTCAAAATGAGATTTATTAAAATGTGGTTTTACAAGTTTTCCAGTTGCAATATATCCTGTGTATCTTGCTATTTGTAGTGGTGTTGTAAGCATATTTCCTTGACCAATAGAAGTAATTACAGTTTCTCCTACATACCAAGGTTGTTTTAATTTACTCTCTTTCCATTCCTTATTTGGGTTTATTCCTGAAAATTCATTATTTAAATCGATTCCTGTTTGTTGACCAATACCTAATTTCCCTAAAGTTTGTGAAATTTTATTTATTCCTAATTTTAGGCTTCCTTTGTAGTAAAAGTCATCACAACTTTGTTCAAGAGAGCTTCTAAAATCTATGTGTCCGTGTCCCGTTGTTTTCCAACATCTGAAATTTCTATTTCCAATAGGTAAAGAACCAGTACAATTTACTGAAAAATTTTCATTTATTCCATGTTCTAAAAATGCAAGTGCAACACCCATTTTTATAACAGAACCAGGAGGATAAAGTCCATTTGTAATTTTATTTGTAAAAGGGTGGTTAAAGTCATTTTTCATCTTATCCCAATCTTCTTGAGATATACCTCTAGCAAAAATATTACTATCATATTCAGGAAAAGATGCAGCTGCTAGAACTTCTCCATTGTTTGCATCCATGATTACAATAGAGCCACTTTTACCTACAAAAATTTCTTGTAAATATTGTTGCAGTTTAATATCAATAGAGACTTTTAAATTGTTGTTTGTTGAGGCTTCTTTTTCATCTAAAACTTCAATTTCTTTATTATGGGCATTTACTTTTACATCTTTGTAGCCTAGTTTTCCTTGAAGCTTTTCGTTGTAATATTTTTCTATTCCATTTTTTCCAACAGTTCCTGTGAATTTTGCTATTTCATTGTTTAAAATGTCATTTTTTGATGCTTTTCCTGTGTAGCCAATTACATGTGATGCTGCTTCTTTAAATGGATAAAATCTCTTTGTTGAAGAGTCTATTTTTATGTCTTCATTTGAGGCCAAAACTGTATATTTTGGAAAAAATTCGTCATAAGGAACATAATCAACAATATTTATAAAGTTGTGATTGTAGGCAGAATCCTCTTTTAAATATGTTTTTATAAGCTTCTTTTTTTCTAAATTCGGAAGATGTTTTACGACTAAATCTATAATCTTTTCAAGTTCAGCTCGTTTTTTTTCTCCTCTTAAATGTGGTTTTATAGAAATAGAAAAACCCATCTCATTTATAGCAATTTTTTCACCATTTCTATCTTCAATAATACCTCTAATCGGAGTTTTATTTATTCTACTAATATAATTATTTTTTGATAATTCTTCATAGTATGTATTTGATTTAATTGATAGGAAGTATACCCTTGAAAGTAGGGTTACTATTATTGACAAAATGATTATATATACTAAATTGAGTCTTAAATTCAAAGAAATACTCCAAAAAATATAAAATCAAATATTATATTTAAAAGTAATGCTAAAAATATTCTATCATCCATATCGTAAAATAAAGACCACATAATAAAAAGCCCAATGTAAAAAAACAGCATATACACATAACTATTTGCTAAATCATAAGAGCTATTTGAATCACCTTTTGGAATAATAAAAACATAAATAAATAGTGACAATAGTGTGAGAGAAAATGGTTTTAATCCGGAATTTATCTCTATAAATAAAAAAGTAATAACAACAAAAATTAGTGAATAAATATATCTTTTTTTTAGGAAAATGTAAAATGCAGTAAATAAAACACCAGCAAACATAACCAATAAAAAATTGATTGAGGCCATAATATTAATAGAGATTATGACAAATAAAACAAAAAAAAGAATAATTGGATTTTCAAGTCGGTTTCTAATCATTTTTTAAAGAATCTCTATAAATTAAAGTACTAGATTATAATATATAATCTCTTAAAAATGTTAAACTACTGCTTCTTGGATAATTTGTAGATAAATGAGAATATTTCAGCAACAGCCTTGTACATAGAGTTTGGTATTTCTTTGTCTATATCTATTTTTGATAAAAGTTCAATCAAATCTTCATCTTTTTGAATAGGTATATTATTATCCTTTGCAATTTTTATAATATTTGATGCAGTTGTTCCTTGTCCTTTTGCTGTAACAATTGGAGCGCTGTCTTTCTCTATATCATATTGAAGTGCTACTGCTTTTTGTATAAAGTTTTCATCTATTTCTTTTGCCATTTTAAACCTTTATATCTATTCCTGAGTTAATATTTTGGTTAAAAGTATTATTTATATAGCTACTTGTTGGCGTATCTTCAATATTTTCTTTCATATCTAAAAGCTTTATATTAACTGGAATAATATTAACACTATTTAATGCGAGTTTCAAATCTTTTATATTTTCTCTTATAGCTGTTTTAAAATGGTCTCTTTGCGCATAAATAGTCAAATCCATTTTATTTTTATCATATAAACCAAGCATTAAATCAACTTTTCCAAAATCTTTCAAACTTAGATTAATTTGACAATAAAACTTATCATTTTCTGCTTTTCTTATGTTTATTGAGCTATCTTCAAGCATCTCCCAAAAAAATGGTATATAAACATAATTTGAATTTGTAATTAGTGAATTTAATTGATAAAAATCTATTTGAGTTAAAATTTTATCAACTTGCTTCAAAATTTCTGCAGATTTAGCATCTGTTTTAGCACTAAGTTCTTCTTTTAATTGTAGTAAAATTGCTTTCATATCATCTTTTGGTGAAACTTTTTCATCAATTTGAGTTTCTAAATTTGAAATTATATGTTCAACTTTGTTTATAGTTTTTGCTAGATGATTTTGAATATTTAAAATATTAGGATTTGATAAATTATTTAAGTTCTCTTTTAAAGCTGTCAGAAGAGGGGATAGGTTTGAGGCAAAATTATTTGAAAAAGTACTTATATTGTTTTGTGTTAAAACTTGGTTCAGTTGTTTTAAATCAGCCATATTTTGTAAAAAATCATTTTTAATAAATAAATTTTCCATTTTTAATAAAGTATCAATAATTTGCAAAATATTTTTATTTTGTACAAGAGTAGGATTTTTCAAAACTTCATCTTTTATTTGAATTAAAAGTTGTTTTGTCTCATTAGTAATTTGCTCTTTTACAACTATTTCTTGAGGTGTTTGTGTTGAAATATTTTGAATTGGATTTTGATTTTGAAATATTTGAGCAGTTTTTGTAGTTGTATTATTTTCAAATTTTGATTCTACTAAAGATGCTTGATTTATAGCATTTTTTAGTTCTTTTATATGATTTGTTAAGTTTTCAAACTCTTTCGTATTTAAATTTTCACTTAATATTTGAAGGTTTTGAGTTAAAGTTTTTAAATTATTTGCTAGAGGATTATTTAAAATTAGATCTTTTTGAATAATATTTTGCACATTTACCTGAGAGTTCGTTTGTAGGCTTGTTTGTGAATTTTGAATATCAGATTTTAGTTGAGAATTAACTTTTATATTTGGTGTGTAATTTTGTGTAGTTTCGACTTGAGAATTTGTTTGAGCTGACGGAGTTGTTATTTGTTTAAGCTCTTTTTGAATAATTTGAGCTTGATTGCTTGAAATACTAAATTTTTTTATTTCTAAATTCTCATTTTGATTTTGCATATTTTTAGTGTTTTGTAAATTTTGATTTATTAATGATTTTGGATTTTGAATATCTTGTAAAATTTTTGTAATTTGTTCATTTACTTGTTTTGTAATTGGTATTTGAGTTGTCTTTAATAAATTTTGAATATCTTTTAAAATATTTTCTATTTTTATATTTTGAGTATTTACAAGTTTATTTTCAAGAAAAACACCAGAGTTTTTTATCTGCTCTTTCAAATTTTTTAAATCTAAATCTTTTATATTTTTTGATAGATTTTCTATTAATGGTTTAAATTTTGTTAAGTTATTATTTGTGTCTAATTCTTGTAAAAGATTTGTTAAATTTAAAAGATTAGTAGATACATTTCCTAATTCTTTAAATATTGTTGAATTCTTAAGTATATTTTCAATAGTTGTTACAGATTTTGAACCATCTTTTAGATTTGGAAATAGCTCTTTTATCACTTCTCCTGCTGTAGTTTGTAATTTTGGACCCTGACTTACAATTGTTTCAAAAAGTTTTGAATCAGCCTCTTTTAGTACATTATTTAAAACTTTATTGTTGTTTGCCAATAAAATATTTAACGCTGCACCTTCTCCAACTAACATTTTAATCCTTTTTAAAATCTTCTTTTAGATTATCTTCAAAAATTATTACAAAAGATGCTCCTCTGTATTGTTTATTTTTAAATTCAAATTTTATATTAGTTGCTTCAATAGAATATTTATGCCTTTGAGTAATAAATTTATGTGTCATAGCAAGCCCAATTCCTGTACCAAAGCTTTGGTGTTTTGTTGTAAAATATGGCTCAAAGATTCTATTTATAATCTCTTCATCTATACCCCCGCCACTGTCTTTAATCTCCAATCTTAAGCCAGTTTCTATTTTTTTTGTACATATTAAAATTAATCTATCTTTTGGATTTTATACTTTTTCAACAATCGCATCTTTTGCATTATTTATTAGGTTTATAAAAGATTGTATTAACTCATTTTGAAAACCAGAGATTACTAAATCATAACCAAAATCAGTAATTACTCTAATTTTATTCATTTTTAGTGCAGAATCAAGTAAAGATAGAGATTTATTAACTGTCTTTAAAATACTTATATTTTCTAAATCAGTAGTATTTACAATAAAATTTCTAAAATCATCAATCGTATCAGATAAGTATATTGATTGTTCAATAATTTTTTCCATATCTTTATTTAGATTTTCACTTTCAAGTTTTTTGAGGTTATTTAATAGCGTTATTGAACTAGCAATAGAAGTAATCACACTCAAAGGTTGTCTCCATTGATGAGCTATATTTCCAACCATTTCACCCATAGAGATAAGCCTTGATTGCTCTTCTAATATTCTATCTCTTGAAATATCTTTCATATTTATCATAATATGGTTTTCATTAATTCTATATGGATAAAGGGAAACTTCAACATTTCTATTTTTTATTTTACAGATTTTTTCAAATGGTTTTAATTCATTTGTTGTTAAAAATTCTTCTAAGCTTTTTTTAGCTTCTTCTAGTAATTCAGGTGATGTTAGCTCAATACAACTTGTAGCTAAAAGTTCTTCTTCGCTAAGTCCCGTAATTTCACAATAAGTTTTATTTACTTTTAAAAAATTTGTTTTTAAATCAACTATCGCCAAACCATCTCTTGTATTATCAAATATAGCTTTTAGTTCGTCTTGTTGTTTTTTTATTTGTGTATAATCTTCTTCAAGTTTTTGTCTATAAAACTCTTTTTCACTTATATCTTGAATTGTCCCAAAAGATGTTGTTGGATTTTTATTTTCATCAAATTTAGTTTCAAGTTTTTGTTCTAAATATTTTATTTTTCCTGATTTTGTAATAATTCTATACTTAAAAGTAGACTCTTTTTCTAAGTTTTTGAAAGAGTTGAAATAGAAGAAATTTACATCTTCTTTATCTTCTGGATGAATAAGATTCAAAAAATTTTCATATTTATGATCAAAATCTTTCTCATCTATTTCTAAAATATTATAAATCTCACTAGAGTAAACTATATGATTTTTTTTTAAATCAAGCTCCCAAAAGCCAGTTTTTGAAAGTTTTTGCAACTGCTCTAATTTTTCTTTGTAGTAATCTAAATTCACAACTCTCCTTTTGAAAACTATATAACTACTTTGTTATTATATTAAAATTTCTTTTTTTATGTGCTCTTTTAAACTGCAAGTAATTTCATATGTAATTGTTTTATGTATTTTTGCTAATTCTTGAACATCATCAAATAAACAAACCTCTTTTTCATCACTATTTATAGATAAATTATCCATAGAAACTCTTCCTAAAACCTTAAATCCTTTTGGAGTTATATATCTATCGTTTTCATTTAATCTTAAAAATCCATCACCATAACCAATATCATAAGTTGAAACTGTCATATCTTCTGAAACTGTGAATTTTCCACCATAACCTACACTTTGACCTTTTTTAAGAGTTCTTGTTGATAATTTAGTTGCCCAAAGTGACATAACAGGTTTTAGTATAGGAAAATCAAAAATTCCATCATTATCTAAATATCCATAAGTTGCAATTCCAACTCTTGCAAAATCTTCATCAAAATTTCCTTTTCTAAAAAGTCCTGCTGAGTTGCAAGAGTGAAATAGTGGCGTAGGAAGAGAAAGTTTTTCACATACCTCTTTTACCTTTGATTTTGCTTTACTAAAATTTTCATTTTGCCAAAAAAAGTCTGTACTTAAAGTATCAGAGCCTTTATGGTGTGTGAAAACTCCTGTGATATTAGCTTTTTGCTTTAAAAGCCCTATAATAGCCACTTCAATATCATCTATTGCTATTCCATTTCTGTGCATACCTGTATCAATTTTAAGGTGAATATTAGCATTTTGTGGCACCTTTTGAATATCTTCAAGACTATTTACTGCTATGTGAAAAGTATGTGAATAGTTGTGAAAAGAACAATCAGCAAGAACTAAAATATAAGGGAAAAAACTCTCAATTTTTTTAGCATCATCAAGGCTTCTGACAACTGCTTTTTTAATTCCAAATTCACTTGATAATTTTGCAATTTCTACAAGTCCATGGCCGTAAGCATTATCTTTTAAAACTACAGCTACTTTATCTTTACTTGTTGCTTTGTTTGAGATAAGCTCTAAATTGTAAAAAAGATTGTTTTTATTTATAACTATTTTTGCCAAAATTTAATCCTTGTAAATGTTTAATCTATTTTTTCACTAAAATAATTTTTAATATTTTGTGCATCACTTTCATTTAAAACTGATTTTAGCTCTTCAAAAGTAGCATTTTTTATTTTCTCAAACTCTCCAAAATATAAAAGAAGTTTTTTAATTTTTGCTTCACCAATACCTTTGATTTGTAAAAATGAAATCTCTTTATCTTCTTTTCTTTTCTGTTTTTTGTGAAAACTTATAGCAAATCGGTGAGCCTCATCTCTTAATCGTTGTACAAACTGTAATCTTTTATCGCTAGGAAGCAAATTTATACTTTTTAGCTCTTTATTTTGTCTAAAATGTACAATATCCTTTGCATTTCCTTTTGCTCTATAGGCTTTTGCATCAACTTTTTGTTTTGAAATGGCAATAATATCCAAATTTACCCCAATAGAAGCTATTATTTCATAGGCAAGATTAAGTAAAGTTGTACCTCCATCAATCACCCATAAATCAGGAGGACTATTTTTTTCAAAGCTCTCAACTCTTCGATAAAGCATCTCTTTCATTTGAGAATATTCATCTAAACTTTCAAGATTATAATGTCTATATGATTTTTTATCAAAATTTTCTTTTTCTTTATTCCAAACTACCATTCCACCAACTGTTGCTTGTCCCATCATATGAGAGTTATCAAAAGTTTCTATAATACTTGGAGTACAATTTAATGAAAATAGTTCTTTTATCTCATCATAAATACTATTTTCATCTTTAATGCTTTCTAGTCTTAAAAGTTCATCACAGTTATTTAAAGCAATCTTTACAATAGCAGCTTTTTTATCTATTTTTGGATTTACAATTTTTACTTTCTTACCAAATTTTAGTTGCAAAAAATCTTCAATTGTAGATAGTTCTTCAAGTTCACTAGCTACAATTATCTCTTTTGGAATAATTGGTAAATCATTTGAATAGTAGTTTATAATTGCTCTTTTATATGCTTCTTGAACATCAAAATTAACTTCATCATTTGATTTTATAAAATCATAATTTGAAGAAGCAAGTTTTCCATCTCTTATAAACATTCGTACGAGAACTGCTTTTTTACTATTATGTTTTATAGCAAAAATATCTAAATCTTCATTTGTAGCTAAGTCTATTCCTGTTTTAATTTGTGATTTCTCAATAGTTTTTATTCTGTCTCTTAATACCATTGCCTCTTCAAATCTAAAATTTTCTGAATAAAATTGCATTTTTTCTTTTAGTTTTATCAAAAGTTTTGATTTATTGTAAATATAAACTAAAGCTTCATCTAAAAGTTTTTTATAATCTTCTTTACTAATTTTATCTTCACAAGGAGCCAGACATTTTCCTATTTGGAAAAATAGACAAGCTTTTTTGCCTTTTACACAAGATTTTTTCTGAATCAATGGAACTATTTCATAAATACTATCAAGCATATCTTTTGCGCCACTTGAATATGGACCAAAATATTTTATATTTTTTCCTTTTTCAATTTTTCTAGTAATTTCAAGTCGTGGAAAATCTTCATTTAAATTTACAAAGATATACGGATATGTTTTATCATCTCTCAGAAGAACATTATATTTTGGTTTCAGTTGTTTTATTAGTGAATTTTCAAGGATTAAAGCATCGTGTTCATTTGGAACAACAATCCACTCTAAAAAAGATGTTTCACTAATCATTTTGTAGATTCGTGGGCTTAGGTCATTTGAAGCTTGTAAAGTAGGACTAAATTTAAAATAACTTTTTACTCTATTTTTAAGACTTTTAGCTTTTCCTACATATAAAAGATGTCCGTTATTGTCAAAATATTGATAAACACCGGCTTCCAATGGTAGTCGTTTTAATTTTTCTTCTAGATTCATGAAGATGATTTTATCTAATTTAAAATTAATTATATTTTCTTGAAAAATAATTATAAATTAGTAACTCAACTTTCGCAGATAAAACCTAACTGTTTTTTAGTGTAAACCCTGAGC
>CAYLKG010000050.1:0-14977 GCA_964384195.1 uncultured Aliarcobacter sp. | reverse complement strand
ATTATATGCCAGTTTGTTTTAGATTATCATTTCTCTATTGAAAAATTTGGGTTAATATTAATGTCATCTATATTATAGATTTTATAAGTTAAAATAGAACTTAAAATATTAATTTTTCTTATGTAAAAATTACCAAAATACCCACAAAAATAGCATATAAATAGCATCTGTTACAAAAGTTATTTTTAAAGATTTTGTTTTATTATAATAATAAAAAGACTAGCTTATAAGTACTAAGCTCATATTATTTTTGTATTATATTTTTTATATCCAACTTAAAATATTTATATAATTTTCTAATAACTATCATCAATAATAAACCATCTAACATACTTGCAATTATGAATGAAAAATATTCATCTTGAGTTATTAAGCCATAATTAAACGATAACATTGCAATTGCAACCATAAATGTAAGAGGCATTGAATCACTAAGAGCAAATAGAGCTGTTTGTTTTGGTTTTAAATAGTTTAAAAATACCAAATACGAACTAACTAGCCTAATAGAAATAATTGCCATCATAATAAAAAAGGCATGTTGTAAGATATCCATAGTAACCATATCAAGTTTTACAGTTGAACCCGTATATATAAAAAATATAGGAGCAAAAAAACCAAACCCAAAAGACTCTATTTTGTGAAGTAACTCTTTTTTCTGATTGAAAAACATTTTGAAGAAAAGCCCTGCTGTAAATGCTCCTAGGACAACGTCTATTTTTAAAATAAGCATTATTGATACTAAAATTAAAAGTAGCGAGATAGAAAATCTTATATCTTGATCATGTTTATCATCTTCATTGTCAGGAATAAGATATTTTTTAACTTCAGGGAACCACCAAAATATCATGTATGAAAATCTAAGAAGTAAAATAGTAACAACAACAACTGCAATAATTGTCAAAATTGATGTAAAAAACTTACCACTTAATCCAAATTCAGTCCATCCTCCAAATAAAGTCAAAGCTAAAATACTAATAACTTCTCCAACAACTCCTATAGATAAAGCAAGATTTAACCAAGGCTCATCTTTCCCATACTCTTTTATTAGCATCATTAACATACCTAAAGAAAAAATTGGAAGAGCAACAAAATATGTTAATCCTAAATTAAAAAACCAACAAACAGCACCTGAAAGAGTATATAAAAGTACAAAATATAAAACAACATTTACAGCAAGTGTTGCTTTAATAACTTTAACTAACTTGAAATTTATCTCTAACCCTGCTAAGAACATAAGATATATAAATCCAAATTTTGCCACAAGTTTTAAAGTTTCATCAGCATAAATAAGTCCCAAATAACCACAAATAAGACCTAATATTATTTCAACAACAACAACTGGAATTTTTAAAAGCTTTGCAGCAATTGGTGCCAACATAATTATCATACAAATCGTTATTATTAAAACTATCTTTTCCATTTTTTCCTATACTTACTGTTGTGGTTCTTCATCTATTTTCATACCTGCTTCTCTTAAAAACGGACTTGCCACAAAAGTTAATTTCTTTATTTTGTCATATTTTGCATAAGATAAATATAAAATATCTTTTGCCCTAGTTACTGCAACATAAAATAATCTTCTCTCTTCTTCTATGCTTCCACCTTTGCTCATAAGTTTTCTATTTGGAAATCTTCCATCCATCAAATCAATTACATAAACTTCTTTAAATTCCAAACCTTTGCTTGCATGAATTGATAAAAGATTTACTCCATCACCAGAACTCAGCTCACTTCCACCTAAAATCATAGAGTTTATAAATTTTGATAAATCAGAAAAATTTTTAGCTAAATTTCTTAATAACATAGCTTTTCTATTTATTTTTGCTAGTGCTTTTGTTTTAGCAATTGAATTTACTTCACCATCTTTTTGTATGGCTCGTTTTGTCGATAGTATATCTTTTATTTTAGAATAAGCCATTGATGAACTTATCATTGAAAGTAGATTTTCTGGGTTTTTTGTTCTTTTTAGTTGTTTAAAAAGTAAATAAATATCATAAATATATTTTGCTCCATCAACATTTAATTTTGGATGTTTTAAGATGGGATTTGCTAAAAAAGCCTCTTCAAAATTACAATCTTTAAATTTAGAGACACTTCCTAGCTCTATAAAATCATCAAAAAGTCCAAGTTGTTGATTTTTTCCCCTACTTTCGTAAGGATTATTTATACTTTGATTTGGATGAAAAAATCCATTTAATAAACTTCCATCACCTAGTTTTATTAGCGCATCAAAAATATCTTTTGCTATTGCTTTTCCAATACCTTTTCCATGCTCAAGAATATGAATAAATGCCATCATATCATTTGTTGATATTTGTAAAACTAAAACATCTAAAAGAAATTTAACCTCTATTGAGTCAAAAAAACTCATTCCACCTTTTCTTTTAGCAGGAATTGAAAACTCTCTTAAATTTGCCTCTATTCCATCTGCACTTGAATTATTTCTATAAATTATTGCTATTTCATTATGAGAAGTTGTTGATTTTGAAATAAGTTGTGAAATATATTCATATTGAGAAAAAAGCTCATTAAAAACTAAAAGTTTTGGTTGGTGAATATTTTCATCTCTTACAACCTCTAATTTTTTTGGATAAACACGCTCATTAAACTCAATAACTTTTGTAGCTAAATCTAAAATAGGTTTTGTTGAGCGATAATTTCTTTTAAGAGTAAATACATTTGCATCTTTATATCTTGAAGCAAAAGTAGAAATAATTCCTATATCAGAGCCATTAAAAGCATAAATACTTTGATCATAATCCCCAACACAAAAAAGTGATTTAGGTTTAAAAGCATCTAAAAGTCTTCCTTGCAACGGATTAGTATCTTGATATTCATCTACAAGTATCTCTTGAAAAGCAAAATCTTTCTCTTTTAATACTTCTAGCATTGTTGTTAATAAGTCATCAAAATTTACATATCCATACTCTTTCTTTAAAGAGTTAAATTCATCAATAACATCTTCATAAATTAAGGTATATGACTCATGGGAAGGACTTTTTTCTTTTATCCAAGAAGTAAAATCTTCACTATTATTTGAGTTTAAGTATAAAGAATAAATATCGTATAAATAGCCACCATCATAGGGGTTTGCTTCTTCATTTCTATCCATAAAAACTCTTTTTTCATAAATAGATTTAAAAAGTGTCTTAAGTTCATTTGGCTGCTTAAGAGTGATATTTACATTTAACTCTTTTAGTAGTTTAAATGAAACAGAGTGAAATGTTCCAGCCATAATCTCTTTTGCTACATCTTTAGAGAAAATTTTTGAAACTCTATTTATCATCTCAACAGCTGCTTTATTTGTAAAAGTTAAAAGTAAAATTTCTTTAGGTTTTACTCCACTATTTATTAAATGGGCAATTCTTCCAACAATTGTGGATGTTTTTCCTGTTCCTGCACTTGCAATTATTAAGTTATATCCACTTTTACAAGTTGCTGCAATTAATTGTTCTTGATTTAGGTTTGATAATGGCATAAATTAGGGTTATATATTTTGTTTATAAAGTAAAATCATTTTGGAATAGTAGTATAAGGGTAGTTAAAAGTAGATAAAAAAAAGAGCCGCCTAGGGGAAGCGACTCTTTTCATACACAAGGAAACATAAAAATTATCTATTTAAGAAACTTATCTTAAAAAAAATATTTTTTGTATAAATAAATTGATAAAACAATCTATTTATACTGAAATTATATACAAAAAAGATTAATAAAAAATTAATCAAGATTGAAACCCTAATATATTATTTAAAACTCTCTTCTATAACATATATCAAACTTTCCATTTTTGCTTTTCTTCTACTTTTTTCTCATTTTCTAATAAAATAACTACATATTTACTAGACCAAATAATTAAAGTCATAATCAATAATAGTGCTGTTATATCTATAAATAACATATAATTTAGATTTAAATTTGAACTAATTGATGTAAATATTCTCAAGAAAGCCAAAATTTGAATAGCTATAAAAATTGTTACCACAAAATTATTTGTTTGTATTTTTCTTCCTGAATGTCCTAAAATCACTCTTGTTCCAAAACCAATTAAAACTGTTACAAAATAACCTACAGCTAAAGTATGAATAACAGCTTTTTCAAAGAAAAACTCAGGAGATGAAAATGCCATAATTCCTTCAATAATTGATATCAAAAATGCAACAGGAATCCAAAACAGACCTAAATGTAAAACCCAAACAATTGGAGGCATTTGACCAACAGGAAGTTTCCAGCTTATCAACTCTTTTGTTATAAGCATAAAAAGTGGAATATCTGCTATTAGATTTAATTTTGGATTTTCAAAGCTTAGTAAAAATACTTTTAAAATAAGTAGTAAACATAAAACATCAAGTAATTTTGGACTTTTGTTTATGATATATTCAGGTGCCATAACTCTTGTAAAAAATGGAATCATTCTTTGTGAAATAGTAAAAATAATCATAAATAAAAATAAGTAGAATCCAGCATTTATAGCAATTTTTGAAACCAAATAAGAATATGTAAAATCTAATTCGGAAATTATAAATAATAAATGAGCTACTAATCCAGCTACAAAAGATATTAAAACCCATTTTGTATCATTTTTATCTTGCATAATACTTCTTTTATGTATTGAATAAAGAAGGTTAAAACTTAGAATTTGTACAAAAAGAAGTAAGATTTGGAAAATAATAACAAATTTTGGAGCAAATATAATAGATAAAAAAACTCCAACACTTCCAATAAAATATAGAAAAAATTGATTCATATAATCTTTTACAGCTATTTCACCTTGCATTAAAAACTTAGGGAAAACAACAAATAAAAAACCTAGAAAAAATTGGATAAATACAACAAAAATTAAACTATAAGCATGATAAGTCAAAAGAGAAGAATTTAAATCTATAATTTTTGAATAACTTAAGAAAAACAATATCATAAACAGTGCAAAGAAAAGTATTCCATTTGTGAAAAACGGTTGATGCGGCTGGGATGAAATTTTTTTGTACCAAGAACTCATGAAAATCTCCTAAAATATTTTAGGAGATTCTATCAGTTTTAATACAATTTTGTATTGATTTTAAGCAAGAAAGACCTATTTTAGATATTTTTTACACTTAAATTTATCAAAAAATCTAAAGCTACTTGTCAAGTTTATTATATTCTTCACAAGCACTTTGATTATTTAGTAGACAAGCTTTGTTAAAATAACTTTTTGCTTGTCTTTTATTTACAGCGAAAAACTTTCCATCCAAATAAGCAACTCCCAAATTAAAACAAGCATTTGAATAACCTAAATCACAAGCTTTTTCATATAAAGTTATCGCTTTTACAGGTGCTAGTTCCACCCCTTCTTCGTTATAGTATTTATATGCTAGATTATGACAAGCTTTTGCATGATCCAAATTACAAGCTTTTGTAAGAAATTCTACATTTTTAAAATTATCATTTTGTTTTTCATAAATTGCAGATAAATTAAAACACGCACTAGAATTTCCGCCATCGCAAGCATTAGTATACAATTCAATAGCATTATTTAAATCTTTTTGAGTCCCAAGACCTTTTTCATCCATATATGCAAGATTGAAACACGCTTGATTATGTCCTTCAATACAAGCTTTTTTAAATAACTCGTAAGCTTTTGGATAGTTTTTAGCAATATGTTCACCCTTAAAATAAAGCAAACCTAAGTTATAACAACCAGCAAATGCACCTTTTTGACAAGCAACATTAAAAATATTAGCCGCTTCTAAAACATTTCCTTTTTCAAGTTCCAAAAATCCATCTTCAACCATAGAAGCATTAGAAAATGAGAAACTCAACATCAAAACAAACAGTGCTTTTATTATTTTTTGCATAAAAATCCTTTTTTACGATATTTAAAAAATATTACAGTTTTTTTATTAAGAGTAGATAAAATATGAGGGATTTTAGGCAAGAAAATCTTGCCTAGAAAGTTTTTTAGTGACAGCTTCCACAACACGCAGTTGAAGTAGCTTCACTAACTGCTGCTAAAATTGCAGTATAATTTGGTTCAGTTGTAATTTCAGGAACAATCTCTTTGTATGTAATTTTTCCTGATGGGTTAATTATAAATACAGCTCTTGCTGTAAGTCCAGATAATGGTCCATTTGCTTGTAATACACCATAAGATTTTGCAAAAGCTTTTGCTCTAAAATCAGATGCTGTTTTTAAGTTTTCTATTCCTTCAGTTGTACAAAATCTTTTCATTGCAAAAGGTAAATCCATAGAAACTATAATAACCTCAACATGATCAAGTTTTGCAGCTTCTTCATTGAATTTTCTAGCTTCAGTTGCACAAACACCCGTATCCAAAGAAGGTACAGCTAAAATAATTTGAGCTTTTCCTTTTTGTCCACCAATTTGAATATCACTTAAATCAGTAGCTACACCTGTAACCACTGGAGCAATATCACCAACATTTAGCTCTGTTCCACTTAAATTTACTTCAAGCTCACCTTTAAATTTTACTGTTGCCATAAAATATATCTCCTTCTTTTAATTAATTATTTTGTAATTATAATAAATTAGGATAAAATTTGTCTTAATTAAGTCAGTCTAATTTTATCTTCTTCTAAAATTATTTTTTTATCTTCTATTAGTTTTGTCAAAGTTGCTTTATAAGCTTTTTTACTCATAGCAAAAACTTTTTTTATATCCTCTACATCACTTTTATATGTAAAACCTATTTGTCCTCCATTATTTTTTAAAACTTCGATTATCTTGTTATCATCTATTTTTTGACCAATTTTTTGTAAACTTATGTCTAGTTTTTTATCTTCTCTTATTTTTTTTACATAAGCTCTTTTTTTGTCCCCAATTTTTAGGTTTACAAAAACTTCAGAGTGGAAAATCATTCCTTCATAAAGATTATTTACAATTACTTTATATCCTAAAGGAGTTTTTGAGTACAAAATTATCTCAACTTCATCATTTTGTTTCAAATTCTTTGGTTCACTATCCAAAATATACTTTTCACTTGCTATTAATCTGCTAGTTCTTTCATCAAATTGCATTTGTAAAACTTTGTAAGAACCTACAGTAAAGCTTCCTTTTTGTCTATTTTTAGGAACTAACAAATCTTTTGCCAAACCAATATCTACAAAATATCCAAATTTTGCACTATCAACTATTTTTAAATTTGCAAATTGATTTAAATATAAATAGGGTTTTAAAGTTGTAGCGACTAACCTATCTTCACTATCTGTATAAATAAATACATCAACTAAACTTCCTATTTGCATAGATTTTTCTACATAAGCATTTGGTAATAAAACCTCTGTTTCATCGCCACTTATTAGATAAATTCCAGGTTCACTAACTCTATTTACTTTTAAAGTGTTTACAACACCTTGTTTTAATTTTTCGTTCATTGGTTTTTCCGTCTTTCTTTTTTATTTTTTGATTATTTTTATAATTGCCAAGACAACAACACTTACCATTATAATACTAGCACCTGAGCTAATATCATACAAATATGAGATAACTAATCCACAAAGTGTAAACATTGTAGCTAAAATTGAGCTAATAATCATCATATTTGATAATTTATTTGCAAAAGTCTCTGCTAAGTATGTTGGTATAGTAAGAAGTGCAATAACTAAAATAAGTCCAACCGCTTTGATGGCAGCAACTACACAAAGTGCTGATAAAATTAAAATAAGAGTATAAAAAAACTTTACATTTATGCCTCTAAGTCCAGCAAACTCACTATCATAGGATACTGCTAAAATTGGTTTATAAAAGAATATAACTATTAGTAAAATAAAAATATCAAGTAAACTCATAAAAATTAAATCTTGACTTGAAACAGCAATTATGCTTCCAAATAAATAGCTCATTAAATCAACATTATAACCAGGTGTTATATCTATAAAAACTATTCCTATAGCCATCCCACTTGCCCACATCATTCCAATTATTGCATCAATTCTACTTTTATTTTTTAAGGTTATTATTGCTATTAAAATAGCAGTAATTATTGCAAAAATTGTAGCTCCAAAAAGTATTGGAATCCCTAAATAAACAGCTAGTCCAATTCCTCCATAAGCACTATGAGCAATACCACCTGTTAAAAAAGTAATCTTATTTACTACAACTAAACTTCCAATAATTCCAGCAGCAATAGAGATTAAAATACCTGCTATTATCGCATTTTGTATAAAATCATATTGTAAAACTTCAAGCATATTTTTCCTTAGTGCTCATGATTACAACACATTTGTGTTTTACCTAAAGCTGATAACAACTCAACTTCACACAAATGGTCATCATTTAAAGTAACATTTCTTTGAACATCTTTTAGACTGTGATAAACCAAACTTCTATTTACATGTGCAACATCTTTTGCATAGTTTAAAAGTATTGATAAATCATGGCTTACAACAACTATTGCAATTGATTTATTTAACTCTCTTAAAAGTTCATAGATATCTTGTTGACCTTTTACATCAATACTAGCAGTTGGTTCATCAAGCATAAGTATTTTTGGGCTTGAACACAAAGCACGAGCTATAAAAACTCTTTGTCTTTGTCCTCCACTTAAATCACCAATTTTTTTGTTTGCAAAATTTTCCATTCCAACTTGTCTTAATGAATTTAAAGCACAATTTATATCTTCTTTTGCATATCCAAAAAGTTTTCTTTTTATTTTTATATGTCCCATCAAAACAACTTCCAAAGCAGTTATTGGAAAATCAGTATTTAAGTTTGTATTTTGTGGTACATATCCAACTTCACTATTTTTTATATTTTTTATTAGTTTTCCATTTTGAAGAGGTAAAAGTTCTAAAATAAGTTTAAGTAATGTAGATTTTCCACCACCATTTGGTCCAATAATTGCTAAAAAATCATTATTTTTTATTGTAAGGTTTATATTTTCTAAAGCTTTTGTGTTCCCATAAGAATGAGATAAATTTTCTATTTGTATTAAATTCATATTGACCTTCTTGTGCAACTTGGTTGCAATGGTATCTAAAATTTAATTAAAGATTAAGACTAACAATAAATATTTTGTAAAATTTATGTTAATAAGTTATAATCAATTTTTAAAAAATTTTATGAGGAATAATAATATGTCAAAAATAGGAATTATTGTAGCTAGTTCAAATAATAATTTAAAATTGGGTTTAAAATTTCAAGAATTAGCAAAAGAGTTAAATGTAGAAACTGAACTTATAAACTTAGTTGATTACAATCTTCCACTTTACAGTACAAATGAAGAAGAAAAAAATGGGGTTCCTGAATCTGCTTTGGATTTAGCAACAAAAATCATGGATTTAAAAGCATTTATTATTGTAGCTCCAGAATATAATGGTGTTATGCCACCTGTGTTAAACAATGCAATGGCTTGGACTTCAAGATCTACAAAAAATTGGAGAGATGCTTTTGATGATAAAGATGTAGCTTTAGCAACACATAGTGGTGGTGGTGGACAAAAAGGTCTTCAAGCTATGAGAATTATGTTTCAACATCTTGGTGCTAATATTTTAGCAAGAGAGATTCTAACAACTTATGAAAAAGCACTAAACGAAGATAGTGCAAAGTTAGTTATAAAAAAATTAGCAAATCTAGCAAAAGCTTAAGAGAAAACTCTTAAGCTTTTTATTTTAAATCTCAGAGCTTGGTTCATGAATATAAAAACCTTGTGCATAATCTATTTCTAGTTTCGTAACTTTTTCTAATATATCTTCTTTTGATACGAATTCAGCGATTGTTTTAATATTTTGAAGCTTAGCAAACTCTAAAATAGTTGTTACAATATTAGAGTGATTTTTATCAGTTGTAAAATCTTTTATTAATGAACCATCTATTTTTATATAATCTGCATTTAATTTAATCAAATAAGCAAAATTTGAATATCCGCTTCCAAAATCATCAATTGCAATTTTGCACCCTAATTCTCTAAGGTTTGCTATAAAATCATTTATTTCATCAAAATTTGCTATCTCTTCACTCTCAACTATTTCAAAAACAACTCTTGAACCAATATTGTATTGAGTCAATTTTTGTAAAATAAATTCCCTCATTTTTAGATCAATCATATCTTCAAGAGTTAAATTTATACTAAATTCAAAATTTTTATCCTTGAAATACTCAAAAGATTTTTCTATTACAGTTCTTGTAATTGCTAAATATTGTCTTGATTTTTTAGCTATTTCCAAAAAAAAGTAAGGTGTATAAATTTTTCCATCTTCTCCTATTAACCTAACTAAACACTCATATTTTTCTATTTTCTTTGTTTTCGTATCATAAATTCCTTGATAAAAAGGAACTACTCTATCATTTTCTAAAGCTTTTTTGATTCTTACGGTCCAATTTCTATTATTTTCATAGAATTTCTCAAGCTCTAAATTTTTGTTGTAAACAATTTCATATTTATTTATTTTTGCGTGCTTTTTCATCATATTAGCACTTTGTAAAAGGTAATCTTTATCTTCAAAAGAAAAAACATATCTAAAATCTATAAATATATCTTTATCTCCAAGTTTTACAGGTTCTTTAGTTACAATTTTCAAAGCATCTCTTACAGTTTGAATAAATTCTTCTCTTATTTGAAGATCGCTTAATATTGCAAACTCATCTGAATGTTCTCTATAAACAAAGTAATTTGGATAATTTTTAAACTCTTTTTCTAATCTTTCTGCAATTGTTTTAAGTAAAATATCACCTTTTACATGAGAATATAAATCATTTATCGAACTAAAATCAACTATATCCAAAAGAGCAATACAAGGCTTTACAAAAGAGTTAATATCTTCTAAAAGTTTGTGTCTATTGGCAATTTGCGTAACTTCATCTTCACCTAAAGCCTTTTCTAATTTAGTTGTTTTCTCTACCAAATCAGTAACCTCATGTCTAAAAGAAATATATTCTAAAATATTTCCATTTTCATCTAAAATAGGAGAGATTATATTATCAACAAAACAGAAAGTTCCATCTTTTTTCTTGTTTCTAAGTAGTCCTTTCCATCTTTTTTTACTTTTAATTGTTTCCCAAAGAGTAGTGAATTTTTCCTTATTTTCCTCACCTTTTAAAAGGCTATGAGGTTTCCCAATTACCTCTTCTTTTGAGTATTGTGCAACTTCAACAAACTTATCATTCACATAAGTTATGTTTCCATCTAAATCACCTTTAGAAACTATACTAGACTCTTTTGCAGCCTCATAATATTGTTCTAAAATAAAATTCTCTTCTTTTAGTTTTTTTATCTCTTTTTTTAAATCTAAATTAGACAACCCAAATCCTTCAAAATTCTTGATGTATTATTGTATCCTTTTTCTAAAATATAAAGCTATTTATTTCTTCATATTTTTTAAATACTCTTCATATTTCAAATCTTCAAGTTTTTTTGCCTTATTTTCAACTTCAGCTTTCATTTCATCTTTATATTTTTCAATCTTTTTTCTTAAATCTTTATCTTTTACACCCAAAATTTGTGCTGCTAATATTCCCGCATTTTTTGCGTTATTAATAGCTACTGTTGCCACAGGAACACCTCCTGGCATTTGAACTATAGATAAAAGAGAATCCATACCATCTAAAGATGAAGTTTTTACAGGAACACCAATAACTGGAAGCGGAGTAATTGAAGCAACCATTCCTGGTAAATGTGCAGCCCCTCCTGCACCTGCTATAATTACCCTAATTCCTCTTTTTTCTGCCTCTTTTGAATATTTAAATAATCTCTCTGGTGTTCTATGGGCTGAAACAACTGTAACTTCATACTCAATTTGAAAATAATCACAAATTTTTGCAGCTTCACTCATAATAGGAAGGTCTGAATCGCTCCCCATAATAATTGCAACTAATGGCTTACTCATATTTTTTGCTCCCTCTTATTTTTAATATATCTTTAGCTTTTAATGCTTTTTTAAGTGCTTCATCTAAATCTTCACTCAAAACTGTAATATGCCCCATCTTTCTAAATGGTTTTGTCTCTTTTTTCCCATAAAAGTGAAAAGATAGCTCAGGAATTTCTAACGCTTCATGAATACCTTCAATAAAAGGTTCTCCTTCATATCCCTCTTCTCCTAAAAGATTTACCATAACTGATGGTGAAATTAGTTTTGTAGAACCTAAAGGCAGATTTGTAACTGCTCTAATTATCTGTTCAAACTGTGAAGTAGTACAAGATTCAAATGTATAATGTCCTGAATTATGAGGTCTTGGTGCAATCTCATTTAGTAAAATTTCACCTTTTTTGGTTAAAAACATCTCTACACCAAAAATTCCAACTCCATCTAAAATTTCAATAGATTTTATTGCCATCTCTTTAGCTATTTTTTCTAAATTTTCAGAAATTCTTGCAGGTGCCATTACAATATCACAAATATTTACTCTCTCATCAAAAAGCATCTCTACAACTGGATAAACAGCAATTTCTCCTTCAATATTTCTAGCAACAATAATTGCTAACTCTTTATCAATATCTACTAACTCTTCTATAAAAGAATCAGCTTTAATAGAGTTGTTTAAATCATTTTCATCTCTTAAAAGCATTACTCCTTTACCGTCATATCCACCTTTTCTCGCTTTTTGAATAACAGGCAAACCAAAACTTTTTAAATCATCTTTTGATTCAACTTTTTTATATTTTGGAACAGCTATTCCTTTTTCATCAAGTAACTTTTTTTGCTCATACTTATCTTGAATTAGCTCCATAACATAAGGTGATGGAAATATTTTGTAATCTTGGTCATAAAGCTTTTTTAAAACTTCTGTATCAACATGCTCTAACTCAAAAGTTGTAACATCACACTCTTTTACAAGTTGCTCTAGCTTCTCTTTATCATAAAAGCCTGCAACAATTTGTCTATCTGAAACTTGAGCTGCTGGACAATTTGGCGTTGGGTCAAGAATCGTTACATGAAAACCTAATTTTTTTGCTTTTTGAGACATAATCTTACCAAGCTGTCCACCACCAATAATGCCTAATTTTAAACTAGAATAGTTAAAGTTTTTATCCATAAATTTAAACTCCTATTTTTATTGAAGTAACATAACATCAGTTATAATACATTTACCACCATACTTTTTTATAAAAGTTCTTATATCTTCAACATCTCTAAAATTGGATTTAAAATATTTTGAGCTATTAAATTAAAATCCATTTTTTTTCTAATAGTTAAAAAATTTTGGGATTATATCGATTTAACATTAAAGAAAATTATATTTAGATAAAATTGTCATAAAAAAGGAGCCATTATGGATATTGCAAATATCAGAGGTAAATATACTACAAAAAATTTTGATATAAAAGATTTAGACAAAAATCCATTTAAACAGTTTGAAATCTGGTTTAAAGATGCCATGAATGAAAACCTACTTGAACCAAACGCTTTCACACTAGCAACAGTAGGGGCTGATATGATGCCAAGCGTTAGAACAGTTTTATTAAAATATTTTAGTGAAAAAGGTTTTGTATTTTTTACAAATTATGATAGTAAAAAAGCAAAACAGATGGAAAACAATCCAAAAGTAGCAGCTTTATTTACTTGGCTAACTCTTGAAAGACAAATAAAAATAGAAGCAACTGTAGAAAAAATATCAAAAGCGGATTCTTTGAAATATTTTTTAAGTCGACCAAAAGGTAGCCAACTTGGAGCTTGGGTTTCAAGACAAAGTGAAGTTATAAGCTCAAGAGCTTTACTAGAGCAAAAATTTGAAGAGATGAAAAATAAATTTTTAAATAAAGAGATTCCTTTCCCATCATTTTGGGGTGGATACATCATAAAACCAATTCGTATAGAGTTTTGGCAAGGTGGAGAAGATAGACTTCATGACAGATTTTTATATGAACTTCAAGAAGATAATTCTTGGGAAATTAAAAGATTAGCTCCTTAATCTTTTAATCTTCAAATAACTCTATAGAATTTTTACCTTGTTTTTTTGCTTCATACATAGCTGTATCAGCTTGTTTAATTAAATCTTTTACGCTAACACTATCATCGCTAAACAAAGTTATTCCTATACTTGGAGTTGAAATATTTTTATGTCCTTCAATATACTCAATGCTATTTAAAGAATTTTTTATTTTTGATGCTAAATATTTAATATTTCTTCTCGCATCATCTTTTGTTGAGCCTAAATTATCAAGTAAAATTACAAACTCATCTCCACCAACTCTTGAAACAGTATCCTCATCTCTTATACTATCTTTCATTTTTTTAGCAACAGTTATTAGTAAAGCATCTCCTATATCATGTCCCAATGTATCATTTATTAGTTTGAAATTGTCTAAATCTATAAATATTAAACCACCAATAATTTTGTGTCTTGTAACTTTTTTAATAGCTTGTTCAATTCTATCTATTAGTAAAAGTCTATTTGGAAGACCTGTTAAATTATCGTGAGTTGCTTGATATTCTAAAATTTTCTCTTTATCTTTAATTTTTCCAATATCAAAATATTGCCCCAAATAATGTGTATTCTTTCCATTTTTATCTTTAATTGCTGTTATTGTACCTTTTAAAGGAATTATCTCATCATTTGATTTTTTATTATAAAGTTCTCCAGTCCAATAACCATCAATCTTTAAACTATTCCATAAATCCTCAATAAATTTTTGGTCTTGATGTGGAGTTTTAAAGATTTTTGGATTTTGTCCAATTAACTCATCTTTTGTATATCCCATGATTGAACAAAACGCTTGGTTTACCCTTACAATACGTCCTTGAATATCTGTAATTAACATAGGTTCAGCAACATCAAAAGAGTAAGAAGACAATCTTAAATCATCTTCTTGAGCAAGTCTTTGCTCTTCATAATCAATCTTTTCTAAACAGTGATTAATATCATTTACAAGCTTATCAAATAAAACTTCAACCTCTTTATCAAAAAAATCAACTTTAGTTGAATAAATTATCATAACTCCAACAACTTTATCAAATTTTTTTATAGGAAAAGTTGCCATTGAGTTTATATTTAGGCTTTTAGCTTCATTATAAAATACAGATAAATTTTTTTATTAAAATTATTTA
>CAYLKG010000049.1:0-15429 GCA_964384195.1 uncultured Aliarcobacter sp. | reverse complement strand
ATTACAACCTAAAAATTGAAGTATTAAGATTAGGTGGTTGTGCAGTGGGCTCATAATTTTTTAATGAGGCTTGTAAATGAAAATTTTAGTTACGGATGATTCAAAGATGGCAAGAAAAATGGTTTTAAAAACTTTAGAGGATGTTTTAACATTTGAGTATGAAGTTTTTGAGGCAACAAATGGTCAAGAAGCTGTACATTTATATAAACTTCATAAACCAAAACTTGTTTTTCTGGATTTAACAATGCCTATTATGGATGGTTTTGAAGCATTAAAACATATAAAAGAGTTTGATAAAGATGTAAATGCAGTAGTTATTTCAGCCGATATCCAAAAACAAGCAATAGACAAAGCTTTAGAATTAGGTGCTTTAAACTTTATCAAAAAGCCGATTGATTCATCAAAAATGCAACAGATAATAGAGAAAATAATTTCATAAAGAGTAAGAATGAGTCAAAAAATTACATTAACAGATGATGAAAAAGATTGCCTTCAAGAGCTTATGAATATGGCTTATGGAAGCGCAACTGCTGCAATTACAGAGATTTTAGATGCTTTTGCAAAACTTAGTATTCCAACAATACAAATAATAAATGCAGAAGAACTAAAACCTTATTTATCTAATGAATTAAATTTTAATGAAGAACATTTAGTTGCACTTCAACAGATAAATGGAACACTAAATGGTGAGAATATGTTTTTAATAGATAAAAAATCTGCTACAAATATGGCTCAAAAGTTTGGTTTAACAGAAGATGAAATCAATGAAGATGAAATTTGTGATATTACTTTAGAAATTACAAATATTTTATCATCTTCAACTATTAGTAAATTAGCTGAGGATATTGAAACTAGTGTATCTTTTTCTGCACCTTCTATAAAAATTATAAAATCTATAGATGAATTAAATAATATCTTTATAAATAAATATCAAAAAGTAATCATTATCTCAACAAAACTTGAGTTTGTGGATTTAAATATAAATGGTGAATTGTTTATTTTAACTACAGATGACTCTATTCTTTTCATAAAAGAAAAACTAAACAAAATTTTGGATGAACTTTGAATAACTTATCAATAAATAAATTTGATGCTATTTGTAGTTCTGTTGATAACGGAATTATTTTATTAAACAAAAATTTGGAAGTTCTGTTTTGGAATAAATGGCTTGAAATTAGAACAGATATTCAATCAAGTGATATTGTAGGTAAAAAATTAACTGATATTTATTCAAATATTGATGAAAAAAGATTAACAAGAAAAATAGTAACGGCTTTAAAACTCAAATCTCCAACTTTTTATACTCCCCAAACTAATAATTATTTATTAAATATTGAATTATCAAAAATTGCAGATAAAGTTTTTGATAATATGATACAAAGTATTACAATAACTCCATTAGATATAAAAAATGAATTAGTTATTTTGTATATTTATGATGTAACTATACTTTGTGAAATAAATCAAAAGCTACAAAATGCAAGAGATGAGCTACTGCAAAAAAATCAAGAAATGAGCCTTATTTTTGATACAACGATGGAAGCAATTATTTTATTTAAAGATGAAATAGTTATAAATTGCAATCAAGTTGCTATTGAATTATTTAACAAAGAAAGCAAACTTGAAATAATTAGGAAAAGTTTCAGTGAGATTATTTATGACAAAAAAATTATTGAAACTATAAGTAATAATCCTACCGAAACGACAATTTATAGAGATGATTGTAGTAAATTTGAAGCAATTGTAAATATAAAAGATACATTTATTGATAATCAAATTTTCAAAATTTTAACAATAGTTGATATTGAAAAGTTGAAAAGAAAAGACCTTCTCTTAGCAGAACAATCAAAATTAGCAGCTATGGGAGAGATGATAGGAAATATAGCTCATCAATGGAGACAACCCTTAAATATCATATCTATAACGGCTTCAAATCTAAAATTAAAAAAAGAGTTGGGTCAATTAGAGGGTGAAAATTTAGATGAAAGCCTGAAATTAATTTTAAAAACAACAAAATATTTGTCAAATACCATTGATACTTTCAATAATTTTTTTAAACAGAATAAAGAAAAATCACTATTCAATCTAAAAGAAAATATTGAAAATAATATATTACTAGTTATTTCATTTTTCAAAGAGTATAATATAAAAATTATATTAGATTTAGAAGAAGATATTCATGTTTATGGTGTAGCAAATGAGTTCTCACAAGCTTTTTTAAATATTCTAAACAACGCAAAAGATGCTCTGGTTCAAAATATCGAAGATGATGAACCAAGACTTATAAAAGTAAAAACAAAAGAAATAAATGAAAATATTAAAATTACTATTTCAGACAATGCTCTTGGAATAAAAAAAATATAATCGGTAAAATATTTGAACCCTACTTTACTACAAAACACCAATATCAAGGTACAGGATTAGGTCTTTATATGACTAGAGAAATAATTACAAATAGTATGAAAGGCTCAATTACAGCTGAGAATTCTTATTTTAAAAATAATAATTTTCAACATTTTGGTGCAAAATTTACTATAATTCTTCCTTCAAACCTTGATTGACTTTGACTCAAGGTTTGTGATATAATTCTATTTTATAATTTAAAGTTTATTAATAAAATAGGAATAAAAAATGGCAAAAAGTTTATATGAAACACTTGAAGTTAGCGAAAATGCTACACCTGAAGAAATTAAAAAGGCTTATAGAAAACTAGCAAGAAAATATCATCCGGATGTAAATAAAGATCCAAAAGCTGAAGACAAATTCAAAGAGATAAATGCAGCTTATGAAGTTTTAAGTGATGCTACAAAAAAACAACAATATGACCAATATGGTGACTCTATGTTTGGTGGGCAAAATTTTAGTGATTTTGCAAGAAGTCAAGGCGGTGGAGTTGATTTAGATGAAATTTTAAGACAAATGTTTGGCGGAGGTGCTGCAGGATTTGGAGGAGGATTTGGTCGTGGAGGATTTAGTGGTGGATTTGGATTTGATACACCAGATTTAGACACAAATGCTCAAGTTACTATTCCTTTTGATGTTGCAATTTTAGGTGGAAAACAAAATATCACTCTAAATAATGACTCATTTGATATCAAAATTCCTGAGGGAATTGAAGATGGTCAAAAAATAAGAGCAAAAGGAAAAGGAAAATCATATCAAGGCCAAAAAGGTGATTTGATTTTAAAAATAAATATTGCTCCTAGCAATGAATATAAAAGAGATGGAGAAACTCTTACAAAACAGTTTGACCTTCCTTTCAAAACTGCATTATTTGGTGGAAAAGTTGAAATCAAAACTATTCATAAAAATATAACTTTAAAAGTTCCACAAAATACAAAACAAAACCAAAAATTCAGAGCAAAAGAATTAGGTGTTCTAAATAGAAAAACTAAAATAAAAGGTGATTTATATTTAGAAGCAAATATCATCCTACCAAAACTTGAGGATTTAAGCCATGGATTAGTTACTCTTTTAGAAAAAGAACTAAAAGATAACTAGGAATTCAAGATGGAAAAAAATAGCTATATTGAACCAGTATTTTTAATCTCAGCAGTTGCTGAGATTTTAGATATTCATCCACAAACTCTAAGGCAATATGAAAGAGAAGGCTTAATAAAACCATCTAGAACAAATGGAAAAATAAGGCTATATTCTCAAAAAGATATAAACCATATAAAATACGTATTAACTCTAACTCGTGAGCTTGGAGTTAATCTTGCTGGTGTTGATATTATTTTACAATTAAATCAAAGAATAGAAGAATTAGAAAGTGATTTATCAAATTTAAGAATTAAAGTACAAAACACTAAAAATCTGTCTGTAGTCCCAAATAAAAAAGCTTTAGTTATTCAAAAAAGCTCTTTTGAAGTAGTAGTTTTAAAAGAAAAATCAAAATAAGATGTACTGTAATAAACAGCACATCTTAAAGATTAATTTCTAAACTCAACTTTAAGTAAATCTTCTCTTATTAAATCTCTATTTAAAAGTTTTTTTTGACTTATATTTCCAATATTTGATTCTGTTTGCAAAAAGTTTTGTATATAAAAACTATTTTTATAGCCTAAATCATAAGCTATTTTTACAATTTCATTTATATCATTTTCGTCTAATAAATCAGCATTTACAGTAGTTCTTAGTTCAAATGAGAATTTTATATCAATTAGATATTTCAGAGTTTTTAAAAACTTATTATAAGAATTTTTTAAAGTTATAGCTTTAAACTTCTCTCTTGTAGCTTTAAAATCAAGAGAAATAAAATCTATTAAATTTTCATCAATTAGTTCTTTTATTTTTTCAAAATTTATACCATTCGAATCAAGTTTAATTTTAAAACCTAAATCTTTTACTTTTTTACAAAATAGTTTTAAATCATGAGTTGTTGCTTCCCCACCACTTAACACAACAGCACTTAAAAGACCTACTCGATTTTTTAAAAACTCTAAAATATCATTGTGAGAATAACTTCCTTTTTTAGCAAAAACTATATTATCATTATAACAATAGCTACATTTCAAATTACAAGATATATGCCAAACTATACAGGAAATTTCTCCTGTGTAGTCTGTGGTAGTAAATTTTGTATAATCATAAACAATCTTTTGACTCAACAAATTTAACTCTTTGTCTATGCTCACCTTTTTTTCCTATATTGAAACTTTCAACCGGTCTATGATAACCCATAACCCTAGTATATACTATACATTTAACTCTTTTTTTCATATTTCTTTCAAGCAATTCTTGTTTTTCCATCTTTTGACTCCTTTTGTAAAATTTCATCATCACATTTTGGGCAATATTCATGCTCACCTACTAAATACCCATGAACGGGACATACACTAAACAATGGCGTAATAGTAATATATGGTAATCTAAAATTTGTAATCACATTTTTTACAAGTTTTTTACAAGCATCTGCACTTGAAAGCTTTTCTTTCATATATAAATGAAGAACTGTTCCTCCTGTATATTTACACTGCAAATCATCTTGTAAACTTAAAGCTTCAAACGGATCATCAGTAAAATCTACTGGAAGCTGAGATGAGTTTGTATAATAAATATTTTTATTCATTCCTGCTTGAATAATTTCTGGGTATCTTTTTATATCTTCTTTTGCAAATCTATATGTTGTACCTTCAGCTGGAGTTGCTTCAAGATTATATAAATTACCTGTTTCTTCTTGATATTGAACCATTTTAGATCTCATAAAATCAAGTAATTTTATAGTAAATTCTATTCCTTTTTGTGTTGATAAATCGACACTTTCATCAAAAAAGTTTTTTAGCATTTCGTTCACACCATTTATACCAATAGTTGAAAAATGGTTGTTGAAATGTGGTAAATACCTTTTTGTATAAGGATAAAGACCTCTTTCATACATATCTTGTACAAAAACTCTTTTTTTCTCCAAACTATCTTTTGATAAATCCATAAGTTCTTCAACTCTATTAAATATAGCTTTCTCATCACCTTTAAATAAATATCCTAACCTTGCCATATTTAAAGTTACAACTCCTATGCTTCCAGTCATTTCAGCACTTCCAAAAAGTCCACCACCTCGTTTTAAAAGCTCCCTCAAATCTAATTGTAACCTACAACACATACTTCTTACATGTCCTGGTTTATAGGCTTCACTATTTTCAACTAAGTTTCCAAATTCATCTTTTTTATACTGACTTCCTATGAAATTTTGAAAATAGCTACTTCCAATTTTGGCTGTATTTTCAAACAAAATATCTGTATTTTCACCATTCCAATCAAAATCTTCAGTTATATTTACAGTTGGAATTGGAAAAGTAAAAGGTTGTCCTGTTTTATCACCTTCAGTCATAATTTCATAATAAGCCTTATTTATTAAGTTCATCTCTTCTTGAAAACATTTATAAGTCATTTCAACAAAACTATTTACACCCCTACCTTTAGCTATTAGTAAAAGCTCTTCATCTTCTAAATTTGAGAAAAGATGCTTTTGATTTTTTGTAGGAATTTGATTTTTTAAATCTTTAGGAACTGTCCAGTCTATTGTTATATTTGTAAACGGACTTTGTCCCCAACGTGCTGGAACATTTAAGTTATAAATGAAACTTCTAATAGCTTTTTTAATCTCTTTGTATTCAAGCTTATCTTTAAAAACATAAGGTGCCAAATATGTATCAAAAGAACTAAAAGCTTGAGCTCCTGCCCATTCACTCTGAAGTATTCCTAAAAAATTTGCCATTTGCCCTAAAGCTTCTCTAAAATGATTTGGAGCCTTACTTTCAACTCTTCCTCTTACTTCATTAAATCCTTCGTCAAGTAAAACTCTTAAACTCCATCCTGCACAATAAGCACTTAAACAATCTAAATCATGAATATGAATATCTGCATTTCTATGTGCATACCCTTGCTCTTTTGTGTAGATTTTATCAAGCCAATAGTTTGCTATTAGTTTTCCAGCACTATTATTTATTAATCCTGCATGAGAATAACCCGTGTTTGAATTTGCTTTTATTCTCCAATCTTCGCCATCAATATACTCTTGTATTGTTTGTGTCGAATTTACATAAGTTGTATCATCACACAACCCTAAAATCTGCTCTCTTTGAATTTTATGAAGATGTCTATAAAGCATAAAGCTTTTCATAACTTCAAAATATTTACTTTTAAATAGCTCTTTTTCAATGCTATCTTGAATATCTTCAACAGCTTTTATATTTTTTGATTTAATTTCAAATAAAACTGAAAAAAATATAGAATTGTCATATTTTTCATTTACACTTTTAAAAGCTTTTTTTATAGCATCTTCTATTTTGAAGGCTTCAAATTTTTCTTTTTTCCCATCTCTTTTTAAAATCTTTATTTGCATTTTTTATCCTTATTTGAAACATTGGAATTCTAAAAGATATACTCTTAATCACTAATAACTCAAATTGTCACTAAAGTGTCATTTTATGAGAGTTTTAAATAATATTTAAGCTGAAACTTAAGTGTTTATAAAGATAAATTAACTAAAATGTTCATTTTTAATCCATATAAGGAAATATTATGAGACACTTCTTGAGTTTAATGAACTTCTCAAAAGAGGAAATTTTGGATATTTTAGCTCTTGCAAAAAAGATAAAAGATGATGCAAAAGCTGGAAAACACGAAGATTATATGCCTAAAAAAATACTTGGAATGATATTTGAAAAAAGCTCTACTAGAACTAGAGTATCTTTCGAAGCTGGTATTTATGAACTAGGTGGTGTTGGATTATTTTTATCATCAAATGATATTCAACTAGGTCGTGGTGAACCTATGAAAGATACAGCTAGAGTAATCTCAAGAATGGTTGATATGGTGATGATTAGAACTTACGAGCAAGAAAAACTTGAAGAGTTTGCTTCATATTCAAAAGTTCCAGTTATAAACGGACTTACAGATAAATTTCATCCTGTTCAGCTAATGGCTGATTATTTAACAATTATGGAAGAAGGTCTTGATAAAAATTTAGTTGTAGCATATATTGGTGATGGAAATAATATGGCACATTCTTGGCTAAATCTAGCTGCAAAATTAGGGTTTGAACTTAGAATTGCAACACCAAAAGCTTATCAAGTAAATAAAGAAATTTTAGAAAAAGCTTTAGAAGATGCAAAAGTAAGTGGCGCAAAAATAACAGTAGGATTTGATCCAAAAGAAGCTGTAAAAAATGCTACAGTTGTTACAACTGACACATGGATATCAATGGGTCAAGAAGCTGAAAAAAATATGAGAATCAAAGAATTTAGAGGATTTATCGTAGATGAAGATCTTATGAAACTAGCTAGCAAAAAAGCGATTTTCTTACACTGTTTACCTGCTTATAGAGATTATGAAGTTAGTGAAGCTGTTCTTGAAGGACCACAAAGTAGAGTTTTTGATGAAGCAGAAAATAGACTTCATGCACAAAAAGGAATCATGGTTTGGTTAGATAAAAGAAGAGATAGCTAATGATAGATTTTGCTAAATTTGTAAAATATTCAAAACCAGGGCCCAGATACACTTCATATCCAACGGCTCCTGAGTTTAGTGAGAATTTTACTCAAGATGATTTAAAAAACTACTACAAAAACCAAGATAAAAATAGAAACTTGTCTTTATATTTTCATCTTCCTTTTTGTAGAAGTGCTTGTTATTTTTGTGGATGTAATACTATTTTTACTTCAAAAGAAGACAAAAAAATCAGATATATTAGCTATATAAAAAAAGAGCTAGATATATTAAAAAAATATTTAGATACTTCTAGAGTTGTTAGCCAAATGCACTTTGGAGGAGGAACTCCAACTTTTTTTTCTCCTAGTCAATTAGAAGAGTTGATAAGCAAAATTAAAGAAGTTTTTCCAAATTTTAGTGCTGATGCCGAGATATCTTGTGAAGTTGATCCTAGATATTTTACAAAAGAACACATGGATGTTTTAAAAGCTGGTGGAGTAAATAGGCTTAGTTTTGGGGTACAAGATTTAGATGAAACTGTACAAAAAACAATCCATAGAATTCAACCATTTGAATTAACTCAAAATGTTATTAAAATAGCAAGGAATGCTGGAATAAAATCAATAAACACAGATCTGATTTATGGTCTTCCTCATCAAACAAAAGAGAGTTTTAAAAACACTTTAGAAAAGATGCTAACTTTAAGCCCTGATAGATTTGCTGTTTTTAATTATGCGCATGTTCCATGGCTTATGAAAACTATGAGAAAGTTCGATGAATCAACTTTCCCAAAACCACAAGAAAAACTAGAAATGTTAAAAGATACAATTGATTTCTTTACAACAAACGGTTATAAAATGGTTGGAATGGATCACTTTGCAAAACCAGAAGATGAACTATTTAAAGCAATCCAAAAAGGTGAACTCCATAGAAACTTCCAAGGATATACAACAAAAGGTGGTGCTGATTTAATTGGAATTGGTGTTACATCTATTGGAAATGGTGTGGATTATTATGCTCAAAATTATAAAGATTTGGAGCACTGGGAAACTGCTATTGATAATGGTGATTTACCTGTATTTAAAGGTTATAAGTTAAGTGATGATGATATTTTAAGACAACATGTAATTATGGAGCTTATGAGTAATTTTTCATTAAATATCAAAAAAGTTGAAAATGAGTTCAAAATAGATTTCAAAGAGTATTTTAGTGATGCTTTAGAGGCTTTAAAAGAGTTTGAAGAAGCTGCATTAATAACTATTTGTGATGAAAAAATCGAAGCTTCACAAACAGGAACAATGCTTATAAGAAATATTTGTATGCCTTTTGATGCATATTTAAATCAAATTCCAGAAGAAAAAAGAAGATTTTCTAAAACAATTTAAAAACTAGGTTTTCTAGTTTTTAAATGAATTTATATAAGTTTGTAGCTCTCCTAAATCCAAATTGCTACTAAACTCTATATCTAAATCCATTAGATAGACATTTTTTAACCCCAAACTCTCTAACTTTACAAAATCTTTCTGAGTTGTAACTATAGAAAAATCCTTATATTTTTCCAAAATATCATCTATTTCATCTTTTGTAAAACTATGATGATCTTCAAAAGCAAGTAATTGTACATTTTTTGGTAAAAATTCCAAAAGTCTTTTAGGTTTTGAAATAGCAGTTAAAAGAAGAGTTTTAAGAGGTAGTTCGGCTTTTATACCATCTTTTTTGATTGTCACAACTCTTTTAAAATCCCTACTCTCTTTTAATTCCAAATTTGCCTTACTATAAAAGCTTTTTGGCTCTCTATATGCACCACTAGGTAGACAAAAAATATTTGTAGGTTCTCTTTTTGCTCTTAGTAAAATATCAAATTTTTCTATATGATATTTGGAAAAACCATCATCTAAAAAAACTATTTTACATCCTAGCTCTTTTGCCTTTATAATTGCATTTTCTCTATTTTCACTTACAATTATTGTAGCATTTTTAAGATTTCTAGCTAAAAGCATTGCCTCATCACCACTTTGTTTAACATCAACTTTTATATTTCCGTTTGAACTTACAATAACTAAACCTTTAGAAGCTCTTCCATAACCTCTTAAAATAACACAAACATCTTTATATTGACTAGCTAATTTAATAGTTATAGGAGTTTTTCCACTTCCACCAATAGTTAAATTACCAACAGAAATAACAGGAATTCCAAAATCTATTTTGTTTGCAAAACTTCTTTTTAACAAAATTATAAAAACATAGATAAAAGTCAAAGGTAGAAGTAAAAAAGAAATTATTTTTTGAAAAAAATTTGGGTAAAAAAGATAATCCTCTACCCAAAGTATAAATTTTTGTTTCAAATCATATCCACTCTTTAGCCACATCTATCACTTGGTCACAAACATAATTTACTTCATCATCTGTAAGACCTGCATAAATAGGTAAAGATAAAATTTGTTGATAATTATTTAAAGCATTTGGAAATGCAGTAATCTTTATAGAGTATTTACTTTTATAATAAGATAATAGATGAAGTGGAATATAATTTAAAGCCGTTGCAACACCTCTTTCTTTTAAAGCTCTTGCAAAAGCATCTCTATTTCTTGATATTTTTATAATAAACTGCGTGTAAATATGCTCATTTTTATAAGGTAAAATTGTAATATGTTTAACACCACTTAATTTTTCTTCATAAATTTTTGCTATTTCTTTTCTTCTTTTTATAAAACCATCTGTTTTTTTTAGTTGAGCTATTGCGTATGCAGCATCAAGTTCTGATAAGTCAAACTTATGCCCGATATCATCAACATCATAAACATAATCAAGATTTCCATAATTATCATATGCCGTTGTAATAGCATGTGTTCTCAAAAGTTTTGCTCTTTTTGCTAATTCTTCATTATTTGTTACTAAAACTCCTGAACGACTTATTGCATATTTTGATGGAGAAGGATTTGTAGAGAATATTGTCATGTCTGCTTCTAAATTTCCTACTTTTTTACCTTTATATGTAGTCCCTAAAGCTGCTCGGCAATCTTCAATTATTAAAATATTGTGCTTCTTTGCTATCTCATAGATTTTATCTAAATTTGGGGCTAATCCTCCAATAAAAGTGATAATCGCTGCTCTTAATTTTTTTGATTTATTTGCAATAATCGCTTCTTCAAACTTTTCAATATCTAAATTCATATCTTGTAAATTTATATCAACAAAAATAGGCTCAGCATCAAAATGTCTTACTGTCTCAGGTAAATTTACAAAAGAGTTTACAGACATCAAAACTTTATCACCTCTTTTTAGTTTCATGGAACTCAATGCTAAATACAAAGCTGATGTTGAAGTAGATGTAGCAATCGCATACTTTGAACCTATATATTTATTTATAAGTTCTTCAAACTCTAAAACTTTTGATAAATCATTTTTAGCTTCAAGAACTGATCTAATTTGATTTAACTCTTCATTGTCTAAAGTTGCTTTGTATATTGCTATATTCTTACTCATATTTATCCTCATTTCCTCTATATTTGTGCTATTTTTGGAAGTTCTCTTTTGAAACTATTTATTTTTACTCTATTTGTGATTTTTTCTATCATCTCTTGCTCAAAACCAAGTTTTAAAAGCTCTTCTTTTGAGCTATTTTTATCTATAAAAGATTTTAAAAATTCATCAATTCTACTATAACTATAACCTAAATCAGCCTCATCGCTCTGTCCTTCATAAAAATCAGCACTAGGTGCTTTATTTATAATTGAATCAGTAACTCCCAAAAATCTTGCAAAGTCAAACAAATCACTTTTATATATGTTTCCTATTGGATTAATAGCACAAGCCAAATCTCCGAAAATAGTTCCATAACCTAAAAACAACTCACTTTTGTTTGATGTTCCTACAACAATACTCTTTTCTCTAGCGCTAATATCATATAAAACAGACATTCTAAGTCTTGCACTAAAATTGCCAACTCTTAGGTTGTTATTTTTCATATTGCTTATATAACAACTAAGCAAAGGCTCAATAGAAACTATTTCATGTTTTATATCAAATTTTTTACAAAGTTCAAGTGCATCATCAACTGAAGATTTAGATGAAAATTGTGATGGCAATAAAACACAAAGTAAGTTTTCTTTAAAAATTTCTTTACACAAAACAGCAACAACAGCTGAATCAAGACCACCAGAAAGACCTAAAACAACACTTTTATGCCCAGTTTTAGCAACTTCTAGTTCTAAAAATTTTATTAATTTTTGCTTAATTATTTTCCAATTATTCATTTTTAAATCCTAGTTTAAGATTATAACTTATCTTTTTTTGTTTTTTCATAAATCTCATCTAAATAACTAGAGTTTATTTTCAAAAAATCATCTTTTTTTCTTTGTAAAGTATCTTTTATCTCTTCTAACTCTTCAAAAGTAAAATATTCAAGATAAGCTGGATTTATAAATACTTCATCTTCTTTTGCTGTTTTTATAAGATTTTTAATCTCTTCTATCAAATCTTCTTTCATATTTTTAACCAACAAATTTATTTAAAATATCAGTTAGGTAAAGCTCCATTTTCTTTTCTCCAATATCATCTTCACTTCTTTTACAACAACCACAACAACTTCCTGCATCTGTAATTTTTGCTAAATCATCAAGATTTTTTGCACCTTTTTCTTTTATAGCAAAAATTATCTCTCCTAAACTTACTTGTTTGCATTCACAAACAATGTATGAATGCGGGAAACTCTTACCCATTAAACACCTCTACTTTTTTTGATAATTTCATAAGCTTCATTTATTTCTTGAAGTTTTTTTGTAGCTTCATCTATTTTATTTTGTGATTCTCCACGACCGGAAATAATATCTGGATGATTTTGTTTTACTAAATCTCTATATTTTTTCTTAATTGTAGTATCATCATCACTAGAGCTAGAATTAAGTATTGAATAAGCTTTTTCAACACTTAGCTCTTCATGTTTTTTAGCATTTTCATGAAAGGCTTCTAGTTTTGAAATAATATTTAAATAATCATTTTGCTCAATTTTTAAAGCTTGTGCTATATCTTCGGTTATTTCTCTTTCAGTTTTACTAAAAGAACCATCAATAAATGCAAGATTTAATAAATATTCTAAATAAGTAAGTCTACTTTCATAATTATTTTTGGTCAAAATATATAATCTATCACACAAAACTATTAGATTAGAAAAATTATCCTTTTCTTTATTATATAGCTCTTTTAGTCTTCCTCTTACTTCTTGCTCATTTTCAAAATGACTTGAAATGTCAGTTAAAGTATGTTTTATTAGTTCTGCTTCAAGTTCCCCAATTTTTCCATCAGCTTTCGCAACTTTAGCCAAAAGCGCTACTAAAAGCCCAGCTTCATGATTTAAAATATCTCCACTAAAAAACTCTTTTCTTTTTAAGTTAATATTTTTAAATTGTTCTGTTCTATAATTTTTTGCTATAAAAAATAAAATAACAATTACAATAATTAAAACAAGAAACTCCATTGTGCAACCTTCATTTAATTTTCGTTGATTTTAGCGAAGTTTTGATAAAATCTCTACCCTATAAAAATTATGGAGCACAAAATGTTTGGAATGGGAATAACTGAAATTTTACTTATCGCAATAGTCGCTGTTATTGCCTTGGGTCCTGAAAAACTTCCTGATGCAATGGTTAAAATTGCTAGACTGTTTAACAGTATAAAAAAAGGTATAAATGATGCTAAAACAACTCTTGATAATGAATTAAACATAAAAGAGCTAAAAGAAGAAGCAAATAAATTTAAAGCTCAAATAGAAGATACAAAATCTTCTTTGTCAATTGAAAATAAGTTTGATTTAGGAATTGATGATATTTTAAAAGATGACTTAAAACCTGAAAATGAAGTTGAAAAAATCAAAGAAAAATTTGCAAAAGTAAATGAAGATAAAGCTTTAGAAAAAAAAGAGGAAAAATTCTCTTTAAAAAATAGTGAGGATATTAAATAATGTTTGATGATTTAAAACCGCATATAGCCGACCTTAGAAAAAGATTGGTAATTTCTAGTATTACTGTTGTTGTTATGTTTCTTGCTTGTTTTAACTTCTATGAGCCAATTCTAGAGTGGATGATGGTTCCTGTAAAACACGCTCTTCCTACTGGAACTTCAATGATTGCTGTTGAAATTCAAGAAACATTTTTCACAGCTATGAAAGTTGCATTTTTTGCAGGATTTATTGTATCTTTACCTGTTATTTTTTGGCAATTATGGTTGTTTTTAGCTCCTGGATTATATGATCATGAAAAAAAACTTGTTGTTCCATTTGTATTTTTTGCAACATTAATGTTTCTTTCAGGAGCAGCTTTTGCTTACTATATTGTTGTTCCTATTGGTTTTGATTTCTTAATTGCATTTGGTAATAGCGTTGTTAGTGTTTTACCAAGTATTGGAAAATATGTAGGCTTCTTTACAAAACTTTTAATTGGATTTGGTATTGCTTTTGAGTTACCCGTTATAACTTTTTTCCTTGCAAAAATTGGACTTGTTGATGATAAAATGCTAAAAGATTTCTTTAGATATGCAGTTGTTTTGATATTTATAGTTGCTGCACTTTTAACTCCTCCTGATGTTATTAGCCAAATTTTGATGGCTGCTCCGTTATTAATTCTTTATGGAGTTTCTATTTATATTGCAAAAATATTCAATCCTGCTCCAAAAGAAGAAGAGGAAGAAGAGTAATTTGAGTGATTTTTTAAAAACATCTAGTTATGATTTCTTTCTTCCTCAAAATCAAATAGCCATAGCACCAGCTATTCCAGCTGATAGTGCTAAACTATTAGTTTATGATAGAAAAAACGACAAAATCACACATACTATTTTTAGAAATATTGTAGATTTTTTACCAGAAGATTTAACAATATTTTTAAATGATACAAAAGTTATAAAAGCAAGAATTTTTGGTCAAAAACAAAGTGGTGCAAAGATTGAACTTCTTTTAAATAAACCTTTATTTATGGATAGATTTTTAGTGATGATTAGAGGAAAAGTAAAAGTTGATACAAAAATTTTATTTGAAGATAATCTAAGTGCAAATGTAATTGAATTAAATGAAGATGGCTCAAGAGTTGTTGAGTTTTTCAAAAATGAAAAAAAACTAGATTTTAGCTCTTTAGTTGAAATTTTAAATAGAATTGGACACATCCCTCTTCCTCCTTATATACAAAGAGAAGATACAAAAGAAGATGAGACAAACTACCAAACACTTTTTGCAAAAAATTATGGAGCTGTTGCGGCACCTACAGCATCTTTACATTTTACACCAGAATTATTAGAAAATTTAGAGCAAAAATATGGTTTAAACTATTTAACTTTACATGTTGGTGCAGGAACTTTTAAACCTGTTGATGTTGAAGATATTTTATCTCATCCAATGCACAGTGAATATTTTGAAATAAGCAAAGATTGCATAGAAAAAATAGATAATGCTAAAAATATACTAGCAGTTGGTACAACGGTTACTAGAACTTTAGAGTTTTATGCTAGAAA
>CAYLKG010000048.1:0-15971 GCA_964384195.1 uncultured Aliarcobacter sp. | reverse complement strand
TTCAATCCTTGATATTATTTTATCAGATTGACACGGAATTTCTAACAGTCCCCAAATAGCTAAGAAAAATCTTAGCTATTTTAAAAAATTATTTAACGATAATATCCGCAATAGCGTTCATAGTTGCTTCATCCATATCTTTTACTTGACCAGCCATTAATGCTTTTTGAGGTCCACCATAAGTTCCATCTTTGTAACCTTTAAGTGCAGCAACAAAATCAGCTTTAGTCATATCTTTAATAATTTTAGATTTTCCTAAAGCTACTTTTTCCCCATTAGCCCCATGACAAGTTGCACATTTAGCATAAGGATTTGCGAAAGCAAATGTAGCCGCTAAAACTGTTGATGCAATAATAATCTTTTTCATAATCTTTTCTCCTCTTGAAATAAATTATGTTATTCTAATATAAACAAAGTTAAGATAACTTGATTTTAGTCAATATTTTTGTTTATAGCAACATCAATCTTCCCAATTGCACATGATACAAAACTTTTTGCAGTTGTTGTTGCTTTTTCAAAACCACTTAATTCATCACTTATTAATGGGTATCCTAAACTTCTTAATTTTATTTTTAAAGATTCAAATTTGCTATCTTCTATATCTAAAGTTATTTGTCTTGGATTCACATCTAAATTTACATCAACTTCTCCAAAATCCTCTTTTAAGGATTTAATCAAAGTATTTGCACAACCACCACATTTTACATTGTGTACTTCAAATGTTTGTTTCATTATTTAATCCTTGTAATAAGTTAATACTCTCTTCCACAATTTTAGCAGAGTTTTTTAAATCAATAGTTTCTTCTTTGCTTAATTTTAATTCTATAATTTTTTCAATACCATCTTTTCCTAAAATACAAGGAACACCTAGCGTTAAATTATTGTAATTATACTCTTTGATAAGTCTAGTAGAAGTTGCAAAAACTTCTTTACTATTTGTTATTATTGCTTTACACATTAAAAAACAACAATGAGCTGGTGCAAAATAAGCTGAACCTGTTTTTAGTAATTCTACTATTTTTGCTCCACCATTTTTTGTATTTTCTAAAATCTCTTCAATGTCTTTTTCTTTTAAAATATCTGTGAGTTTTTTACCATCTATTTTTACATGATTTATCAAAGGAACCATTTTGTTGGAATGGCTTCCTATAACTAAAGCTTCTATATTATCATATTTATTTGTTAGTTTTTGATCTATATAATATTTAAATCTTGAAGTATCAAGTGCCCCAGCCATTCCAAAAATTCTATTTCTTGGTAGTTTTGATTTTTCTAGTGCCACATGAACCATAGCATCTAAAGGATTTGAAACTATTATAAAAATTGCTTCTTTATTTTGTTCTAATATTTCATCAAAAACATTTTGAATGATTTTTGCATTTGTAAGAAGTAAATCTTCTCTACTCATATTTGGTTTTCTTGCAATTCCTGCTGTAATTACAACAATATTACAATTTTTAAATTCATCTTTACATAGACATGCTTTTATTTTTGTCTTATTATTTGAAGCTTTTGCTGCTTGAGAAATATCAATAGACATAGCTTTTATAAAATCTTCTCTGATGTCTTTTAATAAAATAGTTTTACATAAACCACTTGTTGCTAGATTAAAAGCCAAAGTTGAACCTACATTTCCAACTCCAACTATTCCAATTGTTATATTATTCAAAATTTTGCCTTAATAAAAATTGGAGGATTATATCACTAATTTGGTTTGATTTTTAAATTATAGTAGGTTTTTTAAGTTTTTATTAAAAAGAGAAGAGGGTGTCTTCTCTTTTCTAATTATGCAAGAATTTTGTTGAGTGTTGCAGATGGTCTCATAGCAGCTGATGTTTTTGCATCATCTGGTAAGTAGTATCCACCCATATCAACAGGTTTTCCTTGTGCGTCAGCTAATTCTTTTACGATTTTTGATTCGTTTTCAGTCATAGCTTTTGCAATTGGAGTAAATTCTGCTTTTAATTCAGCATCTACATCTTGAGCTGCTAATTCTTGTGCCCAATACATAGCTAAGAAGAAGTGAGAACCTCTGTTATCAATATCACCAATTTTTCTAGCTGGAGATTTGTCATTGATTAAGAATGTTCCTGTTGCTCTATCTAAAGTATCAGCTAAAACTTTTGCTTTTTTATTACCTTGAGTATTTGCTAAATGATCAAATGAAGCAGCTAGTGCCATAAATTCCCCTAAAGAATCCCATCTTAAATAAGATTCTTCTTGGAATTGTTGAACGTGTTTAGGAGCAGATCCTCCTGCACCAGTTTCAAATAATCCTCCACCTTGCATTAATGGAACGATTGATAACATTTTTGCAGATGTTCCAAGCTCTAAAATTGGGAATAAGTCAGTGTTATAATCTCTTAAAATATTTCCAGTAACAGAAATAGTATCAAGTCCAGCTCTCATTCTTTCTAAAGATTTTTTAGTTGCATCAACAGGAGACATAATTGTAATATCTAAACCAGTTGTATCATGAGTTGGTAAATATTTATTTACTTTTTTAATCATTTCAGCATCGTGAGCTCTTTTTGAATCTAACCAGAAGATTGCAGGTGTATTAGATAATCTTGATCTTGTAACTGCCAATTTAATCCAGTCTTGAATTGGAGCATCTTTAGTTTGACACATTCTGAAAATATCACCATTTTCTACATTAAATGAGAATACAGTGTTTCCATCTTTGTCAATAACTTTAATTTGTCCATTTGCTTTTGCTTGGAAAGTTTTATCATGTGAACCATACTCTTCAGCTTTTTGAGCCATTAATCCAACATTTGGAACTGTTCCAATAGTTGTAACATCTAATGCTCCATGCTCTTTACAATCATCAATAACAGCTTTGAAACTCCCAGCATATGCTCTATCTGGAATCATTGCGATTGTATCTTCTTCTTTATCATCAGCATTCCACATTTTCCCACCACCTTTAATCATAGCAGGCATAGAAGCATCAATAATAACATCTGAAGGAACGTGTAAGTTTGTAATTCCTTTTGCAGAGTTTACCATTGCAAGTCTTGGTTGTTTAGCATAAACAGCAGCAATATCTGCTTCTATTTCAGCTTTTTTAGCTGCATCTAAAGTTTCTAATTTAGAGTATAAGTCACCTAAACCATTGTTGAAGTTAACACCGATTTGTTCAAATAAAGCTGAATGTTTTTCAATTAAATCTTTGAAATAAACTTTCACAGCAAATCCAAACATAATAGGGTCAGAGTTTTTCATCATTGTAGCTTTTAAGTGTAAAGATAACAATACATCTTCTTTTTTAGCTCTTTCAATTGTTTTTGCATAAAAATCTTGTAAAGCTTTTGCACTTAATACAGTCGCATCTATAATTTCACCAGCAAGAACTTTTGTAGATGCTTTTAATAGAGTTTCAGCACCATTTGCATCAAAGAAAGAAATTTTTAAATCATTTGCTTCATCAAAAGTTTTAGATACTTCAGAACCATAAAAGTCACCTGAATCCATACATGCAACATCGGTTTTAGAATCTTTTGTCCATTTACCCATTCTGTGAGGATTAGCTTTTGCGTAGTTTTTAACAGCACTTGGAGCTCTTCTGTCTGAATTTCCTTCTCTTAATACAGGGTTAACTGCAGAACCTATAATTTTTGAATATCTAGCTGTAATTTCTTCACTAGCATCGTAATTTGGTATATTGTAACCTTTTGCTTGTAATTCAGCAATTGCTGCTTTTAATTGAGGAACAGAAGCTGATATGTTTGGTAATTTAATGATATTTGCAGTTGGATCTTGAGTTAAAGCTCCTAATTCAGCTAAATCGTCACTGATTTTTTGATCATCAGTTAAATTTTCAGGGAAGTTAGCAAGAATTCTTCCAGCAAGAGAAATATCTTTTGTAACCATTTCAATTCCAGAGCTTTTTGTGAAAGCTTTAATGATTGGTAAAAAAGAGTACGTTGCTAAAGCTGGAGCTTCATCAACTTTTGTGTAAATAATTTGTGCCATGTTTTATCCTAGATTTTGAATTTTGATACGCGTAGATTCTATCTTTTATTTTATTTAAAAAAATTGAAATTGTGTAATTTAAGTAGTATGAATATTTGATTGTTTCAAATATTCACATCTAATTTATACTATTAAATAAGTCTTTTATTGAAGGAGTTTTTTGTTTTGTAATGTCTGTTTTCATGATATCTTGAGCTTGAGTATCGATTTGAGTTTCTTCATCTTTAACTTTTGTATATGTTTTTTCTACACCAACATTTGCAGTTATATTTTCTTGATGAATATCGTATGAATTTGAGAATTTATGTAATCCTGTTTTATTATCTCTCACAAAATATAAATAATCACTTTTTACAGGGAAAATCCCAGCTTTAATTGAATCTAAACTAACAGCACAAACAGGATCTTTGGGTAAACCTTTATATTTGTAAGTATTATATGAACTCTCATCGTTTTTTATTCTATCAGCAGTTATTATTGTATTTGAATATTTACCATAATTTAGTATTCCATCCATTTGTAAAGCCATGTTTTTTTTAAGTCGGTTATGGATTACACTAGCAACTATAGGCATTTCATTTGTGGTTGCAGCTTCTTTTTGAATTATAGATGCTAAAGTTATGTAGTTATACCACTTTTTCTTATCATATGAACCAAATATTTTATTTGAAAACTCTTCATATTTTTTGTCAGATTGAGACAATAAATATAAAATAATATAATCTTCATTCATTCCAATAGGTAAAGAATAAGTATCTGCAAGAATATTACCATCTAGTTTGTAGGCAAATTCAGCATAAACTTTAAATAATTTTTCTTCATTTAATTCAAACTCTTTTGCAAGTTTTTTTAGAAAAACATAATATGTTTCTCCAGGAATTAAGGTAATACTTTTCATAGCAGCTTTTGAATTTACTAATCTGATAATAAAATCCATTTTTGTAAGGTTTGTTTCTCCTATATCAATCCAACCGCTTTGTATAAATCCAGTAGATTTTATTACAATTTCATCTAAAGTATTCATCTCATAGCCACTTTTGTTTAAGTAATTTATGATATTATTGGTACTACCTTTTGGAATAAAAAGGACTTTTGATGATGTCATTGGTAGAGTCAAATAGTATAAAAGAACAATTGTGAAAATAAGGATACTTTCAATAATGCTAAAAGCTATAAAAGCTCTACTTCTATTTCTGTTTTTATTTGTTATATTATTATTTCCTATTCTTTTTTCGGGTATCAAAATAAATTCTTTTTCCTTTGCAAATCTTTTTGTTTCGCAATTCTATATAAAATTGGATAAAAAACTCATTGTTAAAATAGATAGTGTTGAATATACATCAAAAAAGAGTGAAGTTAAATCTTCGATTGAAGATATAAAGAAAAATATTGAATTACTTCCAAAAGTAATGAGTTTTTTCCAAGAAATTGATATAAAAAATTTAAAAATTGATGGAAATGAGTTTTCTATTTTTATAGATAATGATGAATTATATTTAGACAATAAGTTTATAAATTTGGTTTCAAGTATAAATAAAGTCTCAAAACAAGTTGAGTTTGACTTGAAATCATTGTATTTGAAAGATTATGGTGTTTTATTTCAAGGATTAGTAAAACTTGATTATTTTAAAAATGAAATTAAGTATTTTGGTGATATTCATTATGAGGGTGTTGTAGCAAGAACAAATATTGATATCACAAAAGATAAATTGAAATTTTTTTCGAGAAGTGAGTATTTTAAAAATTTATATTTTTTGAAAAAATTTTTAGATTTATCACAAACTGCGAATGAGTGGATGTATGAGAATGTCACTGGAGATATTAAACTAGATTGGTTTTATGGAGAGTATGATTTATTAAAAAATGAAATTATTGAAAAATCATTAGAGGGTGAAGCTCATATAAAAAACGCAAAAATAATGTTTCATAAAAATGTAGATAAAATTATTACACAAAATGTAAAAGTAAATTTTGAAAATGATACTTTACATTTTAATTTAATAGATGGTAAATTTAAAGATAAAAATCTCGTAAACTCTTATGTGACTATAAAAAATCTAACTAGTGAACAAAATGGTGTTGTTGATGTAAATATTCAAACAAAAGCAAAACTTGACAAAGATATATTAGGAATTTTAAAGGCTTTTGATATAAATTTACCAATTTTACAAAAAAGTGGAAATACAGATGCAAAACTTCTTTTGAGTTTTCCATATGATGAAAAGAAAAACTCAGAAGCAAAAGGTGAGTTTATTTTAGAAAATAGTGAAATTTTGATAAATAATTTTGCTTTTAAAAGTAAAAATGCAAAAGTAATACTCGATAATAGTATTGTTTATTTGGAAAATGCTGATTTTTTATTTAATGATATGATAGATGCAAATGCTAATATTAAAATTGATACTAAAACACTAAAATCACAAGGAACAGCAAATATAAGAAAGCTTGTAGTTCAAGATGACAAAAATAATAAAATACTAGAAATTAAAAACTTCAATACCCTCTTGAATATGGATTTTTCAAATAAATTATATATAGACATTCCAAATCTAAGTTCTAAAGTTAAAGTTGAAGATAACCTTTTTGTAATAGTTGAAGATTTGAGTAAAATTTACAACTATTCAAAACTTTTACAAGATTATTCTATAAAATCAGGAACTTTGGTTGTTGAAGTAATTGATGATAAAAATATCAATTTTGATGCGATGATTGAAGGTTTTGATTTACCTTTATACAAAGATGAAAGTAAAGTTTCTGAACTCTCTATAGAAGGTTCAATAAAAGAAAAATCTGTAAATATTTCTTCTAAAGACAATACTCTTAAATTAGAAGTAAATGATAATGTAAATCTTTTTTTAAAAGATTATAAAATTGTTGATAATTTTTCAAGAAATAAAAATAAAGAAATAGATAAAAATATAAATATAACTTTAGAAAATTGCTCTTTAGAAGAAAAAGAGGATATTTATGAATTTAAAAATGCAAAAGTTTTTATAACAAAAGATGAAATAAATTTTGAAGCCTTTTTAGAAAATCTTAGTTTTCCTTTCAGAAAAGATGGAGTTGATTTAAAAGAATTAGAAATAAAAGGGAGTATAAAAGATGAAATTACAAAAATTTCTAGTAGTAATGAAGATTTAAAATTAGAACTGAAAAATGATGATTTAAAACTAGAAATAAATAATTATGATATTGTCTTTAGTCTAAAAGATGCAGGAAAATTGAACTATAAAAAGTTACTTATAAATGCTATAAATTCAAATATTGAAATAAATGATGAGTATAAGATTTTAGCCAATAATTATATTATAAATTTAAATGATAAAGAGAAATTTCTTTACTTAAAATACAAAGAAAGTGAGCTTAGTTTTACAGAAAATAGTAATGGAAAAATTAATCTTTTTGCTGTTGATTTAAGTGAAGAATTATTAAATACCCTTTTTAATAAGCAAGTTATGAATGGAGGTACTATAAATTTATACGCAAATGGGGATTATAATTCTTTTGATGGAAAACTTTTAATAAATAATAGTAGTATTTCTAATTTATCAATCTTGAGTAATCTACTTGCATTTGTAGAGACAACTCCAGCTCTTGCTGCACAAATTGTAACTCTTCCTTTTAATCCTTTATTTGCTCTTCCAGCTGCTGGAATTGGTCTTAAAAATATTGGAGTTTATACTCTAAAAGAGGGAAATATGGAATTTACCTACAATAAAGATGAAAATATTTTAAAGATTAATAATTTAAATACTATTGGAAATGGAATAGATTTTGAAGGTTTTGCAATTGTAGATTTAAATAATTTTACAATAAATGGTAAAGTAAATTTGATATTTTTGAAAGATTATACAACATTCGTTCGTTTTATACCTGTTTTAAATTATATATTACTAGGAGATAAAGAAAGAGTTGAAACATTAGTCGATATTCATGGAGATTTAGATGATCCAAAAATCACAACAAATCTTATGAAAGATAGTTTTTCTGCACCTATAAATATGATTAAAAGAGTTTTTACAACACCTGTAAATATTTTTAATGGTTTAAATTTAGAAAAATAATTTTTAATAATACTCGTTTAATTATTTTTTAATGATATAATCCATTTTAAAAATCAATCTAGGTAAATAATGAATAGATATGAATATAAAAACCAACTTGAAACTTTACAAAAGTTATCACATATTGGTCTTTGGGAATATGATTTAAGAACAGATGTTTTAAGTTGGACTGATGAAATATATAATATTTTTGAAGAAGATAAAAATTATTTTATTCCTACATATGAAAATTTTTTAAATAAAATTCATCCTGATGATAGAGCAATGGTTAATGAAAATTATAAAGATTCTATTAAATCTCAAAAAACTTATAGCGTTAATCATAGATTACTACTTAATAATGGAAAAATCAAATGGGTTAAAGAAGAGTGTGACACACTATTTGATGAGAATGGAAATCCTTTTGTTTCAAGAGGTACTGTTCAAGATATAACTGAATTAACATTAGCAAAAATAGAATTAGAAAATGAACATGATAAACTAAAAGCAATCTTTGAAAATATTCCTGATTTAGTATGGATAAAAGATGTAAATGGAGTTTTTATGTCTTGTAATAAAAGATTTGAAGAGTTTTTTGGAGCTAAAGAAAAAGATATTGTAAATAAAACAGATTATGATTTTGTTGATAAGGAACTTGCAGATTTTTTTATTAGTCATGATAAATTAGCAATGAATTCTGATAAACCTTTATCTAATTTTGAAGATCTTACTTTTCCTGATGGACATAAAGAGTATGTTCAAACTATTAAATCAAAAGTTCTTGATTCAAATGGTAATATGGTTGGAATATTAGGAATTGGTAGAAATATTACAGAACTAAGAGATAAAGAACTTCAATTAATAAAACAACAAAAAGAACTACAATCTATTTATGATACAACAAAAGATGGTTTAGCAATAATTGATATGGAAACAAATTTTATTAAAGTTAATAAAGCATATTGTGATATAACTGGACTTAGTGAAGAAGAGTTATTACAAACTTCTTCTCTAGCACTTATTGGTGATGCAAATAAGGAAAAAATTGTAAAAGCCTCTGTTAATGAAATTGTTTCAGAAGGATTTCGTGATAGTTTTGAAAGAGTATATGTAACAAAGAATGGAAGAATGGATGTCGTATTTTCAGCTTCTTTGATGCCAGATAAAAAACACATACTCTTAAGTATGAAAGATATTACTAAAAATAAACTTTTTGAAGAACAAAGTAAATTAGCTGCGATGGGTGAAATGATAGGAAATATTGCTCATCAATGGAGACAACCTTTAAGTGTTATTACAACAGTATCAAGTAATGTTAAATTTCGTAAAGAGAATAACAAACTTGAAAAGTATGACATAGTTTCTGATATGAATATAATAATGCAACAAGCAAATTATTTGTCTAGAACAATTGATGATTTTAGAAATTTTATAAAAAATTCAAAAGAGATAAAAATTTTAAGCGTAAAAACTGCTATTGAGAAAACTCTTTCTCTTTTGCATGCAGCTATGATTAATAATGGTATTAACATAGTATTAAATTTAAAAGAAGATCTACAAATTGAAGCTAATGAGAATGAATTAGTACAATCTTTTATAAATATAATCAATAATTCAAAAGATGCAATAAATGAAAATGTAAAACCTGGTGAAGAAAGACTAATATTTATTGATACTTTAAAAGATAATTCTAACTTAGTAGTTTTAATAAAAGATAATGGCAGAGGAATTCCAAATGAACTAATTCATAGAATTTTTGAACCATATTTTACAACAAAAAATAAAAGTGTAGGAACAGGTATTGGTCTTTCAATGACATATAAAATGCTAGTAGAAAGGCAAAATGCCATAATTGATGTGTATAATGAAGAATACATATACAATAATAAAAATTACAAAGGTGCTTGTTTTAAAATAACTTTTAAGACTGCATAGAAGTATTCATAAATCATTTTCTTCTCTACACTATCTTTTAAACTCGCTGCTTGTAAAGTAATTTTAGTTAATAGTAACAAACAAACAAGTCCCAATCTATTCTTCAATAACACTCCAATTTTTATTAAATAATATTACAAATTATCTTAAAAGCTTTTAGCTTATTTTATTATTGATTGTATGATAACTTCACTTAATAAATATTAATTTATACTAAGTTTTCTTATTATATAATAACTAAGTTCATTATAAATAGGGAATTTATCCACTTGATGCGAAAAACTTCATCCTCTCCTTAAACGAAGAAGTTTTTCTCATTAAGAGGATAGATTTCAATTACGATGAAACACTATACAAAATTTATAAAAGAGGATGATGAAACGAGATTTTCAAAAAATAGTAAAATTGGAGTGAATTATTTTGCTAAAGAAATTTGATATGTGCGGAAGAAGTAAAAAATGATAAATTAACTATATTGATAAGAGTTTTTTATGTTTAGAAAACTCGAATATATCGATATATTATGAAAGTTTGCTTTTTATTCATTTTATGTTAAAATACCTAGATAACATTATAAGGAGTTAATTATGAATACAAGTATTGTTGGAATACATAGGACTTCTTTTAATTTCCGAAATAAGTCCTTAAAATAGGGCTTTTGTAAAATTCTTCTTCTTCTTTATTTACAAAAAAATGTAAATTTTTGGAGCGAATTTGGAGCGAATTTTTAGCCAAATTCCCACTTAAATAATCTATTAAAATGTATTGTTATTTGAGTGAAATTAATTTAATTTTTGATTGTTTTTTTGTAATAAAATATGATAATTAATATTAAGTATAACCATAATATTAAAAACCTCTTTCATTTAGTTTTTTTATTGCTTATTGTATTTAAAGATAATCTCATTTTGAATGTTTTGAGAATTAAAAGAAAGTGTCGGAAAACAAGTGTTTAAAAATAACTTTATATTAACCATATAAATATTTAGATAGGTTTGAAAGAATTAATATATAGAAGAAGTACCAAACATAAAAATGTATTGCTACAGAAAATTAAACATTAAAAAATATCAGCTAAAAATCTGATATTTAAAACTCCGTAGAATTTACCATTGAGTAATTAGTTTACTAAGAAATTAGCAAGATTTTTTATTTTTTCTTTGGAGCTTTCATAAAGATATCCATTAAAATTGGAATTAAAGCTACAATAGCTGTAAATGTTCCTAGTGCTATTAGCCCTTGAGTTACATTAACCATTTTATTTTCCTTTTTCGATTTTTGATAGCATTTTTGCACCACTTATTAGAATGATTATACCAGTTGTTGTATTAATTAATATTATACTTTTTACTATTTGGATCAATATTGATAGTTTCATTTATTTCTTCTAATAAATCTTCAATATCTCTTTTGTCATATGCAGATTTAATAAAAGAATCATAAATCTTTATTGTATCTGTATTATCTTTTTTATCAAAAATTCTTAAAGAAATAAATGAACCAGTTGTATTTTCTTTATCTGGAGCTTTTTCATTTCCAAGCAAAGAAAACACTCCCGCAACACTCAATCCAATAGCAGCAGCTACTACATTACCATTTGAAGCGCTTGCAAAATTCATGGCAGATTGCCCCAATGCTATGTGAGTTCCATCATATTTTCGATTTTGATAGAATTTAACATTATTAGTATCAGATTCTAATGATGAAAATTTAATATTTTTCTTTTCTCTTTTTAAATACTCTAATTCCAATAGCATATAATCTCTTGAAACATCAAGATATATTTGTTTATCAGCTTTTTATGGACTATCTACTATTTGCCAACCACCAAGTTCTATTTGTTTTTTAATTTTATTTGCTAATACCTCTTGTATGCTAGAGTATTTAGTTTCAAATTTTAATCCATTTAAAACATCTTTTGTGTCTTTAGAAAAAAATACTGAAGTCATATATTTATCTCTAAAAGAAGAATCTTTTACAGTTACTCTTAGTTTACTTTTAGCAAGAAATACATAGATATTTTGTAAATCTTGAAATGCTTCTTTTAAGTTAGCATATTTTTTATCATAGAAAATAGTTCTATTATCGTCTAAAAGTTTAAATGTACCACCTTCAACTTTTTTTTGTTCGATATTTTTTTGATTACTAAATTTAGCTAGAGCCTCTTTATAGTCTTTTACTTCACCAGAATCTGGAATTTTCCACCAATAATTTGGTATAATTTCTTGATTATTTAAGTCTTCAACAAGTTTTTTGTTTGCTTCAACAACAAATTTCTCACTTAAATCTTCATAGTAAACTTTTGTTTTACTATTGTCTTTTAAAACTGAGTCATTGTTTATTGATAAACCATTGATTACATTAGCACCACAACCAGTTAAACCGATAGCCATAATAGCAAGTGTTGCTATTTTCATAAATGTTTTTTTCATTGTTTTCCCCTCATATAATTTACTATAAAGCACTTTTTTTAGTTGATTTAAATTTTTTGCTGTTTTATTAAACTTTTTATCATATTAATTAAACTAATTCTTTATGTAATTTAAAAATATTTAAACATCACTCAAGATATTTTAATCAAAATTATTCAATCATTTTTCTCTTTATTCTAAATATATTATAACCAAAGGATGTAAGATAAATGTAAGATTTATACTCCCATTTTTCATTAGCAACAATGGTAATTTTTTGAAACCTAAATATGGATAAATTAGAGAGGTAACTTAAATCTAGAATTTATTTTTAACTAAAACATTGATAATAATGAATCAAAAATCTTACAACTAACTGACATCTATTAGATACAATAACATATTAAAAGATGGCTATGCTTGGGTATATAGAAAATATAATAATGACTCAAACTACCTAATTGCAGAAAAACATGCAAGAAGTAGTAAAAAAGGACTATGGGCTGGAATTAATCCATTAGAACCTTGGGTATTTAGAAAACAAAAATAGTAAAAAATAAGGAAAACACATGGATACATTAATAAAAATATTGTTTGTTATTGTTTTTCCAGCCTTTGCAATTTATTTTTTCATCAAATATTCTAAATTAAAAAAAAGATAAAAAAGCTAAATAAAGAAAAAAGTAGAGAAATAACTAATCTTGAAACTCAAAACTCAGAGTTAAAAGAGATAAATACAAATATTTCTAATCAATTAAATGAACTTTCAAAATATGAAAGTATTGTAGATGCTGAAGCCCAAGCAAAAAAAATAATAGATAAAGCTAATGAAAAATCTCAGATAACTCAAGATACTGCACAATTAATTTTAAATAATGCTATTATAGATTCAGAGAAAATTATTGAAGAGGCTAATATTAAAGCTAAACAAATTGCTGACTCTTCTTTTGAAGTAAAAGTATTATGAATCAAAAGCAATTACAAAACCTCTAGATTATGATTAAGATTTTTCTAGTAAAGAGTATTTATAGTTAAAAATTTTACTCTTTTTGTTTCCACTCATTTCACAAACCTTTAGCTTATAAAATGAGAATCAACATAAAAATCTAAAATTTGTTAGTTTTAAAACACTATTAAGAGAGATACAAAATTATTATAAAGTTAATATTATCTAAATTTTGGAGCTTTTTTAAAAATCTGTCTCATTTTATATGTTGATGTTTAATATTGACAACTTGAAATATGTGTTATAGAATTTCAAAAACATATAAAAAAGGACTTTATTTATGGAAGAAATTTTTATTAAAGAAACAAACACAATGGTTAGAATAGACAGTGATAATAATATTTTATTAGCTTTTGATGTAAAAAATGAGATTGTAGATGATTTTAGTGAAGGCATTTTAACAGAAGTATCGCCATTTATGTTCGAAAAAATAAAAGTTGGATTGAATATTAATCCAAATGATTTTGGTGTTGAGTGTGTAGATAGATAAATATATATTTACAAGCTGTGGTATTTAGTTCTTCTTCTTTTTTACTACAAGTTCAAAAATCGGAAACACTTGAACACAGTTTCCAGAAATACTTGAACACTATTTACAGTGATTATTTGAACACTTTTTAATAAAACCGAAAAATCAGTTTTATTTAACAAAATAATAGTCTAGGGATTGAATAGGAAATATATCATTTTTTATTGACTCGTATGTAATTGTGTCTTGTAGTAAATGTAGCACTACGAACTATACAAAGTGCAAATAAATATATATAACCTTGAATATATAAATAGATAGTTAGTGATAAAAATATTAATATATTATGAGTTATTGTTCTGTGCCCAAAAAATATATTTATTGGATAGGATAAGAATTTGAATTTTCTTCCTAAAAGGCTATTTGGTTCATCAATATCTGGTATTAATGAACCAAATAGTAACAAGTAGTAAAAACAATATATAATTAAAATCGACTTTCACTCCAGTAGCAAGTGGTGTTGAAACGATAGCAATTGAATTTATTATATGTGTTCTTCCTAACATTTTAAACCTTTATTGAATGAATATACACTTGATATATTATTCGATACTTGTTGATACCAGTAAATGTAATAGTATTTCTGATTAAATTTGAAACACTAGTATTTAGCTTTTTGGCAACTTTTTCTATATTTTTATACTCTTCTTCTGTAAAAGAAAGAAGTACTTTTTTATTCTTTTTTTCTGTCCTTTTGATTCCTTTGCTTAGTTCCTCAATTAATTTGTCTGTTTTGATAGACATTAATATCTCCTTATATTAAATTTAATACAAATTATACAATAAATTTATATAAATTATATCAATTATATTTTATTATGCTATAATAAATATTATAAATAGTATATATTATTACTACTTTATGTTTTTATATTAACATTTTATTATATATAATATGTGTATATAGATGAAAAAAACATACAGTGTGGCCATATAGTGTAACTTATTTTATTTTGGAAGAAAAAACACGAAAATAAGTGAAAAAATGTGCAGTGTCGGCATATAGTGTAACTTATTGTATTTTTGTAGAAAAAATCATAAAAAATGTGCAGTGTCGGCATATAGTGTAACTTATGACTTTTTTGAAAAAATATAAGAAAAAATAGGGAAAAAACATGCAGTGTCCACACTATATGCAAGCATATTAAGCAAGTGTTTTTAAAAGAGAAAAAAAGAGTTTTTGAAAGGAGTATCTTTAAATGGCAGAAAAAGAGACAAGATTGGAGAAAATTGTTAGGGGTATGGTTAAAAAACAATGTCTAAGAATTATCTACAAAGATTTAAAAAAATACAACCATTATAAAATCCACAATACTATCAAGAAGATTTACATAAAAAGTTTTGCTGATATAGAAACAATTTATTTTCCAGTTGCAATGTATTACAGAAAAGAAAAAGAGAGATTACAAAAAAAGCTTTTAAGAATAAAACAAAATAAAACAATTGGTGGATTAAAACAAAAATATCCAAATATTGATATAGAACTTTTGACTTATTATATTTCTGTAGCAGATATATTAAATTTTAAAACACCAAAACATTATGAACACTTAGAACAAATTGTAAAAATAATTCTAGCTTTGGTAAAAGAAAAAAGTCTTGAAAATAGTTTTAGAGATTTTAAATATATTAAAAATATTCAAGAGCAAAATGAATTAATTAATGTTAGTTATTTAGCTTCTTATATAAATTCTTTTAAAGGTTTTAGGTTTAAATCAAAAGCAGAAGCAGAACATTTATCAAACATAATTGATATTACTTTGTCTGTATCAATAGCGATGAAAAAACAATTAAAGTTTAGAAGTTGGCAAACACAAATAAAAATAAATATGGAAAATCAAAATGAAATTATTTTAAATGAAATAAGAAAAAGAATTAATCAATAATATTTTAGAGAGAGCAAAAAATACCTTCCTGGTTTTTTACGAAATAGATTCTTCTGTACTATTAAAGTTAAAATTCTTATTATTAATTCACCGATAAACTAAACTAATATTATGGATATTATTGATTTAATTTCTAATGGAAAAATTAGATAAAAATGATGCAAGAAAAGTAGATTCAAAAAC
>CAYLKG010000047.1:0-16183 GCA_964384195.1 uncultured Aliarcobacter sp. | reverse complement strand
TATTAAGAGATGTGACTGCAAAACTGCTTGGGTTTAGGTGCGAAAGTTAAGTTATTTGATTAATCATTGAAGCTGCTAACGGATAAACACCTTGATTCATACTACTCTCCTAACTATTTTTTGAAAACTCTTCAATTAATTTATCTAAATCATCTCCAGCTAAATCATTGTTTGTATCACCATGAATATGTTTTGCAACAGGTGTAAATTGTGGGTCACCATCATCTTCAAAAAGATTATTTAAATATAAAGATAGTTTTCTAATTACAAACATTACTCTTTCTATCTTCTGCCTATTTATGTCATTAAACTGCATTAACTCCATAGCTTGAAATATTGAATTATCTTCATCGTTTAGAACATTATTTAAATTCTTTATAGATGAACTAATTTTATTTATATTCTCTAAATGTTCAGAAAAAATCTTTATGTTAGGAAATTTTTGAATTAAATTATTTAATAATAGTGCCTGAGAAGATAGAGATTTTTCACAATCTTTAAAGTTGTCTCTAATTATTCCGTTGTTATCTAAAGCTAAACTCAAAACATCGAATATTTTTGAGACTTTTTCCTCAGAATCATTAGCAACTTGCGTTAATTGGCTAACAACCTTAGTATCGCTTTGAGCAGGAGTTGGAATAATTCCCTCATTTATCTTAGATGATGTCCAATTTTTCACAATATCATCCTCGTTAATCTTATTTTCATGTTTAGGAAAATTATCAAGACTCATATTCGATTCTAAATCTTCTATTTCTTTTTTGTCTTCAGAAACATTTGTTGATTCAATATCTTTTAAAAGACTCTCAATTTCATCTGTATTGGGCAATACCCTAATCCCCTCTTCAATACCTTCTATGCTTTTTGTTTGAGATATTAATTCTTCAATCTCTTTAGTATCTACTTTTACAGGCTCTTCAATTTCAACAGCTTCAGGTTCAGATTTATCTTCAACAATATCCAAACCATTCATTAAAGCTTCGATTTCTTCTTGACTCATACTCATAGTAAAACCTTAATTATTTTTTTAAAACTCCATCAAGCTTTTCTTTTAATACTTCCGCACTAAAAGGTTTAACAATATAGTTATTAACTCCTGATTTCAAAGCAGTAATAACTTCATTTTTCCCACCCTCAGTTGTAATCATAATAATTGGAGTTTTTTGATGAGTTCCTTCACTTCTTATTTTTTTTACAAGTTCAAGACCATTCATATTTGGCATATTCCAATCCGTTAAAATAACATCATAATGAGCTTCGCTAAGAAGTTTCCAAGCTTTTACGCCATCTTCTGCTTCATCAAAATTATCTTTTGCAAATCCTAATTGCATAACTACATTTCCAATAATTCTTCTCATTGTAGAGCTATCATCAACTATTAGAATCTTAATTCTTTTTTTTCCTCTATTTGTTTAAATATAATTTTCAATAAGTATGCATTATATAGAATTTGTTTTAAATTTTTACTTAATATTATTTAAAATAATTTATCTCTTTATCAACTTTTAAACATTGCTAAAATATAATTAATAATATGTAACAAAAAGGATTTTCTATGATTAGAGGATTATATACAGCAGCAACAGGAATGAATTCAATGCAACATCAAATTGATGTTACTTCAAATAATATTGCAAACGTTAATACAACGGGATTTAAGCAAGATAGAGCGGAGTTCCAAGACTTAATGTATGAAAGTTTAAATTACACAGCAGGACAAACAACACAAACAACTATCAATCCGACAGGTATTGATGTTGGTTTGGGAGTAAGAATTTCAAATATACAAAAAAACTTCACTGAAGGTGATATGAAACTTACTTCTAATCCACTTGACATTGCTATTCAAGGGAAAGGTTTTTTTCAAATAACTCTTCCTAGTGGAGAAATAGCATACTCAAGAAATGGGAATTTTAAACTAAATGCTGATGGTTCTATTGTAAATGGAAATGGATATACTTTATCCCCAGAGATAGTTGTTCCCGATAATACAAGAGACTTAACAATAGGAAAAGATGGGCTTGTAACTGCTACGGATGCACAAACTGGAGATACTGTTGAACTAGGTCAAATTACTATAGCTGATTTTATAAACCCAGCTGGTTTGATTCCTCTTGGTGAGTCACTTTTTATGCAAAGCCCGGCATCTGGTGATGTTTTAGAGGGAAATCCAACAACTGATCAATTTGGAAGCCTTCAACAAGGTATGATTGAGTTATCAAATGTAAAACTCGTAAATGAGATGGTTGATTTAATTACAGCTCAAAGGGCATATGAAGCTAATTCTAAAGCAATCACAACAGCTGATAATATGCTTGACATAGTAAATAGGCTTAAAAATTAATTTTAGTTTTTTAATATGAATTTAGAAGAATTAAAAAAAAGAAGAGAAGAGAATTTTCTAGCACATAAAAAAAAGAAAAAAGCATATTATCAAAAAAGTAAAATCAAAAGACAAGAGATTAATTATGAATCTGAATTTGATAGTAAGCATTTTCTAGCTAAGATTAAAGAGATAGCTCATAAACAAAAAGAGTATATAGATAAAAGAAAAGATTCTATTATTGAAAAAATTGCAAGATACAAAGAAACAAAAAAAGAGTACTATGAGCAAAACAAAGAAAAAAGGTTGCAATACGACAAAGAATATAGAGAAAAGAAGAAAGAGGAATTAAAAGCCTATAGGCAAGAATATTATCAAAAAATAAAAAAAATAAAGCAAACAAGTGAGTAAAATAGATGGCACAAGATAATCAAGACATAGAAGCAACAGAAGAAGTTAAAGATACAAAAGAGAATAAAAAATTCAAAAAACCTTCTTTGAAGGCTATTTCAATATCTGTAATTGCAATTTTACTTTTACTCTTAATAATTGGGATTTCTCTGATTATTTTTTCTCCAAAAGAAGAACCTATTATAGAAACACCTCCCCAAGAAATTGCAACTCCAACAACACAAGAAGTTACACAAAAACAAGAAATTACAGAAGAAAAAGAACCTGAAGTAAAATTTGATTTAAGTAGTATAAATTCACAAAAGCTAAATGAACAACTTGCAAATCTAACAAATAAAAATATAAAAAAAGAAGCTCCTGCTACAGTTGAAAATGAGGAGAGTCGAAGAGTTCTTGAAGAGCAAAAAAGAATAGAAGAGGAGTCTTTAAAGATAGAAGAAGATATGATTTTAAAACAAAAAGAATCTCTAGAAGAAAAAAAAGCTGAACTAGAAATGGAAATGCAGAAACTTGAAGCTTTAAAAAAAGAGGCTATTTTAGCTAGAGAAGAGCTTATGAAAGCTCAAAATACAAATATTGAATCAAATGAAAAAGAAAAAGATATACAAATAGAACAAAAACCTCAAGAAAAAATAAAACAGGAAAATATTGTAGAAACAAAAGCTAAAGAACAAAACAATGGAGAATTTTTACAACTAATAAATGTTGCTAAAATTAAAGGAACTTTATATAAAAAATATCTAGACAAGGCTACAAGTATTGATCCTAACATTCTTCTTTGTAGAGATGATTTAAATAGAATTGAGTTATATTATGGACCTTTTTCTAGTAATGAAGCAAGAGAAATTTTGCTGAATAAACTGCTAAAAAACGGCTTCTCTCAAGCATATGAACTTGAAATGACAAAGGATGAATTTAGTAAAAGATGTAAGTATTAATGCTAAGAATTTTCTAAAATATCAAAGGCATTTTTTACGAATATTTTTTTATTTTCAATATCAATTTTTTCTATGAAAGCACCAAAAATATGTGGTATCAAAAAAGTTTTTGGTAAATTTTTTTGCACAAGTAAAATATCAGTATTTACTTCTAAATAATCGTTTAGTGGATATCTGTGAATATCTTTTACAACTCCCAATTTTAAATCATTTTCAAAAATCTCGCAAGAAATTAAGTCAAACCAAAAAAATTCATTCTCTTTTAGTTTACAATACTCTTTTGTAACTTCTTGTGTAGTAAAAAGTTCACTATTTGTAAGTTTTTTCGCTAAATCAACATCTAAATAATTTTCAAACCTAATTAATTCTTTATCTAAATTACATTCAAGAACTTTTAGTGTTAAATTTTTATTTGTTGTAAAAGTAGCACCTTTTTTAAATTGCTCAGGAAAATCAGAGTCAATAAAAAGTCGTAAATGACCTTGAAGACCTACTGCTTTTCCTAATTTTGCAACATAAATTTTATTCATCTATTTTGTAACTACTTGTATTTTATAAGATATTCCATCTTTAGCTTTACAACCATTTGCTATTGTCTTAAGAGCATTTATCATATTTCCACTTTTTCCAATAAGTTTTCCAATATCAACACTATTTACACTTATTGTAATTTCAATGAAATTATCATCTATTTGTTCTTTTGTAACAACAACATCTTCTGGAACTGCAACAATTAGTTTTGCATAGTTTTCTATAAAATTTATTATCATGTTCTATCTATATACTATCTAGAAGCTAATTTTTTAACTTTTTCAGATGGTTTAGCACCAACGCTTAACCAGTAGTTATATCTATCTTCATCAATTTTTAAAACTTGTGGCTCAACAACTGGGTTAAAGTAACCAATTGATTCAATCCATCCTGAATCTCTTCTTTTTCTTGAGTCTGTTACAACTATTCTGTAAAATGGCTTTTTATTTCTTCCCATTCTTGTTAATCTAATCACTGTCATATTTTCTTTCCTTTTTTTTAATTATAGTATTGAATTCTAAACTCCAATAAGTTTACAGCTCAATACTATTTTATAATTTATCTTGGAATTTTTGGCATTCCATTTGGTCCCATTTGAGACAACATATTTTGTAAGCCTTTCATTCCACCCTTGCTTGAGAGTTGTTTAGCCATTTTAGAAGCATTTTTAAATTGTTTTAAAATCTTGTTTACTTGAACTTCACTAAGACCAGATCCCATAGAAATTCTCTTTTTTCTACTTGGATTTAGCAAATCTGGATTTTCTCTCTCTTTCGGAGTCATAGAGCTAATCAAAGCTTTTATTCTAACTATCTCTTTTGAGTTCTCAAAATCCACATCTTTTAATTGCCCCATCATTCCAGACATACCTGGAATCATTCCTAAAATAGATTTCATAGAACCCAATTTACTCATCATTGATAACTGCTCTAAGAAATCATTGAAATTAAATTCACCTTTTTTAATTTTTTTGCTAACTTCTTTTGCTTTTTTCTCATCGATAATATTTGCAGTTTTTTCAGCAAGTCCTGCAATATCTCCAAGTCCTAGTAATCTTGATACAATTCTGTCAGGAATAAAAACCTCTAAATCAGGCATTTTTTCACCAATACCAATAAATCTTAAAGGTACTTTTACCTGCTCTGCAATACTAAGCGCAACTCCACCTTTAGTATCTCCATCATATTTTGATAAAATTACACCATCTATTCCAATTTTTTCTTTAAATGTTGTTGCTGTTTTTGTAGCATCATGTCCTGTTAAAGCATCTGCAACATAAAAAATCTCATTTGGATTAATGGCATTCTTTATATCTTTTAATTGAAGCATTAACTCTTCATCAATTGCAAGTCTTCCTGCCGTATCAACTAAAAGTACATCATAAAGCTCTTTTGATGCTTTTTCTTGTGCAGCAAGCGCGATTTTTATGGGATCTTTTTCATTGTCATCAAAATAGATATCAACATCAATTTGCTTAGCTATTTGTTTAAGTTGCTCAACTGCTGCGAGTCTTTGTAAATCACATGCAGCAACTAAAACTTTTTTCTTTCTTGTTTTTAAATAATTAGCTAGTTTACCCGTTGTAGTTGTTTTACCACTTCCTTGTAAACCAGTCATTAAAACAACTGTTGGAGGAGTAGAAGAGAATACAAAGCCTTGATTTCCATTTGCAGTTAAAACTTTTTCTAGCTCTTGTTTTAAAACTTTAATAAAATTATCTTGACCAATTCCTAATTTTTTTGTCTCTAATTCAATAGCATTTAACAAATCTTTTGTAGTTTTGTGATGAACATCCGCTTTTAAAAAAGCTTTTTTTAGTTCGCTTATAGCTCTACTAAGTGAAGCAACATCATCTTGATGTCTAATTTTTCCTATTATTCCTCTAAGCGAGCCTGTTATTGAATCAAACAAAATACTTCTCCATATTTTTTATTTTCGGATTTTATATAAATTATACTTTGAAACAAATTAATTTATATAATTTATTTAAGTTCTATTTTAGTTTTATTTTTTATATAAATCCCGTATTTAAGGGTTTTACATATTTTTATAACTTAAAACTAACTAAAATCATATACTTTAAACTCTTTTGGTTCTTTTGCTTCAAAAATATAATCAAATATTTTTGTAATTTTTGAATGCAGTAAAACCCTATTTACATTTGAAGCAGTTCTTCCATATATTGCATCTCCAATGATAGGCAAACCAACCGAATTTAAATGAACTCTAATTTGATGAGTTCTTCCACTTTCAATTACAAGCTTGATTTTAGATTTGTTTCCCTCAACTAATAGTGGATAAACAGTTGTTTTTGCACTTTTCCCATTTTTATCTATTTTAGATTTTGCTACACCTTTATCTTTAATTGTAATAATAGGTTTATCAATAACTATTTCTTCAATTACTTTACCTTCAACAATAGCAACATACTCTTTATAAACTCTATTTTGAGCAAACTCTTTTATAGCTTTTTTTTGAAAATCTTCATTTTTTGCAAACATCATAACACCACTTGTCTCTTTATCAAGTCTGTTTAAAAGAATTGCCCCTTTAAATGTTTTAGCAACTTCATCTGCTGTTAAAAATGCTGGCTTATCAACAACTAAAATATTATCATCTTCAAAAATTACTTTAGTTTTTGCTAGTTCTTTTACATTGAATTTTGTATCAGTTCTAATCTCGCCTCTAGCAATCATAACCTTTTTATCACCAACTTTCACTAATCCTCTATCAATCAAATCTTTTGCTTTTGCATTTGAAATTTTTTCTTGAATTGCTAAAAGTTTATATGCTTTATCATACTCTACAGCCATTTTCTTATCTCCTTAATTATAGGTTCAAATGAACCCTCTTTTGTTAGTTCTGGTTTTAAAAGAGTATTTGCTTTTTCTAAATACTCTTTTAATTCACTATTTTCTATTAAATAGTAGTTTTTAATACATTCAAAAAGTGATTTTTGATTAAATATATTTTTCCCACTTATTATTACATTTTCAAAAAATGCAGGTTCAATTGGATTATGGCCACCTATTTTTGCAAAAGCCCCGCCTAAAATTGTAATATCAGTGATACTGTAAATATCATTTAAAATACCCATTTTATCAACCAATATTATATCACTACTAAAATCTTCACTTACACTATATTTATGATAAGTCAACTCTTTATCTTTTATAAAATTCTTAATTAATTCATCAACTTTAGAAAATCTTTCAGGATGTCTTGGAACAATTATTAGTTTACCAAATTTCTTTTTATAGGCATTTAATATTAGTTCTTCTTCACTTTCATGAGTACTTGCAGCAGTTATTACTCTACAATTTGGTTTTTCTAAATTTTGTTTTTTTTGTGGAAGTTGTGCTAGTTTTATATTTCCTATAACTTCAACATTTATCGCACCCAGCTCTTCAAGTCTAATTTTATCAATTTCACTTTGTGCAAAAACCTTATCTATATTTGCAAATATTTTTTTGTAAAAAAATCTAAATCTAAGATAAGATTTGTAGGACTTATCAGAAATTCTAGCATTTATAAGTAAGGTTTTTGCACCTTTTTTTTTGGCAAATAAAAAAAGCATATACCAAAGTTCAGCTTCCATAACTACTAAAACTTTCTGCTTAGTTATCCAAAATGGTAAGAAAAATTCGAATGGTAAAAATCTTACATTTTGACTTATACTTTTTGCTTCATCAAAACCTGTATTTGTAATTACACTAATATTTGCTAAATTTTCAAACTCTTTAATTAAAGGTTTAATAGCTCTTACTTCACCCATTGAACAAGAGTGAAACCAAACACCATTAAAGTCAAATTTTGGATTATTTTTTAAAAAGAATTTTGCAGGAATAGCTTGTTTGTACTTTTTAGCTCTTGATTTATATAATAAATATGGAATTAAAATTATATAAACAAGAATTAAAACAAAATTATAAAAAAGAGCAAAAAGGCTCAAAATTAAGCCTCTGTTGTAGCTGTTTCTTCTTCACCTTTATAAAGAATTCTTCCACAGTGAAGACAATTTACAATCTCTTCTCCTCTTAAAACTTCAGCGTAAGTTTTGTCATTTATTTTCATAAAACAACCATAACAAGCTTGTTTTTTTACAGGAACCACTGCTGTATCTTTTGCCCATCTTTTTATTTTTTCATAGAAAGTTAAAATTTTGTTATCAAATTGACTTAAAAGTTCACTTCTTTTCGCATAAACTTCATTTCTTTCATTGTTAATTTCAGCAATTGATTCTTCTACAACTACTTTAATTTCTTTAATATCTTCTTCTTCAGTTTTTAATTTTTCTTGAAGTTCTTTTAATTTTTCTTCTTTTGCTGCAGTTAATTTATCTAATCTTTCAATCTCTTCATTTGCAAAGCTAACTTGCTCTTTTGCAATTTCTTCCTCAAGTTGTAACGCTTTTAACTCTTTTTCATTTGTTACATCTTTATTTTTCTTAGCAATTGAGTCAAGTTTTGATTTTAATTCACTTAAGTGAATATTATTTTTTGTTCTTTTTGATTTTAAATCATCTATTTCTAAATAAGTTGCATTTATTCCAACTCTAATAGCTTCTGCTGTTTCAACAAATGTTGCTAATTTTGCTTTTTGATTTTCAATTTTTGGCTCAAATTGGCTAATACTAGTATCATATTTTGATAACTTTATTAAATCCTCTAAATACTTATTCAATGTTTTCTCCTTCTATAAAAAACTCAAATGGATTTTTTGAAGCTATTATTATAGCTTTTAATTTATTTTTTTTCAAATACTCTTTTAATAGCTCTTCTAAAAGTATATTAAAATAGTTTTCACTTTCATAATGTCTAATATCAATCAAAGATAAATTTCTAGCTTTTGCCTCCATTGCATCATGATATTTTATATCTCCTGTAATAAAGCAATCAGCTTTAACCTCATCAATCAAACCCATAGCAGAACCTGTACAAATCGCTAAAGTTTTAATATTTTCTTTTGTTTTCACAAACTTTATATTTTTTAAATTTAATTTTTCGTTTAAATATTTTAAAAGATTTTCAAAACTCATATCTATATTGCAATTTACGATAAACTCGTTTTGATTCTCTATTTTAAAATCTAAAATTTTTTCTACAACAAATCTATTAAGATGTGTTTTATCTATATTTGTATGCATAGAGATCAAAGATATATCTTTTTTTATTAGAGTTTTTAATATCTTTGTAGAATATGTATCATAATTTATTTTTTTTAATCCACTAAAAATAAGTGGATGATGTGTAATTACAAGTGAATTCGTCTTTATGTTATCAACTAATTCTAAATCCAAATCCATGCTAAGATATATATTTTCAAACTTATCTTCCATATTTCCAATAATAAGACCTGAATTATCCCATTTTTCTTGTAGCTCAAATGGGCTAATAGAGTTTAAAATCTCATATATATCTCTTATCTTCAAATTAAGCTCTTCCAACTCTTTTTAATCTTGTTTGCTCTTGCTCTTTGTACATAAGAGCACAGGCTTGAGCAAGTTCACGCACTTTTAAAATATAGTTTTGTCTTTCAGTTACACTTATTGCTTTTCTTGCATCTAAAGTATTAAAGGCGTGGCTTGCAATCATACATTGATCATAACCTGGAAGTGGAAGCTCAGCTTCTAGACAAGCTTTGCACTCATTAAATGCCTCTTCAAAATCTCTAAATAATTTAGCTGTATTTGCTACTTCAAAATTATACTTAGAAAATTGGTATTCTCCTTCTTTATGAACATCTGCATAAGTTGTTTTTCCAAACTTATTTTCATTCCAAACAATATCAAAAACAGTATCAACGCCTTGAAGATACATAGCAAGTCTTTCTGTTCCATAAGTTATTTCAACAGCAACAGGATCACAAGCTAATCCTCCCACTTGTTGAAAATATGTAAATTGAGTAACTTCCATTCCATCAAGCCAAACTTCCCATCCAAGTCCCCAAGCTCCTAAAGTTGGAGATTCCCAGTTATCTTCTACAAATCTAATATCATGTTTTTTTAAATCTAATCCTAAATATTCTAAAGATTGTAGATATAAATCTTGAATATTTTCAAGACTTGGCTTAATCAAAACTTGAAACTGATAATAACTTCCTAATCTATTTGGATTTTCTCCATATCTTCCATCAGTTGGTCTTCTTGAAGGTGCAACATAAGCTACACTCCAAGGAGTTGAGTCTAAACTTCTTAAAAGTGTTGCAGGATGAAATGTTCCTGCCCCTGCTGGAATATCATAAGGCTGTACAATATTACAACCTTGATTTGCCCAAAATTCTTGAAGTTTTAATAACATTTGTGAAAAAGTAAGCATTTTATTTTATTCCTAACTCTTTATTTATTTTATTTTTGTCAAAACCACAAATCCAAGAATTTCCTATTAAAATTACAGGAGCACCAGAACATCTCTTTTGACAATCTTTTAAAGCATCATTATTTTTTGTTAAATCTATTTGATTAAATTTTAGTTTTTTACTTTTTAAGTAGATAATTGCCTCTTTGCACCATTTGCAATTTGGAATTGTAAATAGTGCAATTGGTTTCATTATAGAATTACTTCTATATCTCTTGAATCACTCTCAACTGCTTTAGCTTTAACCATTCTATCTTCTTTTAATTTCACAGCTAAATCTTTATCGCTAATTGCTAAAATTTGCATTGCTAAATAAGCTGCATTTATAGCACCTGCTTTTCCTAAAGCTACAGTAGCAACCGGCATACCTGCAGGCATTTGAACAGTTGAAAGCATTGCATCCATACCATCCATTGCACCACCTTTCATAGGCACTCCAATAATTGGTTTAGTAGTAGTTGCTGCTAATGCCCCTGCTAAGTGAGCTGCCATTCCAGCTGCTGCTATAAATGCTACTGCACCTTTTTCTTCAGCTTCTTTTACATACTCTTTTGTTCTTTCAGGACTTCTGTGTGCAGAAGATATAATTAATTCATACTTTACATTAAATTGTTCAAAAGTATCAGCACAATTTTTCATAATTTCATAATCAGATTTACTACCCATGATAATAGAAACAAATTTCATTTTTCAACCTTTATAATTTTTAAATTCAAAGATTGTATCAAATTTTTTCTAATAACTTTATAATCTTAGAAACTTTCAAACTTCTCCAAGCTTCCAATTTATAAATAGTTAGTGCTTCATTTTCATAAATAAATTTTGATAAATTTTTTGATTTATCTTTTAAATAAATAGATTTATTACTTCTATAATATTTACTTAATTCTTCAAAATTATCTTCTACAAAAAATGTAATTGTTGGTATCATAAAAGCATCACTTATGTGAAAAGCAGATGTATTTGTTGTAATAATTTTATCCATACAAGAAATAATATAAATAAAATCATTTATAGTTCTTGACTCTTTTGATAAATCTAGTAAGTTATCAGATTTTATCTTTGAATCAATCTGAAGAGTTGTAACAATAGTATAATCATCTAATTTAAGTAATAACTCTTTTAATAAATCAATAGCAATTGCTTGTGGAATCGATTTATTTATATTTGCGCTATATGGATGAAATAAAAGAAGTTTTCCTTTATTCTTCGCTTCTTCTATTTTTTTCTGTAAATTAATATCTATATTAAAATGCCCTAATTCTAAGGCATTATATTTTTTGTCATCACTAATTTTTTTATAATCAATTCCAAATTTATAAAGCCAGGCATCAACATAATTTAAATCTAAAAGCTTTGTAAAATCAACACTATTGTCAATAAAATAATCATATTCACAAAGTTGTTTTGTGCTAAGGCCTAAAGGAAAAATATCGTTTAGATAATATTGAGTTTTGTATATATCTTTATCTCTTGTAAAATAGCTATTATTTGAAGCACTTATAAAAATATCAATTTTTACACTTTTAAATATCTCACTTAGTTTTTGATGTAAAATTCGCAAAGCTGTACAAGATGCAATTGTTTTTCCAATTCCCGATGACATTCCACCAATTATTGCAATTTTTATATTATCTTTATTTATGTATTTTACTTGTCTATATAAATCAACTGGTGATAAATCAATGAACTCTTCTGCTCTTTTATTTCTATCTCTGTCAAATTCATTTCTTGTTGAAATTCCAAGTTCAATTGGAAAACCTTTATTTGATCTTACATTGTCTTCGTTTAAAATTTTTGTAAAATATTTACTTTTATCTATTCTTTCAAAAACTCCATTTAAATCACAAAAGTCATCATAAGTAGAAATATAAACCGTTTCATTTGGCAAACTAGCAGGTGCTTTGAATCTTAAATATTTTACCAAAGAACCATCAGTTGTCTTAATATTTATATTATTTGTAACTCTAAAAAAAATCATATTAACAAAACTTAATCAATATTTGCTTCTATATTTTCTACTCTAAACATTGTTAAATAAGGTAATTTACAAGGAAGTTTTATTTTATTTACATTTCCACTATGAACACTTTCTAACTCTTTGTTTGTTTCTGTTAAAATTTTTTTGAAATTTATATAATAAAGTCCATCTTCTTTTTTGAATACTTTTCCAATTTCATTATCACATTCTTCTATAATTGTATTGTGAGGGGTAAAAATTTCAATATCCTCATTTGGATAAACTTTATATTTACAATAAAAATGTTCTTCATCCTCTGTTACAAGACCTGTTACTTCATAGCTTCCTTTACTTAATGCATAATCATGATTTTGTGAATCTATTTTTTCAAAAGGTCTGTGAATTAAATATGCATCTGTGAAACCTCTATTTTTTGTAGTATGTAACTCTCTTTGATATTTTTCAGGCTCAAATTTTCCTTCATAATAATCATCAATAGCTTCTCTGTAAGCTTTAGCTGTAACAGCTGCATAATATGGAGATTTTGTTCTACCTTCAATTTTTAAGCTATCAACAGCTCCACTATAAAGAATTTCTTTTATGTGAGAAGCTAAATTCATATCTTTTGAATTAAAAATATAAGTTCCAACACCTGGTTCTTCTTCAAGTCTAAATAAAGTTCCATGATCATCGTTTCCTGCATAGAGTGTATATTCAAATCTACAATCATTTGCACAACTTCCTCTATTTGGAACTCTTCCCATTTGAACAGCACTTATTAAACATCTTCCTGAATATGCAAAACACATAGAACCATGAACAAAAATCTCTATTTCCATATCTGGAAGATATTTTTTAATCTCTACAACATCTTTTAAAGATATCTCTCTTGCTACAACAATTCTTCTAACACCCATATCCCAATAAACTTTTGCATCAAGATAGTTTAAAACATTTGCTTGAGTAGATAAGTGAATATCAATTTGTGGGGCTATCTCTCTACACAATTGTACAACTCCTGGCGCTGCAACAATAAAAGCATCTGGCTTTAAAGCAGCCATTGTAGCAATATGTTTTTTTAATAAATCAATTTGAGAGTTAAAAGGAAATCCATTTATAGTTGCATATACTTTTTTACCTCTAGCGTGAGCATAACCTATACCTTCTTTAAAAGTTTCAAATGTAAACTCTTTTGATGCTCTAATTCTTAAACTAAAATGGCTAACACCAGCATAAACAGCATCAGCTCCATAATTTATAGCTATTTTTAATTTTTCTAAATTTCCAGCTGGGCTAAGCAACTCAACTTTTTGCTTATTCATAAATTTCCTTTGATTATTTTTATAATAAATATTTTGTTTAAATTAAGTGTAGATTATATCTATTTTTTGATAAATATTTTGTTTGGAAGAATTTTGAGAGTTTAGTGGAAAAGCTTAAAAGCTCTCCCACTCATCATCATTTGTTTTTGAAGCTACAATTTTAGTAGTTTTTTCTGTATGTTTTATTTCAAATTTAGGCTCTTCTTTAAAGCTTTGTTTTTGAATTTTAGGAATAACTTTTTCTTCAAAAATATTGTCTTTTTTCAGCTGATCTAAAGATTTAAATACTTCTATAGTTGCTCTATCTAGTTCTTTTGATAAGCTATCTAACAACTCATTATTTACATTATCTTTACAGTCTTCATTTATATAGTTTTGAACACTATTATGAACTATATCATGATTTGTTTTTAAATTTTTCCAATTTTGAGTTTTTGTAAATGGATTATTTAAACTTTCTTGTTCAGTAAGCCATTTTCCTAAATCACAATCTGTTGGTTTTGTAACAGTCCAAGCTGTTTTTGTTTGCCCTACTTTATCAAAGTTTACAAGCTTAAATTTGATATGGTCATTTTTTAATTTTGAAACTTTAAATACCAAATCAATATCTTCTATCTCTTTAGAACTAAATTCTTTAAATTTAGCTCTATCTGCGATTTTTAGAAGATTTGTAGATAAAGTAGCAACTTCACTAGCTAAATCACTAATAACTGTTGCTTGATTTGCATTTACTTGAGTAGCTTTATCTAGAACATTTATTGTGTCATTTATTTGGATTATTCCTTTTTCTTCCTCTTTACTACCTTGAGAAACATCTTCAATTAAAACTATTGTTTCATTGATTTTTGTATTTAAAGATGAATAACCATTTATCATCTCATTTGCAATATCTTTTCCTTCATTTGCTTTAGAAGTTGCCATTTCAACAATATTTTTAATATCTTTTGCAGCTTCAGCACTTCTAGCAGCTAAGTTTCTTACCTCTTGTGCAACAACCGCAAACCCTTTTCCTGCTTCTCCTGCAGTTGCTGCTTCAACTGCAGCATTAAGTGAAAGGATGTTTGTTTGGAAAGCAATTTGATCAATAATACTAATAGCTTCATTTATTGATCTTACTTGTTTATCAATCTCTTCCATCGCATAATTTGTTTTGGTTGCTAAAGCTTCACCAGCCATTGAAGATTGTTGAAGATCTTTTGCCAAAATAGACATTTGTGATGTTTTTTGAACACTTGATTTTACAATAGATGTAATCTCTTCAATAGCTGCTGCCGTTTCTTCTAGTGAAGCTGCTTGTTCATTTGCTGAAGAAGATAATCTATTCGCAGCATCAGAAAGTGTACTTGTATCATGATTTAATCTTCTTCCACTTCCAACAATCATAGATAAAAACTCAGATACTGTAACTCCAATTAACTGTGTACTTGCAGCAAGAGAAGATACAATTCCATTTACTTTAGATGTGTCGATTTTTGAATCAACCATAGAGAAATTAGAATTTCCATACTCAATTAAAATATTATTTAACCCAACTAAATTTTGATTTGTTCTTTCAATCATTGTATTAATAGAATCTCTTAATTTTCTAATTTGTGGGTTAGAAGAGTTTTGTTCCACTTTGTAAACATAAAAACCATTTATTACTTTTTCAATTACTTGTTCAACATCAGCAATAACTTTTGAATCTTCAATATGTGATTGTTTTAATGAAGCAATATAAAGATTAAAGCTATCTACAACCTTACCAATCTCATCATTTGATTTTTTATCGATATGATCAGCTCCACCACCTCCATCTTTGATTTTAATAATAGCATCATCTAAATCTTCTAAAGGTTTAATTAAAGTGTGTTTTATAAATAAATTATAAACAGTTGAAGCAATGATTATTGAAATAAGAGTAAATATAGCTATACTGAAAATGATAACATTTATCTCTTTTCTTGTATTATCTTCCATAGCAGCAATTTGTGTTTCAATATCATCAACATAAGCACCTGTTCCAATAATCCAATCCCATGGTCCAAATTTTTGAACATAAGAAAATTTTGCTTTTGGATCATTTGGTTTATTTGGTTTATCCCAGTAATATTTTACTAATCCACCTTCAGATTTTACATTTGCAATTTTTGCCATTTCAACAAAAAGTTTCGTTCCGTATGGATCTGCATAAGTACTTAAATCTTTCCCATTTAGTTTTTGGTTCATTGGATGCATAATCATTTTAGGATTTGAATCATTTATCCAAAAATAATCGTTATTAGCATATCTCATCTCAGAGATTGTTTTTAATCCCAAATCCTGACATAAAAATAGAGCCTATAAAAGTTACATAAAATTAG
>CAYLKG010000046.1:0-16269 GCA_964384195.1 uncultured Aliarcobacter sp. | reverse complement strand
TTACGTTGTTTATTTATTGCTATAGCTATTTACATATCTTAATTTAAAATCTTTTAGACGTCAGCGTATGTTGATTTAATGCTAAAGAGATAGAATTAGTTGATTTTTTAAAATTGCCTTTAGATACTGTACCTTAATAAAATTAGGAAAGATTAATAGTAGAAATAGAAAAGTTTTAGGGCATAAAATAGCCCTAAATTTTCATTTATTTTGATTCTAAAATCTCTATAGAGATAATCTCATCATTTTGTTTTATAGTATCAAGAATTTTGAAGCTTTCTTCATCTTTTGGATTTATTTCTCCAAATACAGTATGATTTTTATCTAAGTGTGGACATGGAACAAAACATATAAAAAATTGACTTCCTCCAGTATTTCTTCCAGCATGAGCCATTGAAAGACTTCCTCTGTTATGGACTTGCTTAGGTGCATCAATTTCACATTTAATAGCCCAATCAGGACCTCCAGCACCAGTTCCGTCTGGACAACCTCCTTGAGCCATAAATCCAGCGATTACCCTATGAAAATTTAAGCCATTATAAAAACCTTCATTTGCTAAAGATGCAAAATTTGCAACAGTATTTGGAGTTTCATGATTAAATAATTCAACCCAAATTACACCTTTACTTGTGGTAAATTTTGCATATTTAAACTTTGCTAACTCTTCATTTGTGTAGTTATATTCTTTCAAATCTTTTTTTAATCTAAACATTTTTTTCCTTTTGATTTTTATTTAATTATACCTTCTTTAGGTATCAAATAGTTTAATTTTACTAGGTTTTGTATAATCTCTTTAAATACAGGAACTGCTGATTGTGAAGCATAATAATAATACCAATTTACTCCTGTTGAATTTGGATTAAATACTGTTACTCCAATAGTGTAAGAGTTCCCTTTATCATCATTTACAAATCCAACAAATGATGAGATATATTTTTTAAGGTATTTACCACCTCTTGCAATTTGTGCAGTTCCTGTTTTTCCACCAATTTCTAATCCAGGTATTCTAGCACTTCTTCCTGTACCTTCTTCAACAGTTTTTACGAGCATTCTTTTCATTTCAAGTGCAGTTTCTTTCGAAATAACTTTTTCAGGTTTATCATCAAAAGGTTTATATTGTTGATTATCATAAGTAATATGATCAACTATTCTAGGAGTTACCATAAAACCTTCATTGTTAAAAACTGAATATGATTTAATCAATTGAATAAATGTTGATGTCATACCTTGACCATATGAAACTGTAGCTTTAAAAATATTATCTCTTTTATCTTTATCATTTGCAGAAAATTGCCAGATTTTAGGCATTAGACCTTTTTTTTCAAAAGGTAAATCTATACCAGTTTTTCTACCAAACCCAAATTTTTTCATACCTTCAAAAAATTCTGGTCCGGTTAATCTTTGAGCAATTTGTAAAGTTCCTATATTTGATGAAAAGATTACTATATCATCAAGTGACAAATAGCTTTTAGTAAACTTATGATCATCTTTAATAGTAAATCTTCCTATAGGATAAGCACCTTTTCCCCCTCCACTATTGTATGCAGGAAAGCTTTCATTCTTTTTTACAAGTCCTTTATCCATTGCTAGAGATATTGATATTGGTTTGACAACAGAACCAGGTTCAAACTGATACTCAACTGCATTTACATTTAGATTTGGTATATCTTCTTGTCTAATTGATTCTGGATTAAATCTATTTGAAGATGCCATCGTTAAAATTTTTCCAGTACGATTTTCCATAATTGCAACAATAATTTCATCTGCGTTTAATTTCTTTTTGTGATTATCTAGAGTTGACTCGTTGTTTTTTTGTAATTTTAGTGGAATATTTAGATTTAAAGTGGCACCATCAACTCTTTGTGTCATTTCTGAATTTTTGTCAAAACTAACATAATTTATAACATCTCTTTGACCTTTTAAAATTCCATCTTTAACATTATTTAAGTAAGTATTATAAAATTTTTCTAAACCTTTTACTCCGTTTACTTTTGTTTTTCCATTTTCAGCTTCAAATTTTGAAATATATCCAATAACTGGAGTCAGTGTGTTTCCGTATGCAAAACCTCTTTTTTCTCCACTTTCACTAATTGTCAATCTTTTAACTAATTTTGAACCATTAACCATTCTCGCTGTAAAAACACCTAATTGACTAAGTTTGAAGTCTAATTCTTTTAAATTTTTTGCAGATCTAGAATTTATGTTGTATGATAAAACTAAATTTCCAGGAGTTTTTTCACCTTCTATTAGCTTTTCTTTTAAAGTTTTATAATCAATCCCACTATATACAGAAAAAAGGTTTAAAAAAAGTTCTTTTTTTTCAGGACTAATATGCCTAGTATCTATTTCAGCTCTATATAGCTTTTTTGATGATGAAATTTTAAAATTATCATCACTTATAATATCTCCTCTTACTGAAAGTTCTTTTTTTTCAGCTTTTAATGAAGTAGTATGTTTTTTATCATTTACGGTTCTGAAAATAGATGTTAGAAGAAGCAATACAAAAAGAAAAATGAAAATAAAAAGTATTATAATTTTTTTAGTATTATCAATTTCAAAGATTTTATTTGATGACATATTTATCCATAATATTATATAATAAGATATGAATTTTAGCGAAAACAATATTAAACAAAACATTAGTAAACCAATCCTAGCGCAAGCTGATTGTTCACTGTTTATTTTGGTGTCTATTTTAGTCATAATGAGTATGATCTTTTCATATTCATTGACTGTTTATACAGTTGAATTTTTTGGTTATGAAAGATATCATTTTTTCTTAAGACAATTTTTTGTTGGAGTACTTTCAATAGGAATAATGTGGTATTTATCAAAAAAAGATCCTGCAAAAATATTAGGTAAAATCGGGATGTTTTGTTTTGTTTTCTTTTTTGCTCTAATGGTTGTAATGCCAGTTCTTCCAGGCTTTTTGGTAACTGAATCAGGTGGTGCAAATAGATGGATTAGGCTTCCTGGTTTTTCTTTGTCGCCTGTTGAGTTTTTCAAAATAGGATTTGTCTATTTTATATCTTGGTCATTTAATAGAAAAGTTTTAAATCAACCTAAAAAAGGTCTTATTGGGGATACAATTCTTCTAGCCCCATATTTTTTATTTTTTATGATAGTAGTATTTATAATCGCTTTTTTACAAAAAGATTTAGGTCAAGTTGTTCTTTTAGGTGCTATTTTAGTTGTTTTGATCATTTTTGCAAATAGGTCATTTAAGATATTTTTAGCATTGGGTGGTTTGGCTGTTATTGGAGTTGTTGGTTTGATTATTGCAGCTCCACATAGAATTAAAAGGATTCACTCTTGGTGGTCAATGGTTCAAGATGGAATTTTATCAGTACTACCTTCAACATTTGAGACTTATTTGAGAATTGATGACTTACCCGAACCTTATCAGGTTTCATACTCTTTAAAAGCAATAAATAATGGTGGTTTTTTTGGTCAAGGAATAGGACTTGGCGATATAAAACTTGGGTTCTTATCTGAAGTTCACACAGACTTTGTCTTAGCAGGTATTACTGAAGAATTAGGATTATTTGGTTTGGGATTTATTTGTTTTGTTATTTTAATGATAATTTGGAGAATATTTAAAATAAGTAGAAGAGTTGAAAATAATATATATCATCTTTTTACAGTTAGTGTTGCATTAATGATAATTGTTGCATTTGTAATAAACTCATATGGGATTTCAGGAATGATTCCAATAAAAGGAATTGCTGTACCATTTTTATCATATGGTGGATCTTCGATGCTTGCTATGTCTATAGCTATTGGTCTTGTTTTATCTATTAGTAGAACAATAAGAGCTGATTTTAAGGGGAAAAATGTCTAATATTATTGTGGTAACTGGTGGTGGAACTGGTGGACATTTAAAAATTGCTGATGTTTTTATTGATGAATTTCTAAAAAGAGGATTTGATGTAGTTTATATTGGTTCTACTTCAGGTCAAGATAAATCTTGGTTTGAAAATGATAAAAGATTGAAAGATGCTATTTTTTTAGAAACGAGTGGTGTTGTAAATAAAAAGGGTTTAGGTAAATTATTTTCTTTATTAAATATTTTAAAAAAAACTTATGAAAGTTTGAAAATATTAAAAAAATATGATGTAAAAGCAGTAGTTTCTGTTGGTGGCTTTTCAGCAGCAGCAACATCTTTTGCTGCAATATTAAAAACAGATTATAAGTTTTTTATTCATGAACAAAATTCAGTTATGGGTACATTAAATAAAAAAACAATTAAGTTTGCTACAAGTTTTTATTCATCATTTCATAGCAAATCTAAAATAAAAGATTATCCTGTAAAAGATATTTTTTTTGAAAATGGAAGGATAAGAACTAGTATTAAAACTATTGCTTTTTTTGGTGGTTCTCAAGGAGCTGTTGCTATAAATAATTTTGCCTTAAAACTTGCTCCAAAATTAAAAGGGATGGATATAAAAATTATTCATCAAGCTGGAAAAAATGACTATGAAAGAGTAAAAGCAGAGTATGAAAAGTTGAATATTAATGCAGATATTTTTGATTTTACAAAAGATATTATGCAAAAAATGAATGAAGCTGATTTTTGTGTAAGTCGTGCAGGTGCATCTACACTTTTTGAGCTTTGCGCAATTAATCTTCCAACTTTTTTTATACCCTTTAAATATGCAGCTTCAAATCATCAATATTTCAATGCAAAATTACTTTTAGATAAAAAACTTTGTTTTTTACAAAATGAAGACGATTTAGATGAAAATGAGTTTTTTAAAATTATTGAAAATGTAAATTTACAAGAAATTAGCCTCGGTTTAAGAGAATTTATTAAACCAAAAGCTATAGAAAAAATAGTTGATGATATCTTAGAACATTGCAAGAAGTAAAATACCAAATAATATTCTATATATTCCAAAGGCTACGAAAGTAAATTTTTCTAAAAATTTCAAGAATAGTTTAATTACTATAAGAGCAACAGTAAAAGACACTATAAATCCAATAGTAAGATTTAAAAAATTTCCATCTTGTAAAATCTCTGCATGGTGTTTATAAACATCATAAAAAGTTGTAGCACACATAACAGGAACTGCTAAAAGAAATGAAAACTCTGCACTTGTTTTTCTATTTAGTCCTACAAGCATAGCTCCAATTATACTAGCCCCTGCACGACTTGTTCCTGGAATTAATGCAAAAACTTGAGCTATTCCTATATAAAAAGCTTGTTTGTAACTTACTTTTTCAACATCATCTATGTGTTTTTCTGTTTCATTGTAAAATTTTTCTACAACTAAAAAAATAATTCCTCCAATAATAAACATCCAAGCAACAATTTCTATACTAAACATGGCTTTTATTTGTTTTGCAAATAAAAATCCTATTATTCCAAGAGGTATAAATGCCAATGCTATTTTCAGCCAAAGATTAATATGTTTAAATGTAAATTTTGATGGATAAACAAATACTAAAGCCATAATAGCAGCAAATTGTATGATTATCTCAAAAGCTTTGTTTACGTTATTTTGTTCAATTCCTAAAAACTTGCTCAAGGCTATTAAATGACCTGTTGATGAAACGGGAATAAACTCTGTTAATCCCTCAATAATTCCTAAATAAATAGCATCTAATATACTCAAATGATCCCCTTTTCTTTTGTTAATTTTAAAAATAGTTTTAAAGCTCTTTTTTCTTTATAGCCAATATCATAATCTATTTTTTTTAAATATTCTAAAATATCTTTTTTTGATATACCACTTCTGTTTGAATATTGTTCTAAAATATATTGTGGGACTTTTATCTTTTTTTTATCAAAATTTTTTGTAATTTGTTTTAATCTATTCTCATATTTGTTATAGCACAAAACTGCAAATACAAATGGAAGTTTATATTTAATTTGCCAAAATTTTGCTAGGTCTATTATCTTCACATCTTTATTATTTTTATTTTCAATAAAAAATTTCAAAGCCTTATCTCCAATAATAACTTCACCTTTTAAGTCTAAAACTTTTGCTAATGCATTAGAAGTTTTTGATTGAAAATCATCTTTTGGTTTTTTATTAGGTAACATTAAAACTGAATCAACTTGATTTCTAGCAATTATTCCAAAATCTAAATGTTTTTCATTTCTTGAACCAATTGATGAAATAAAAGCGCTGTGTATTTTTCTTTTTTTAAAATTATTGGTAATAACTGAAGGATATGATTTCTTATACTCAATACTTGATTTAAGTTGGTTTGATTTTATATTTTTTTTGATATAAATATGAAAAGGTAACAAATTTATAAAATCTATTTTTGAGAAAATCATAATTGAAAGCCTTTATTTCTTTTAAAATAAAGTCGATATAATAATATAAAAATAATAAGAGAGGGTTAAAAATGGTAAAAATTGAGTTTTTAGGTCCAATAAATAAAGATGATATGAATTTAGATATAAAAAACTTAAAAGAACTTTCTACAATCTTACAAGATGATGTTGATGTTTCGTCTTGGTTGGCTTCTTGTGCTGTTGCTGTAAATGATACTTTAGTATCATCAAAAGATTTTGAATTAAAAAGTGGTGATAAAGTAAGTTTACTTCCACCTGTTTGTGGAGGTTGATTTGTATAGTGAAGATTTACAAATTCATAATGGTTCTTTAGAAGTTGAGAAAATCCATAATGCTTGGTATAATAAATACAAAAATCTTAATTATGGTGCATTTATAACTTTTGTTGGAATAATTAGAGATGAGAATCAAATAGATGGCTTATCTTTTGATCTTTATGAACCAATTCTAAAAAATTGGTTTTCTTCTTGGCAAGATAGAGCAAAAGAACGAAATGCAATAGTTTTTTTGGCACATAGTCAAGGAGATGTTTTAAATCATACAAGTTCATATATAGCAGGAGTTTGTAGCCCGCAAAGAAGAGTTGCTCTTGAATTAATTGATTTGTTTGTTGAAGATTTTAAAAAAAATGCTCCTATATGGAAGTATGATATTAAAAATGCTAAAAGAATCTATGCGAAAGATAGAAGTCAAAATATAGATGGAGCAGGAATTTTGGCATGATAAAAAAAAGAGTTGATTTACATAATCACACAGTACTTTGTAATCATGCAACAGGAAGTGTTGATGAGTATATAGAAAAAGCCATAGAATTGGGAATAAATGAATATGGATTTTCTTGCCATGCTCCAATGAATTATGATCCTAAATATAGAATGAAACTTGAAGAAAAAGCGACATACGAAAAGTGGATAAATGATGCAAAAGAGAAATATAAAGATAAAATAAAAGTTCTTTTAGCATACGAAGTTGATTATTTAAACGGATATGTTCTTGAGGAAATTTTAAATTCAAAAGTTGATTATCTAATTGGTTCTGTTCATTTTCTACAAAATAAAAATGAGCTATGGGGTTTTGATAATCCAGAGTTTATAGGTGTTTATGCTAGTGTTGATATAGATAAGGTTTGGACTGATTATTTTGATGCAATAAAATCTATGGCAAAAACAAATAGTTTTGATATTGTTGGACATTTAGATTTAATTAAGGTGTTTAGATTTTTACCTAAAAAAGATATTAGAATAATTGCTAAAGAAGCATTAAAAGAAATAAAAAAGTCAAATATGGTGCTTGAAATAAATCCAGCAGGACTTAGAAAACCAATAAGCGAAACATATCCATCAAGACAGCTTTTAGAAGAGGCTTATAGTTTAGGAATAGAGATAACTTTTGGCTCAGATGCACATAGTGTTGAACATATAGGATTTGGATTTGAAGATTCTATAAATCTTGCAAAAGAAATAGGTTTTTATAAGTGTATGACTTTTGAAAATAGAGATAGAGAATTGGTGGATTTTTAGATAAATTTTGCTTTATGTAGTTTTTTTGAAAATTTAGATAAAATCTTAGCTTAAAATTTTTGGAGTTAAATAATGGGAAAGTTTGTAAACAGTATAGAAGAATTTTTTGCCTTTTGTAAGGATAATGAAGTAAAATTTGTAGATTTTAGATTTACAGATTTAAAAGGTACGTGGCATCACGTGACATATAATTTCAAAGCAATAAATGCTGATTTATTAGCGAATGGTATGCCTTTTGATGGTTCATCTATTGATGCTTGGCAGCCAATTCACAAATCAGATATGATATTAAAACCAGATGTTCCTACTGCTTTTTTAGACCCATTTACAGCTGATAGTACAATTATTGTAATCTGTGATGTTTATGATATTTATGAAAATCAAATGTATGAAAAATGTCCAAGGTCTATTGCCAAAAAAGCAGTAGAACATTTAGAAGAAGCAAATCTTGGAGATGTTGCTTATTTTGGACCAGAAAATGAGTTCTTCATTTTTGATGATGTTAAAATAATAGATAGTGTAAATGAATCTTATTTTAGAGTTGATTGTGAAGACGGTGAGTGGAATGATGCAAAAAACTACGAAGGTGGCAATATTGGTCATAGAGCAAGATTAAAAGGTGGATATTTTCCTGTAGCTCCAATTGATAATGGAGTTGATATTAGAGCTGAAATGATGCATGTTTTAGAACAAGTAGGGCTTGAAGTAGTACTTGGACACCATGAAGTTGCACAAGGTCAACACGAAATTGGTATAGTTTACGGAGATTTAATTGAAGCAAGTGATAATGTACAAAAACTAAAATATGTTATTAAAATGGTAGCTCATTTAAATGGTAAAAGTGCAACATTTATGCCAAAACCTCTTTATGGAGATAATGGAAGTGGAATGCATGTACATCAATCTATTTGGAAAAATGGTAAAAACCTTTTTTATAAACAAGGTGAATATGGAAATTTAAGTGATATTGCAAGATGGTATATTGGTGGAATTTTTAAACATGCAAGAGCATTAGCTGCATTTACTAATCCTTCAACAAACTCTTATAAAAGATTGATCCCAGGATTTGAAGCACCTTCAATTTTGACTTATTCTTCTCAAAATAGAAGTGCATCTTGCAGAATTCCTTATGGGGCAGGTGAAAAATCAACAAGAGTAGAGATGAGATTTCCAGATTCTACAGCTTGCCCTTATTTAGCATTTTCAGCTATGCTTATGGCAGGATTAGACGGTATTAAAAATAAATATGAACCAATAGGTCCTATGGATGATGATTTATATGAATTAACTTTAGATGAAATTAGAGAAAGAGATATTCCTCAAATGCCTCATACTCTAAGAGGTTCATTAGAAGCTTTAATTAGAGATAATCAGTTTTTAAAACCAGTATTTACTAAAAAAATGATAGATACATATCAACATTATAAGTTTTCTACTCAAGTTTGGCCTTATGAAGCAAGACCTACACCGTTTGAGTTTAAAACTATGTATTCTTGCTAATTTTGGAAATGGGATTTTTTAATTTCCCTTTCTAAATTTTGAATCTTCTTTAAATCATTTTCGAAAATCATTTTCGTATTATTTCAATTTATTTTTTATGCATTAAACATAAATATTTTTATAAGAAGGACTTTATAAAAGTCCTAAAATATTGTTATGTATTAAAATTCCATAGAATCAGGATTTGATTCTGATTGTTGAATATTTATTTGGGTATCAAGATCTGGAAGAGGAGATTTATCTGTATAAAACTCAGTTTTCCCTGAGATTTCTCCTGAATAAACATTATCAGGTTTTGTGAATTTTCTTTGAATTTCAGGATGAATTTCAAGATATTTTTTATAAAAATACGAGAATGCAGGAGCTGCTATTGTTCCACCCATTTCAGCTCTTCTCATTGGAGTGTTATCATCATTTCCAAACCAAACAATAGTTTGAATAGTTGGAGAGTAGCCACAAAACCAAGCATCAACATTTTCGTTTGTTGTTCCAGTTTTTCCAGCAAGTTCAATTCCCGCCACAGCTGCTCTTTTTCCTGTTCCTTTTGTAATAACATCTTGTAAAATTGATGTTGTAATATATGTTTGTTCAGGAGTAGTAATTTCTACTTTTTCTGTTTCAAATGTTGTTGTATTACCATCTTTATCAATAATTTGCTCTACAATATAGGGTTTAACCATTGTTCCATTATTTGATAAAACAGTATAAGCTTGAGAAAATTCAATCAAAGATAAATTCATTGAACCCAAAGCTAGTGATAAATCTTGGTTTACATTTTTAAACCCGTATCTTTTTAATTCACTTGCAACTTTTCCAATTCCTAAATCTGTAACTAAATTAAGAGTTGAAAGATTTCTAGAGTGAGTTAAAGAGTCTCTAAAACTAACTATTCCTTGGAAATTACCACCAGAATTTTTTGGTTGCCATTTTTTCTGAACACCATCAACAGTGTATGTATATGTTCTACTAATATCAAATAGTTGGCTTGCTGGATTATATCCTTCATCTAAAGCAATTTGATATAAAAATGGCTTTATTGCACTTCCTGCTTGTCTAATAGATTGAAAAGCCCTATTAAATACCGAAATTTGATAATCAACTCCTCCTACAAGAGCCAAAATTTTACCTGTACTATTTTCAAGTGTTATCATTGCAGCATTCAACTCTTTAGTGTATGCATCATTTATAGGATTTTTTGAGTTTTGTCTTATATCAAAATCTCTTTTTTTAGAATCTTCATAAGATTTTCTAATTGCTTCATTTGCTATTTCTTGAGCTTCTAAATCGATTGTCAGAAATACTTTATATCCACCTGATAATATTTCAGGAAAATCATTTGATAACTGATTTATTGCATAATCAACAGCATAAGGAGCAACATTTTGAGTTAAAGTTTGATTAAAAATCACAGGTTTTTCATTTATTGATTTTTCATACTGTTCATTACTAATCCAACCTAAATTATCAAGTCTTGTAATTACTTGATTTGCTCTTGCTAGAGATACTTCTAGATTTTTTGTAGGGTCATAAAAACTAGGAGCCCTTGGAAGTCCCACTAAAATAGCAATCTCTTTTAAACTAAGTTCATATAACTCTTTTTTAAAATATCCTTTTGCGGCTGTTTTAATTCCATAATAACTATGTCCAAAATATACATGATTTAAATATCTCTCTAGTATCTCTTCTTTTGTTAAAATAGTTTCAAGTCTTATTGCAAGTAGGGCTTCTTTAACTTTTCTTATAATCTTTTTTTCTCTGCTTAGAACTAAAACTTTTATTAACTGCTGAGTTAAAGTACTAGCTCCTTCGCTGTATCCACCTGATTTTATATTTTTAATTAAAGCCCTGCTTATTGCATCAGGATTAATTCCAAAGTGTTCGAAAAATTGAGTATCTTCAATAGCGACTAAGCTTTCAATAACACGTGCTGGAATATCATCATATTTTACATATTCTCTATTTTCATCTTTGAAAGTATTTGCCAAAAGCTTTCCATTTCTATCAAAAAATTGAGTACTTTGCTTAGGCTGATAATTAACAACACTATCTATATCATTTTTTATCTCTTCATATAAATCATATAAATAAACAGCAGCTAAAATACCAACTATAATTGATAAATAAAAAAAGAGTTTTATAAAGAATTTCATCATATGTTAAGTCCTAAATTTTTTGTTTTTAAAGTTTGAGTCTAAAAGTTTTTTTGTATATTCATGAGTTGGTTTGTTTAAAATAATATCAGTTTTACCAAATTCAATAATTTTACCACTTTTTATAATCACCGTATCCTCGCAAATATCTTTAATAGATTCAATATCATGTGTAACAAAAAGTATTTTTATGTCAAGAGTGTTTTGTAATTCTTTTATTATTTTAATTATATTTATTTTATTCTCAAAATCAAGTGCTGTTGTTGGTTCGTCTAATAAAAGTAGTTTAATGTCTCGACTAATTGCAATAGCAATAACAACTCTTTGGATTTGACCTCCACTTATTTGAGATGGGTATTTATTTAAAATATCTAAAGGAAGATTTAAAAGAGTAAAAGTTTCTATCTTCTTTTCTTGGCTACAAAATATTTGATTTTTTATTTTTGTCATTTGAGATAAAGATGTAAATGGATTTTGTGGAATAAATCCGATAGTATTAAATCCTAATTCAAACTCACTTTCTATATCTTTTTTTATATATAAAGAGTTTGGAAGTAGGTTTAAAATTGCTTTTAAAGTTAGCGATTTTCCACTCCCGCTCTCTCCAATTAAAGCTAGTGAATTATTTATAGTAAATCCAATATCAACTAATGTTTTATTGTTTGAACTAATTTTTAACTCTTTTATATTTATCAAATCAGTGGTTCATCCATCTCTTTTGGAATTTTAAGACCCATAAGTTTTAATACTGTAGCAGCTAGGTTATTTAAACTACCTTCTTTTACTTTTTCTACATTTGGGGCAATAACAAAGCAGTAAACATCTCCAACTGTATGATTTGTTAATATGTTTCCATCTTTATCTTTCATCATTTCACAATTTCCATGATCAGATGTTAATACAATATTATAACCTGATTTTTTTGCCTCTTCTAAAATAAGCCATAATTCAAAATCAACAGCTTCGACAGCTTTAATTGCGGCTTCATAAACTCCTGTATGACCAACCATATCACCATTTGCAAAGTTTACAACTATAAAATCAGTTCTATTTTTCATTGCAGTTCTTACGGCATTTCCAACTTCAGGAGCAGACATTTGAGGTTGTAAATCATAAGTTGCAACATTTGGAGAAGGAATTAAAACTCTAGTTTCATTTAAAAAAGGTTCTTCAATTCCACCGTTAAAGAAAAATGTAACATGAGCATACTTTTCAGTTTCAGCAGTATGTAGTTGAGTCAATCCTGCTTTTGATATAACTTCTGATAATGTATTTGTAGGATTATCTTTTGGAAAAATTACAGGAATTTTTACATTTTTATCATATTGAGTCATACTTGCTAGATTTAATTTTAATTTTTTTGTAGAAAATTCTTTGAAATCTTCTTTTGCAAAAACACTAGAAAGCTCTCTTGCTCTATCACTTCTGAAATTACAAAAAATTATTCCATCATTCTCTTTTACTCCATCGTAGCCCTCAAAAGAAGTTGGAATAATAAACTCATCAAAAATTTCTTCTTTATATGAAGAATCGATAAAATCTAATACATTTTGTGAAGTAGAAGGTTGGCAATTAACAATAGCTTGATAGGCTTTTTCAACTCTATCCCATCTATTATCTCTATCCATTCCATAATATCTTCCACCAATTGATGCAATTTTAATATTATCATTACAAATATTAATTATTTGTTGAACATAAATTTTTGTACAATCGGGTGCTACGTCTCTTCCATCAGTTATTATATGTATCCAAGCTTTTTTTCCAAATTTTTCTGAAATTTTTGCTAGAGCTATTATATGGTCTATATGAGAGTGAACTCCACCATCACTTACTAACCCTATAAGATGAATAGAATTTGATTTTTCAATACAACTTTTTACAATTTGATTATCTTTTAAGGTATCATTTTTTATTGATAGGTGAATTTTTACTAAATCTTGGTATAAAACTCTTCCTGCTCCAATAGTCATATGCCCAACTTCACTATTACCCATTTGATTTTCAGGTAATCCTACATATTCTCCATATGTATGAATCAGGCTATATGGAACATTTGAAAAAAGGTAATCATATGTTGGTTTTTTAGCATTGCAAAATGCATTGAAATTATTTGAACTATTATGTCCAATACCATCTGTTATAATTAATACCGTTTTATTACTCATCTACTTAAACCTTTTAAAATATTTAATATATTATAATCGTGGACATTATATCAAAACCAAGGTTTAATTTTGTTTTACTGGCTCTATAGACATTTAGAAATCAATATCTTTCAATATATTTCGGTTCGTGCGGGAATTAGCTTTTTTTTAGCTTTTATATTAACAATATATTTAATGCCAAAATTTATAAAATGGGCAAGAGCAAAAAAGGCTTCTCAGCCTATATATGAATTGGCACCTGAAGCTCATAAAATAAAAGCTGGAACACCAACTATGGGGGGAGTTGTGTTTATTTTTTCAACAATAATTGCAACTATATTAACAGCAAAATTAAACAATTTTTATGTTGTTGGTGGACTTTTAACCCTAGCACTTTTTTCTTTAATAGGTATACAAGATGATTATAGGAAAATTTCAAAAGCAAAAAATAGTGCAGGATTAAGTGCTAGAATGAAGTTATTACTTCAGTTCTTGAGTGCTGGAATCATTGGAGTATTACTCTACTATTTGGGTCATACAAGTGATTTGTATACACCATTTTATAAATATCCTATTTTTGAGATGGGAGTTTTTGCAATAGTTTTTTGGATGTTTGTTATTGTAGGATCATCAAATGCAGTTAATCTTACAGATGGACTTGATGGTTTAGCCACAGTTCCATCAATTTTAGCATTTACAACTCTTTCAATTTTAGTATATGTTGTTGGACATATAGGCTTTGCTAATTATTTATTGATGCCAAGCATTAATATGGCTGGAGAATTAGCTATTATGGGGGCTGCTATTTGTGGAGCACTTATTGGATTTTTATGGTTTAATGCTTATCCTGCTGAGGTTTTCATGGGGGATAGTGGTTCTTTGCCACTAGGTGCTTTTATGGGATATTTAGCAATTGTTTCTAAGTCAGAACTTCTTCTTCTAGCGGTTGGATTTATTTTTGTACTTGAAACAGTTTCAGTTATGCTTCAAGTAGGTTCTTATAAATTGAGACAAAAAAGAGTTTTCCTTATGGCCCCAATCCATCACCATTTTGAACAAAAAGGTTGGAAAGAAAATAAGATTATTGTTCGTTTTTGGATAATATCATTTATGGCAAATCTTATTGCATTATCAAGTTTAAAGTTGAGATAAATTATGAAAAATATTGAAAATTTAAGAATTTTGGGAAAAGGTAAAACAGCTCAAGCGTTAAAAAAAAGATTTGCAAATGCTAGACTTTTTGATGATAGTGATTTTGATATTTTTGACAAAGATTCAAACAATTTAACAATAGTAAGTCCTGGAATTCCACCTCACAATAAATTAGTTTTAAATTCTAAAAATATTTCTAGTGATTATGATTTATTTTATGATGAAATGCCTTTTTCTATTTGGATATCAGGAACTAATGGAAAAACTACAACAACTCAAATGTGCCAACATTTATTAGAGAAATATGATTCTTGTTATGGTGGAAACATTGGAGTGCCATTAAGTGGATTGGATTCTAATAAAAAGATATGGATACTTGAAACATCATCTTTTACACTTCATTACACAAAAACAGCAAAACCAAATATTTATATTCTTTTGCCAATAACTGAAGATCATATAACTTGGCATGGTAGTTTTTTTGAGTATCAAAAAGCAAAATTAAAACCTCTAGAAAATATGAATGAAAATGATATAGCGATAATTCCATATGAATTTAAAGATTTTAAAACAAATGCTCATGTTGTTTATTATAACTCAAGTGATGATTTGTGTAATTATTTTAAAATAGATAAATGTAAAATAAAATTTAATGAGCCCTTTTTATTAGATGCTATTATGGCAGTTATAGCAAGAAAAATAGTTTTTGATGATATAGATTATGATTTAATTAACTCTTATAAAATAGACAAACATAAAGTAGAAGAGTTTAGAGATGCTAAGAATAGGTTATGGATAGATGATAGTAAGGCAACAAATTATGATGCAACAATAAATGCATTGGTACCATATTTTGATAAAAACATACATATTATACTTGGAGGAGATGATAAAGGTGCTAGTTTGGTACCTCTTTTTGAAAATATAAAAAGTTTAGATATAGTTGTTTACGCAATAGGATCTAATATGAAAAGAATAGTAAATTATTGCAAAGAATATAATATAAATGTTGTTGAATGCGAGTTTTTAGAGAAGGCTGTAAAAAGTATAGATAAGAATTTAAATGAGGCCAGTATTGGAATTTTATCGCCTTCTGCTGCATCTTTAGATCAATTTAAATCTTATGCTCATAGAGGAGATGAATTTAAGAAATTTGTAAAAAATTTAAGTTGATATTAATATTAATATCAATATAATTGCACTCCAATTTGCGTAGGTTCGATAGCTCAGTCGGTAGAGCAAAGGATTGAAAATCCTTGTGTCGACAGTTCGATTCTGTCTCGAACCACCATTTTGTAATCTTGGTGCTGGTGTAGCTCAGTTGGCTAGAGCAGCTGATTTGTAATCAGCAGGTCGGGGGTTCGACTCCCTTCACCAGCTCCATTTTGTCTTGCGTAAGTTTAGAAAACAGCGCTTGACCAGAACAATAATTTTCAACGGTGAGGTTGGAGAGTGGTCAAATCCTGCGGACTGTAAATCCGCCGCCTACGGCT
>CAYLKG010000045.1:0-16790 GCA_964384195.1 uncultured Aliarcobacter sp. | reverse complement strand
TCTCATTTGATATTTTATGTAAATAGTCTTTTCTTGAATTGTATATTTTTGTATGAGATTTGAGAAAAAATAAAAGAAAATTATATGGATTTGAAACTACCAATAGAGCAAAACACAATTTGAAAGTTCATCTTATATTGGTGCAAATATAGAAAGAGATTATTAATAGAAAACATAAAAGAGGAAATCAAAAATATAATCTATGAGATAGAATCAAAAAGTGATTTTAATATTATCAAGATGGAATCAGATATAGACTGCATATATCGGAATACTTGAACAGTGTTTCCGATTTTTGCAATAGACCATATTCATATAATGATACAATATATCCCAAAAGTTAGTATATCTTCTATTGTTAATCGTATTAAGTCAATAACTACCTATAGAATTTGGGGAAAATATAGTAATTACTTACAAAAGCACTTTTGGAAAGAAAAAACTTTTTAAAAGTGATGGATATTTTGTGTGTAGTGTTGGAGAAGCGAGTCTTGAAACCATAAGAAATTACATTACAAATCAAGGCTAACTATTCGATTCATCCCATCGGCTAAAGACCAATGGGATTTCTCGAGGTTGTTGTTAAAAATCCAAAATAATAGCTAAACACCTTTTTTTAGTACCTTCAAGCAAAAATGCTCACTAATTTATTAGTGGGATGAATTGCTCTTAGACAGATCAATATTTGAAAATAATATTATTCAAACACGTTCGGAATGTGGACATCAATATCGTTTTTTTGTTTAACATCACTAGATTTTGTATCTTTTTTTGGTAAAGCCATTTCTTTAACATTTCTTTTTTTATTAAAAAAGTCTTCATCTTTTTTATTTAATAGTTCTTGGATATCTTCTAATACTTCTAGTCCTCTTAAAACATCAATGAATTTTTCTAAAGTTATCCTTCCGCTTATTTCAAATTCTTGATATCTTCTATTTGTCATACCTATATGTTTAGCAAAATCTTTTTGGCTACCAAAATAATCAATTTCTCTTTTTCTCTTTTCTTTTGCTCTTTTGCCCAACTCTTTTAATATCTCTTCTGTTGTTGCTAAGCTGAAATCTAATTCTGTCATTTTAAACTCCTTTAGTAAAAAGCTCATCTACAAGTTTTGTATCTGCAAGTATATGTTCTGCAAAACTTACTGGCATATCGTATTGTGAAAATGTTTTAACTAGTTGAGAATGCTTTAAATCTATCATTTTTTTGATGTTCTCTTTTAGAAAAGTCTCTGTAATATTAAAAGGTTTAAGTATCTCATATAATTTATTGCATGACATTCTATTTAGGACATTAACACCTACATACATCTGGTGATAGCCATTACTCGAATATGTTAAATCATACGCAGGAGCAAAAGCCCATTTTCCAATATTATTCATAAGAAATGAAAAATTAGCTGCATGATCATCTTTATTTCCAAAAATTGCATTAAATAGCATTAGTTTTACAATTTGTTCTATTTGTGAACTTGATATGTTTAATTTAATAGCACATCTTAAAAGGTCAATATAATCATTTGTTGTATCTGCTGGATCAATATGCATTAAACCAGCAAATGAGTGCATATGAAATCTTTGATCTTTTATTCTATCAAATCTATAAGTTAAGAAGTGAGTATGTCCTTCGCAAACTAGTAGTTGGCACTCACTCATTGTTATATCTAATTGTTTAGCAAATAAATAATATATATATTCTAACTTTGTAGGTATAGACGCATCTTTAAATTTCCTATCTAGCATAGGATACATAGAGATATCTTTATCATCATATTTTATTATTACAGGTAAATATCCTTCTGGAAATTCATCTTGTTTTCGTAATAGACTAATAGTGTTATCTTTTTTATTAAAACCAACAGTTGCTTTTGCTCTTGCTCCACCACCTACAGAATTTGAAACTGCAATTAATGTTTTTAAAGCTGCTTGTGAATTATTAAGTTCTTTATTCTCTTTATCTAATAAATTTTTAGATTCTTTATATAAATTAGAAATACTTAGTATATCTTTATACTCATTTGTATCGTACTCTGATGGATGAAACTCTAAAGCACCAATAGTGTGAGTTCCTAAAAATTTTAGTCTTTCAAGTATAGTAGGCTTTCTTCTTAAATGTTCAAATAAAAATCTATCCATATATTCCATACCATATCTACCTGGTAAATTATCACTTATAAGACCAGGTAAACCATATTGATATTTAATATGACTAAAATTATGTACACTTCTATTTCCTATCCGCATTTTAATAGGAGAAAATTCTAAAAGGTTCTCATCTGAATATTTGAATAAAATAGAACCTTTTTTATTATCAACAAGCTGTCCTACTTCTTTATCCCATGCTTTTACAATTACCATTGTTGCTCCATATATACTATTATCTGCGTATTATTACATATTTTATATAAAATATGTATATTATTTACGTATATTTGGAAAATTTTTTATCTTTTCTGAATTATAATAAATATTGAATATTGTGATTGGTGGGCATGTGAGTATACAAAAATAACTATATCAAAATCATAGAGGATAATCAATTTTTAATTGAAGAATGGGGAAATTATTTTCAAAATTAACTAAAATTTGATTCCCGATTGCGAAATGGAATCACAGTATTAAAATAAAAAAATTCTCTTTTTTACTCATATTCCAAACAATATTCAAATTTATGTATTAATCTTGCAATTCTATCTTGAACATCTTTTTTATATTTTTTATAAAAATCTTTATTTTCAGAATTTACAACATCTGTTAGAATATCATCATTTAAAGCCTTATTGATTGCCATTGATACTCTGTTAAACTCTTTTATAAATCCCTTTAAATTAATATTTAAATCTTTACAAAATTCTATTATTTGGTAACTTCCTAGCTCATTTATACTATAAGCTTCATCAATACTCATTGCGAAATCTGTATCATATTTATTTTCATAAATTTCAATATTTAAAATATCATAAAATGGAGTTAATTCCATTTTATTTTTATCAATAAAAAACGAAATATTTTTTCCATGAGCATCGCTGTTTCCTAAACATAAATTAACAATTATCCAAGTAATAATATTTTTTTTTGCAATTATAGGAGAAGAACATTGTTCAATTAAGGTAAATATTTTTTTAAAAGATACACCTTCTTTATAATCTTTTAACTCTTTTCCAAAAGCTCTTTCATATTTATGCATTACATTTAAATTTAAAGCTTGGCAACCATCTATAATATGTTTTCTAAGAATTTTGTCATTAGATATGAATTCCCTATCAAATCTTTCAATCTGAAGTACAACTTCACTATCAAAATTTACTATTTGAATATTTGGTATTTTTAATCCAGCGTATGACGCTAATTTTAGTGATAAATATTCATTAAGAACTAAATTATCATTATTAGATTCAAATTTTAAAATATGAGTTGATGCTAGGTTACCTTGTGCAAATCCATATTTTCCATCAAGAATTGTAATTGGTAATTTATCTTGAACTCCTGCAATACTTAATCGTACATTTCCATCCCAAATAGCTATAGGTATATTTTTTCTATTTTTTATTCTATTGATCAATTCTGTATTTGAAATTTCTCTAAAACTTGTATCCAAAGTTTTATTTTCTAAACTAAAAGTTAATGCACCTGCTGTATCTTTGCCAATCAATTGAATAAAAGCAAATAGATTATTCTTAGAAATATGATACATAGTAGTTAATATTTCTCTACCTTTTCCTTCTGGTAATAAATTTTCTATAAAATTTTTAATTACAGTACTTGTTATTACAGAATCAAATTTCATATGCGGTGATAGTTCAAAACCATTAATTTTCCAAGTCTCATTATATTCAAGAGAAAAACTATCATCAGTTGGCTCATATTTTAGTACTGCAACTTCATTTTTATCATAAAAAATATTCAATTGTGTCATTTATTATTCCAATATTAGTTTTAATCCAAACATTTTTGCTACATATAAAGCGGTTGATAGTCTAACACCTTCAGAGCCTTTTTCTAGCCTAATTAGTGTTGTGACATTAATATTACAAAGCTGTGAAGCTTCAATTAAAGTCAAACCTTGACTTGTTCTTCTATATTTTAAGTGTTTCCCAAAATCTTTAACGTCTAAAATAATATTGCTGTTTGGCTCCGGAGAAACTTTCACATTTTTTGCCATTGTAATTCCTAGAAAAGATATTTGATATATAATTATACTTTTGTGTATTTTATTAAGAGATTTATTAATTATAACTTTAAAATTATACTTTTGTGTTATTTTATATAAAATGAGTTGATAAATATTTTAAAATTATACTTTTGTAGAATTTATTAATAAATATTGTTTTTAAATAATCTTACTAGTTTATTATTGATCTGTCAACACTTTATAGGACACAAAAATTCTAACTTAACTATGGTAATGGTATTGTATCTAAATGTACCTATTTATGGAATTTAGTAAAGATTTTATATAAAAAATTTATCATTTTCTATGTGCGAAAGTTGAGTAATATAATTTTAAATATCTTTCATCGATAAAAGACTATATTCAATCTCATAACCTTTGTATTCTTGAACTAATTTTTGAGATTTCAAAACTAAAGCATTATAATCTAATCGTTTTTCACTTAGTTTTACTTCACAAATCAAAACTTTTTTATCAATATCATCAATAGCAACTATATCTATTTCGTTTTGATTATTTCGTTCCCAATATGAACCAATAGAAGTAAAAGTTTGTTTTTCTTTTAAAAGTTCCACAAAAAGTTTTTCTAGGAATTTTCCTTTGAAAGTTGAAATATCTCTATATATAATATCTTTTAATCTATCAAAGTTTTCAGCTTCAATTAGTGATTGGTATTTAAAAATAAATCTAAACCAAAAGGCTAAAAAATTATCTACTATCTCATATTTTTGCACTTTTGAGTTTGGTTTTGCATTTATTGGTTTAATTGATTTTATGATGTTATAGTCATTTTCAAGACGTGCGAGATGTCCTGAAATATTTTTTTCTAAGATAGATTCTATTTCATTTCTTGAAGTTTTAGAATCAGAGATTAGAGCAAGAATTGAAAAATATGTTCCATACTCTTTTCCAAACTCTTCAATAAGTCTATTTTTTCCCTCTTCTAAAAATATTGAGTTTGGATCAATTATTGTATCTATCATTGATTTTAAATTGAAACTATTGTTTAAAATGAATAGTTCAATATATTTTGCAACACCACCAGTTAGCAAATAAAAATCAAGTAAGTTTTCATTTGAATATGAGTTGTAATCTTTTAAAATATCTTTTAATACACTTACTTTTAAAGGTTTTAAATCTATTTTAAAATCACATCTTCCAAATAGAGGTTCTTTATTATCTTCATAGATTTTTTTCATTAGTGAGTAAACAGAACCACAAGTTATAAGATGAATATTAGTTTTATCTTTATTTAAATCCCATAGTTTTTGTATAGATGAATATATTGATTCATTGATTCTAAAAAATTCTTGAAATTCATCAATTATAAGTGTAAATGATTTTGTTTTACCAAGTTCTAATATAAATGCAAAAAGTTCTTCAAATTTTGATAATTTACCAAAAATTTTAACCTCTAATTTATCAACTATCTCATTACAAAATTCTTCACAAAGCAGTTGTTCATTTTTTTTAGAAACAAAAAAGTATAAAACCTTTTCATTTGAATAGTTTTGTAAAGCAAGAGTGGTTTTTCCGACTCTTCTTCTACCTATTAACATTGTCATTATTGACTTTTGTGATTTTAATTTATCTGCTTTTTTTAGAACTTCAAGTTCTTTTTCTCTATTATAAAATTTCATTATAAAAACCTTTGTTATGATAACCTGTGTTATTATAACAAGTTTATACTACATTTTCATAATTTCAAAAACTTTTACTTCATAACATCTTGTTCATATTGAGAGAGTTGCAAGATTTATTAGCTATTCACTACCATGAAATTTTAGTAATAAATTATTGATTAACTTCTTTTTATGCTTTAGCCGATTTATTCGGATAGTTTTAAAGTAGAAATTTTCTAAGTATGAAATTCATTCATAAAAATATTCCCAGAAACTCACTATTTTTATATTCTCAAAAGAAGGTAAGTTTTGATTATAAGTAATAATATATCTCTCATCCACATTAAATGGAAGTTTTTTTATTCCATTTATCTCTCTATTTATATTTTGATCATTTAATTCGTAGCATACTTGTATAACAATAGTTTTATTCTCTTTTCTAACAATAAAATCACATTCTCTCTCTTTGTTATAAAAATATATTTCATATCCAATTTTTTGTAGTTCACTAAATACTAAGTTTTCAAGAAGTTTTCCATAGTTTGAGCTAAAATTGTATCCTAGATTCATAAATCCATTGTCACATAAATATAGTTTCTTTTTGTTATTCATCCGCTCTTTTAAAGAATATGAAAATAGTTTTAATTCACTAAACAAATAGCAATCTTCTAATGCTTGGATATACTCTTTAATTGATTTATCATTCAGTGTCAAAGCTTTTGATAAGGATGAGTATGAGTACAGTGAAGTAATATTACTGATGGAATAAAAACTTAACTCTTTAAACCCTTTTATATCTCTTATTTGATTATTCGCAATACAATCTTTTAAGAGGATAGTTTCATAATAACTACTAAGTACTTCCCTTTTTAAATCATCTTGAATTTGATATACTTCCACAAATGAACCATATAGCATCATATCATCAATTAGTTTCAGAACTTTTGGTAGTTGTTTATTAAGTTCTAAATAATTTTTTATTCCATTGATTTGCAAAATCTCTTTAAAACTAAGAGGATGGACTTTTGTTGAAATATATCGTCCTGTAAGCAACATTGCAAACTCACCACTTAATAGTGTAGAATTAGAACCTGTAATAAATATCTTTTTAAATACATTGCTATCATAAACACTTTTAACATACTTTTCCCAACCATATATAGCTTGGACTTCATCTAAAAAAAGATACTTTATCTCTTTTTGAGTAAGTTTTTTAGCAGCTTGTATTATCTCATAAAAACTTGTAGGATCATTAGAATATTTTGTAAAAAAAGGATCATCCAAATTTATATATAGTATTTCTTGTGGATCTATATTTTCAGAAAGATGATTAATCATAAGTTTAAAAAGAGATGATTTTCCACTTCTTCTTATCCCATGTAAAACTTGTATATGTTTACTATTTAAATTTTTAATAAGTTTTTGGAAAATATCTCTATCATATAGATTTTTATAATTACTTTCCCAATGTCTGTTCTGATATATTATAATATTATTCATAATATAATCCTTTAATTTTATAATTATCTCGTATTATATTGCGATATATATTTCTTGTCAAGAATAATAAATATGAAGTTAAGGCATTGAATTGCAATTTTTTAGTTATTAAAAATTAAAATATGTTTTTTATCTAAACTAACTACCAAAAATTTGATAATGTGTTTTTTTTCTAAAAAATTATTTTTAATATATAAAACCAAACAACCACAATGGTATTTTATTATCAAATCCAACTTCTATATCATCTGATACTACAAAGCCTTCTTTAGCATCTTTTATTTGTTTAAAACTTTTATCTTTACCACCAATTTCAAATGTATATTTTTCATCTAAAATAAAATCCCCACTTTTTGGATAATTAATATTATGATTATAAGATACAGATGAAGCAAAGAATGTTTCTCTCATAGTTCCAATTTTTGAATTGTTGCAAAAAATTGAGAATAGATTTGTATTATCAAGATACATTTTTTCAGGTTTAGAAATAATACTTATACCAGTTGATTTAGCTCCTAGTATTCTAATTAACCCAGCTGCTTGTAATATTCCTAAATATTTATATAAAGTTCTTTGATTAAGTTCTACTGCACTGCATAATTTTGATATATTAATATCATAAGGCTCACTTTGGCAAAGCATTACCATCATCTTTTTTAGAGAGTTAATTTTATCATGTTCTATTGCATAAATCATTGGGAGATCAGTTTCTAATATTTGCATTGAAGCATTTAATAATTTTTGAACATAACTATTCTTAGAAGTTTTGTAAAATGGATATGCTCCACCTTTTAAATACTCTTCAAAATATGCAAAAGGTTTTACTTTTGATAAAATATCAATAGCATGTGTGACATGATTTTCTAATATTTCTTGTAGTGAAATAGTTTCAAATTTTTTATTTATTTCAAGTTCTAAAAACTCTCTAAAAGATAATACAGGAAGCTTGTAAATAATAGCTCGTCTACTTAAATCTGCTTTAGCATTATCTATTGCAACTGCATTTGAACCTGTAAAAACTATATTTAGTGAAAAAAAACTATCATAAATCAATTTTAAATCAATTTCAAAATTCTTAATCTTATGAATTTCATCAATAATTAAAACTTCTCCACCTTTTTTTTGAAACTCATTTGCTATATTAAATAATCCAAGTTCAAATACTATAGGATGGTCTGCCATGATATATAAAGTTTTCTTTTCTTTGAATATACTGTGTAAATATTGAAGCAACAAGGTAGTTTTACCAACTCCTCTAGAACCTAGAACTCCAATAAGTCTTTCATTAAAATCAATTTTATCAAATAAAAATCTTTTATACTCAGGTACTTTTTGAGATAATATTTGGTTCGAAAGTAATTGTAATTGTTCAATCATTTTATATTCCAATATATATTAGTAGATATTATTTTGTATTCTAATACAAAATAATATAAATGTCAAATGTATTTGGAGATAAAAATATCAAATTTATTTCAAAAAACCAATCGGTACAGCATACATATTTTCATCAATTTGTAAAAATGTATCTCCCATATATAAAACAATTCCTTTATCAAACTCTTTGTTTATCTCTTCTTTTAACTTATATATATGTTTAAAATCATCTTTTTTAACTGTTTTTGAAGCTTTTATCTCAAGAGCTATAATTTTATTTGAATACTCTAAAATAAAATCTATCTCTTTTTTATCAGTTGTTCTATAATAATATAAATTAGCTCTACTTTGAGTATAAGAGTTTGCCTTTAGTAATTCACTAAAAATAAATGTTTCTAGTATTTCACCTTTTAGCGGTGATTTGTTAAATTCATCTTCTGTACTAATTTGTAAAAGATGACAAAGAACTCCTGTATCAATAGAAAATATCTTTGGAGTTTTAGCTAATCTTTTTAGCTGATTATTATAGTATGGTTGCAATTTTTGTATTTGATAAGTATGCTCTAAAACACTAAAGTAACTATCAAATGTTTTTCCATCAAGCCCAACTTGTGTTTGAATATCATTTTTATTAAAAATACTTCCACTTCTAAACATACAATGTTTATACATATTTATAAACTTGTCCATATTCCTAATATTTGCTAATTCTTTAGCATCTGATTCTATATATGTTCTTATGTATGAGCTAAACCAAAGGTATTTACCCTTTTGGCTATCAATTTTACTAATTTCAGGATAACCCCCATGAATAATATCTTTTTGGATACTTATATCTTCATATTTTGTTAAAAGATATTTATTTAAATCTTTAGAAAAAATATCAATGATATTATTAGTGATTTGATTTTTCTCTTTTAGAGAAAATGGATAAAGTTCAACTATTCCAATTCTTCCAGCAAGTGAATCTGATATTTCTTTAAATCCTTGAAGTGATGCAGAACCAGTTAAAATAAATTCTCCATTAATTCTGTCTTTATCCACATACTCTTTTATAGAAATAAGAAGTTCAGGTAATCTTTGAATTTCATCAATAATAACTGGTTTATCTAAGGATTCAATAAAGCCTTTAGGATTATTTTTAGCCATTTCATACATATTAATATCATCAAGAGTAATGTAGTTTTCAATATTAAGATGTAATGCTAAAGTAGACTTACCAACTTGTCTTGCACCACTAATAAGTAAAACTGGAAAAAACTTTTGATATTCTTTTATATCTTCTAAAATTAATCTTTGAATATACATATGTATCCCTTAAAATTGATGGATTATAATACTATAATTTCTATATTTTTAATATAAAATATTATTAAGAATTTATCAAAGTCTTAAAATAAGTACCTTAGAACAGTTGCATTTTATTGTATCCACAGAAATATTGATAATATGGATTTCGTTTCCATTGGATAACAATGCTTTCATCTGATAGATTCTCTAATTGTTTGAGTGTCAATAATCCTACCATTAACCTTATTGGTTTAACAAGAGATCCTGATATTAAAACAAGAAAGAGATATTTTAATAAAAAAGGCAACAGCGTACTTCGCAAAAGAAACTCTATAAAGTACGCTTTTATGACTAGAAATAGGGAAACTTTTAATATAAAATTAATGTGTTCACTGAGTTTCATCTTTTCCTATAAATTTTTTTTCATTTGCTTTTACAATTATTAATTTTGATATTTCATCTGTCTTAATAGCTACATCATGTGCTTGAGATGCTATATTAGCATTTTGTTGTGTTTGTTGATCAAGTTGATTTACTGCATCATTTATTTGTTCAATACCAACAAGTTGTTCTTTGCTTGCCATCTCGATATCTGTTATTAAATCTATTGTTTGCTTAATATTTTCGTTTAATTGTCTATAGCCATCTATCATATTTTCAGCAATATTTTTACCTTGATTTGCTTTTGTTGTAGCATTCAAAACTAATTCTTTTATCTCTTTAGCAGCTTCAGCACTTCTGCTTGCAAGATTTCTTACTTCTTGTGCAACGACAGCAAATCCTTTTCCAGCTTCACCAGCTGTTGCAGCTTCAACTGCAGCATTAAGTGATAAAATATTTGTTTGGAAAGCAATTTGATCAATTACAGTTATTGCTTCATTTATTGCATTAACTTGAGTATTTATTTCATCCATTGGGTTGTCTGATTAGCTAAATTTTCGCCATGAGCCGAAGACTGTGTTACTTCATTAGAGTATCTTGCCATTTTTGCTATATTTTCTGTATTATTTCTAATATTACTTGTTATCTCTTCTAGTGCTGCAGCTGTTTCTTCTAGAGATGTTGCTGCTTTATTTGAGCTAAGATTTAATTCATTTACATTTGATAATAATATATTTGAACTTTCGCTAAGAGTTAGATTACATAGATGAAAGATTGTCTTATTACAATAAGTATTTGGATAAAGTATTATAAAAGTATCATTTTCAAAAACTTATTTACATATTAGAAAAATATTTTCTTTTGATATATTTTATTAATTAAAATTTAAGATTAATTAAATATAATTTCATTACAAAAATAATATAAATAATATAAAAATAATAAAGGATTTAAATATGTTAGTAACAAAAAAAGCTCCAGATTTTACAGCAACAGCTGTTTTAGCTGATGGTCAAATTGTTGAGGATTTTAATTTATACCAAAATATTGGAAAAAAAGGTGCAGTCCTATTTTTCTGGCCTTTAGATTTTACTTTTGTTTGTCCTTCTGAAATTATCGCTTTTTCAAAAAGAGTTGATGAGTTTAATGAAAGAGGAATTCAAGTAATTGGTTGTTCAGTAGATTCTCAATTTTCTCACTTTGCATGGAGAGAAACGCCAGTTGAAAATGGTGGAATTGGAAGAGTGAAATTCCCAATGGTTGCAGATTTAAGTAAACAAATTTCAAAAGATTATGATGTTTTATTTGGAGAATCAGTTGCTCTTAGAGGTTCATTTTTAATTGATGCAGATGGAACGATTAGACATGCAGTTATTAATGATTTACCACTTGGAAGAAATGTTGATGAGATGATTAGAATGGTAGATGCAATGCTATTTACAAATGAACATGGTGAAGTTTGTCCAGCTGGTTGGTCAAAAGGTGATGAGGGTATGAAAGCAGACACTAAAGGTGTTGCTGAATACTTAGCTAAAAATGAAAATAAATTATAAAAAAAGGAATAAAAATTATGGGAAAATATATAGAACTAAATCAAAATAATATGGAAGATACAATTAAAGAGGGAGTTTCTTTAGTTGATTTTTGGGCACCTTGGTGTGGACCTTGTAGAATGATTTCTCCAGTAATCGACCAACTTGCAGTTGAGTTTGATGGAAAAGCTAAAATTTGTAAAGTAAATACTGAAGATGAGCCAGATTTAACAAGTAAATATCAAGTAAGATCAATTCCTACTATACTTTTCTTTAAAAATGGTGAAATTGTAGATCAAATGATTGGTGCTACAACAAAAGCTAAAATTGAAGAGAAATTAAACTCTCTTTTATAATTTTAAAAGACAAGATATTTAGAGCTTGTAAAATAAACTGTGTAAGTTCACCAGTTAACCTTTAATCACTTTGTGTATTTTTCCATAACTTCACTGAAAAATATACAAAGTTGAGGATAAATCTCACTCCAATTTCTTATACTAGTTCTTTCCCATTTTCCTTGAACCTCCTGTGTTGCTGAGTAAAGCATTTTAAACGCTGAATCTATTGTCGGAAATGATCCTTTAGAAGTTATTTTTTTTAATATTTGCATTTAATGATTCTATTGGATTTGTTGTATAAATTAGTGTTTGAATAAATTTTGGGTATTTAAAAAAAGTAGCTAATTCATTCCAGTTATTTAACCAAGATTGTAAAATATGAGGATATTTTTGACCCCCCATATATCATTAAATTTAGTAAGTGCTAATTGTGCATCTTCTTCTGTTTTTGCAGTATAGATTGTTTTAAGATCACGAGCTACTTCTTTCCTATCTTTCCAGGATACAAACTTTAGAGAACTTCTTATTTGAGCTTATTTAAAATTATTTTTTAAAATAAACCTTTCTCATTTGTTGGAACGTAACCCATCTTCTTGTATCCTCTTCGTCTTTTGTTAAAACTTGATCTTAATATTGGAGTATTTTCATCAAAAAAATCAATTGCTACACAATCTTGTCCATTTCTTCCAATTCTTCCAAGATATTGAACTATTCTTCCCCAATATGATACTGGCATAGTAAGAATAATTGCATCAAGATGAGAAAAATCTATTCCCTCACCAATAAATGAACTAGTTGATAAAATAATTGAAGAATAATTAGCCTCTTTTAAAAATTCTTTTTTCATTTTTGATTTTAATCCACCATGTATAAGAGTTGATTTTATCTTTTTTACATCTAATAAATGATATAAAATATTTAAATGTTCAATTCTTTCGCTAAGTACTAAGATATTTCTATTTTTTAATTTTTTAATTTCAGATATTATGAGATTATTCCTATCAAAATCTTCTACCATCTCATTTAAAATAAGTCCAAAATCATCACTAAGTGCTTCAAATTTTGAATTTACAATTTTTAAAGTGTGTCGTTTGTTAATTTCTTTTTTTGATTCATAGGCAATCTCTCCACATTGCATAAGCATAATAGGATGCATTCCATCCTGTCTAGCAGGTGTCGCACTAAGTCCTAAAACATATTTGCCTTTAAATCTTTTAATAGGCACTTCAAAAGAAATAGCTGGAATATGATGAACTTCATCAATAATAATTTGAGAATACTCTTCAATAATTTCAGGTCTATTTTTTAATGATTGCAAAGTAGCTATATCTAGATTTGAATTTAGTTTTTTCTTACCATTTCCAAGTTTTCCAATAGTTTTTATATCAATCTGAAAATACTCACGAAGTCGCTCAATCCATTGATCAAGAAGATTACTTTTATTTACTAAAATCAGTGTGTTAACTTTTCTTTTTTCAATTACTGCAGCTGCAACAGCGGTCTTACCAAATCCTGGAGGTGCAATTAAAATTGAATAATCTTGAATGAGTATTTTTCCTAAAGCTAGTTTTTGTTCATATTTTAAAGTAAGTGTAAAATTTAATTTATCAATAGGTTTTATAAATCGTTTATCTTCAATAGTAAGCTGTGCTTTATTAGAATTAAAAAGATTAATGATTTTTTGAGTAAATCCTCTTGGAACAATAATGTATTTTTCATTTATATCAAAGGATGTAATTACTCTTGGAGTATTAAACGTTGATTTTCGTAAATTTTGTAATACAAAAAACTCTGGATTCGAAAAGCTTGATAATCTTTGAAGTTTGTTTAATACTTCTTTTGAGAGATTTTGTTTTTCAATATATAAAGCATCATATAAAATTGCTTTAGTTGTATTTGGAAAAATAAGTGGTTTATTTTGTTTGATTTCCCAAGGCATTAAGGTTTCATCATTGTTTGAATTTAATAAATGCTCTTTTAAAATTGCTGTTATTTGATAACACGATATTTTTGAAATATTTTGTAAAACTTCCCATTGATTTTCAAAAGGTTGCATAGTATTAATATCTATAAAAACCGTTTTATTTTCACATCTTGAACCGTAGTGCAATGGAAGAGCTACTAAATTCCCTAATGCATCAGATGACACAAAATCTTGATTTGGGAACATCCTATCATAGCTTGTCATATCAATTCCACTACTTGTATCCATAGCTTTTGTAATGATTATATCACCTAATTTTCTGGCATCTTTTGCTTTGATTGGTAACTCAAAGAAGTACCAAATGTGTATTCCATTTCCTGATTTTGAGAGTTCAATTAATGGTTTTAATCCAAGACTATGTGATATTTTATTTATAGCTCTTGAATCTTCAATAAAACTTGCTTTATCTAAATCAATTACTAAAAACTTAACAAAAGTTTGATTTACTACAACATAGGTACCTAGTCTAATTTTCCCTTCAAGATGTTGCTGGATAATCTGATTTGAAATTGGAATATAATCACTTCCTTTAAAAGTGTAAGTTATTGGGGAATAACCTTTTTTTAATCCATCAGAACTTATCCAATATTTTGCAAAAACATCATATCTGCCAATAAAAAGAGATTTAAAAAGTTCTATTTTTTGTTCTTTTGAAAAAGGTGATAACTTTTCTATCTCTCTTTTTGTTTTTAAAATCTCATTATCTAAATTAATTCTTTGCGATTCTAAATGTTGTAGTTTTTCTCTAAGTTCAAAAAGAGTCATTTAAATTTATTTTACTTTTATATTTTCAATTACTGCTACAAAAAACTCTTTTGACCAAAGTTCAATTTCTCTGATATCCTTTATAAAGGGCTGAACATCACTTTTTGCTTTTTCAACATCAAGGTTTTCTAGCCTTTCTAATAATAAATCTTTTATATTTTTTTTTGTAAGATTTTCTGGAATTTTTATTTCATTCAATTCTAAATACTTACAACTTTGAGATAATCTTGCTTTTAAATGAATAGAGTCTAGTTCCACACTGTTTGCAATATACCAAATTAAATCATACCAATCTCTTCCTTTTGGTCTTGTACTCCAAGCTCGACATAAAATAGCATGCATTTTACCAGCATATAAAGAAGGTAATGTAAAAGCATTTATAGAAAATGGTCTTGGAGTTAATCTAATTATATTTTGTGTTTGAAATTCTAAAGGTGGATTTGTATCAACTTCTAATTTGATTTTTACTGTTTGATCTTTATGAATTTTATTTGTTATATCTTTTGGAGCATTTATATTTAATAGATGCTCAATCGTATTTCCTTTTACAAAAGCAGAAGCTATTGCACTATTTGAATTTTTCTCTTTGATTTCTATAGTTATATCAAATCCAAATGATTTTAATGTATCAATAATAGCATCTTGAAATGGTTTTAAATCAAAATCTGTGTTCACTTCAAGAAGTGAAAAATCTAAATCTTCAGAAAATCTTGGAAGATTGTGAAGTATTCTAAGAGCAGTACCTCCATAAAAAGCAGCATGTTTAAAAAATCCTGCATCATAAAGCCCAAGCAGTACTATCTCTTGCAATATCTCTCTTAAAGCATCATAACTATTATTTGAATTAGTTAAATCATATTTTTCTAACATTTTTAAAAGTGCTGGATGAGTCATATTTTACCTTTTTTTACTAGTATGGCTAATGTTTTTAAGTTTCTTGATTTATATGCTTTTGCAATTATCTCTATAAGTTCATAATTTAAAGGCTTTGTAATATCAATTCTTAAATCATATTTTAAATACTCTTTCATTGAAGATTGTGTTAATGTTCCAATACCTCTATCATATTTTATTTTATCGCATAATGCTTTTTCAGCAGTTGCAATAAATCTCCCACCTTCAATATCATCATAGATCCAATCAACTCCTAAAGAGTACGCTTCATGATTCACTTTTTTATAGCTAAATCTTCCTATTTGTGTATCAAAAAGTTTTTCGTTTTTACTTGTAGCTGATGTAATTTCATTTACTCTCTCAGGTATCATTCCATAAAAACTGAGTGCATAATCAAATGATACATATGAAGGAGTATATAAACTATTTGCAACACTAATTAAATCAATTGGTTTTGATTGATAGGGTTTAGAAAAAGAATAAAACCCTTTTTTTAATCTTATTAAATCACCATTTCTAATAAGATTTGATATTTTCTCATTTACATTATTATATGATTTTTCAAGTATTGAAGATATCATTTCATGAGAAAATACACTCAATGGCAAAGCATTTTTTAATTCTATAGTTTTCATAAGTATTATTTTATCATAAAAATGTATTATTTCATATAGGTAATCCATATTGTATATTTTAAGTATATAAAATAATGATTAATATTGAGCTTATTTTAAATTATTTTTATCTAATTTCTAATATTAATAAGAAGTTTAATTTTGTTAAAATATATTTTGTGGAATTGATTAGTATAATAATAAAGTATGTTTTTGTTCAGGTATTTTAAATATAAAATATTCATATAAATGTAAAAGTTTTGAAGAGTATTTAGTCACTCCTGAAGAACACTATAAATACCTTAATTAAGGCATTTGTCACT
>CAYLKG010000044.1:0-16897 GCA_964384195.1 uncultured Aliarcobacter sp. | reverse complement strand
TGAAAATGTGATTATTTTTTCTAATTTAATAGGCCCTATATTAGCAGGAGATAAAAACTATCAATAGTATATAACTTGAATTAATAAATATAAAACATTGATATTTTAACATATAAATATTAAGTTATTCTTTATTTTAGTTTATATAAAATATTACTATATATAATTGAATTAGGAATTAATAAAATGTATAAAGAAATCAGAAATGAGTATTTTTTTACTTTATATTTAAATAATGAACTATATTTCTTTCCTGAATTAGAAAATTATATAAAGATAAAAGTTCTCATTAAAAGAGTAAAACCTAATTCTCTTAAAACAATTTTATCTTCTATCAAATCATTTATTATTTGGAGTTTAGCTAATCCTTCTAATTTAAATGAAGAATTGGTTTATTATCTATCAAGATACCTTTTAGATTGTGAAAATGGGTTTGAAATTTATGATTCAATTTTTGTTGAAGAATTAAACCAAGAAGTTAACTACAAAATAATTTCTGTAAATCCAAAGCAACCTACAAGCATAGATAAAGATAAAGCAATTATTGAAGATTTTTTTAAATCAACTAATCAAGAGTTGTTTAAAAGTTTTAACCTTCAAAAAAACATTAAATCATTAAATTATAGTTTTAAGAATTCTGTACATGATGGATATGGATTGAGAATGGGTTCTCTTGCCCAAAAAGCATTTGCTAATGATAGTTCTATTATTCCATCAAGAAATAAATCCTTGGGAAATGATTTTAAATCTTTCCCATATCAATTATTTAATTCTTTACTTGAAATATCATCACCAAGAGAAAAACTTATTTATCTATTATGTGGTGCTTGTTCAGCAAGAATTTCACAAGCACTTAATTTAACTTTATATGATTTTGATTATGAAAATAAACATGTATGGTTGATTGACCCTAGAAGTAATGACCAATTAGGAATACATGGAATAGGTAGAAAAACTTTTTTACAAGATGTTTATAATATTGATGCAGCAAAAGATAAACCACATTCTAATATTGGATTCAAAGCTCCTATTCCTTTACGATTCAAAAATAGAATACCACTATATTGGATTTCAGATATATATAGAAGTTTATTCTTTGATACTTTAGCTGAGTATAAATTCTTACCCGAAAGCTCAAGAATACCAAAGCATCCTTTCTTTTTTGTAACAAATAGTGGTGCAAGATTAACTCCGCAACAAGTAAATGTAACATTTACAGCTCATTGTGAAAAATTAAAAAAACTTTTCCCTGACAAAGAAAATAATCTTGATGGTTTAGGATTACACTCTTTGAGACATATGTTTGGAGTTATGATGGCTACATTTCAAGCCAGAATACTAATGAATAAAAAAGATTTAAAATATAATATTCCTATAGATCAGATTAAAATCATTACAAAAGAAGCAATGGGACATAGAAGTTTATCTTCAACTGATGCATATTTTAATAGACCTTGGCACCTTGATATTGAATTGGGAGAACATATTAATACTTTATATGATGAAATGATGAAATCAATGAGTTTAGAACAATTGCAGGAGAAATATGATGGCAAAAGACTTACGAAGCGAAAATGATAATTTAAAAGTGTGGAGAAATAAAAAGAAAACTCTTACTGAACAGTTGTTAGCAAGAGCTATTCAGGAATTACAAAACCTTAATGCAAAGATTAATCAAAAAAATGTATGTGAAATGATGGAAAAATTATCAACATCGGAGGATAAAGAATATGATGTAGTAATTACTCCATCTGCAATTTCAAAAAATGACGTTTATAAAAATATGATTTTAGAAGCAAATGAAAAATCAAAATTCAATAATATTAAAAATGAGAAATATAAAATAGATGGGGATAAACAATTTGAAATTTTTAAATTGAAAACTATTATTGCAAAACAAGAAGCCAAAAATAAAGAACTTGAAGCAATTATTCAAAGAGCTAACATTCAAAATAATAGTTCTTTGCAAATCCAAAAAGCTAATAATATAGATTTCCAAAGTATTTTAAAAGATTTAGTAAATTTTACAAGACAAGAAGGTATTGCTTTTTTAGATAAAGATATGAATTTGATTACTGAGTCTGAACATCAAGTTTTAATATCATCACAAATTATTAAACTATTAAATCTAGGAAATTCTTAATGGCTAAAAATACAACTTTTGGGAAAAAGCAAATAGTAGAACTAATTGGAATATTAAAAAAAGAAGGTGTGAATTCTACTAGTTTTTACGAACTTGCTCAAAATATGGATAAATATTTTCCTAAACACAATAAAACTACCAAACAGTTGATAATAGCTATGCGAAATTTATCTAAATTATTTAAAGATGCCAATATTGATATTTATGTTTATAGGGAGAACAATCATAAAAGAGGAAAAGAGTTAGTAGCAAAAGCATTAAATTATATTAAAAATGAATTACAAAAGGACATTATAACAGGAAAAGAATTAAAACAAATTGTACTAGAAAAATACAATTTCAAATTACATATAAATAGTACCTTTTTAAAACACTATAATGTAAAAGAAATGATGGATAAATTATCTTTATCTTTTAATACTAATGATAAACAAAAAAAGAAAAAATTAACTATTTTAGAAAATTTTTCTAAATCAAAAGTTGTTCAAGAATTAAATTTAAAAAATGAAAAAATTGATATTCCAACTCTACACAAATATCTTAAAGAAAAAGTTTCTATAGCTTCTTTATACAATTATTCAAATGAAATCATTAAAATGAATATTCCTATTACTTTTAATAAGAAAATAAAAAATGCTAATTATGATGAAAAAGATATTATAAATAAAATTGCTTCTAATCTTAAAGAAAAGGGAATACATGAGATTTTTGCTGGAGAATTTTCTAAATTAGGATATCAATATTCTTTTCCTAATTTAGGGTATAAAAAAATATTAGAATATAAAAATTATATTCAAGAGATTCATAATATAAAAATTTTATCTAAAGATTTATTCGATGAAAAAAAATTAGAAAATACACTTGAAGATAATATAAAATATCTTAATAAAAATAATAATACAAAAATCTCATGTGCAAAAGTTCTACCATCATATCATAATGATGATAGTGACATTATTGCTGTAGAAGAATGTGAAAAAGATTTAGAAATTTTCTGGATTGAATATCTGAATGAATATTTAGCTTTATTGTCAGAAGACAGAATAAATGTAACCAACGAATTGTTTGATAAAAATAATAATTTAAAAATAAACACTGATAATAAGAAAATATACTTTTTATTGGATGAAAAATTACATATAAAAGATTTAAAATTAAAAGACATTGTTCATTTAAGCAGAAAAAATGTTTTAGCCAATGATAAAATCTATGGTATTCATAGACAAAACATGTTGTTAGGTTTTTTAATTTTCTTATATATAAAAAAACAAATAATCTTATCTTTTGAGTTAGTTTATAATATTATGTATAATTCCAAAAAAGTCCAAAAAGAATTGACTTTATTTGAACCAGAAATTTTTATCTATAAAGGCTATCAAGATGCTTTGAATAGGAATATTTTAAATGATAAAGAAATAAAAATCAAAAGATTATTTTATTTATTTTGTTTTAGCTTGAATAATTTTAATACTAAGATCGAAACAATCACAGATGAATATTTTAATAAAATAAATATATTTGATAAAACAAAAGCTAATTTGATAAAAAAAATTTTTAATAAATTGGGTGCAAATATAAATATTTCTAAAGATACAAATCAATTTACAAGTGATTATTATTTATACATGAAAAATAAAAACTATCAAGATTTTATAACAATATGCAATGAATATATGCATAGAAAAGTTAAATTAAAACAAACATCTACTCCAAAGGATTATTATAAAAGTACAAGTTCGAAAATAGTTGGTTTTTTAGAATTTGTAGATAAATTTCATCCAAATTTGATTTTAAATAAAGACAATTTAATAAAATTATTTGATTATCCTAATTCAAAAATATATACTTATCAAGAATACATTAATAGTTTAGAAATATCAGATAATACAAAAAGCAGTAAAATTTCAATCTTTTTGGAAATATTTTCTAATACACTTGGATATGAAAGTGTTTTCACAAAAGGAAAACTTCCAAATTACAATACCTCAGTACCTTCAAAAAGAGAAGCAATTGAAGATGAAGAAATAATTTATAAAATTGATGATATTGTAACTAAGAGACCACCTAAAAGTAATTACTTTAATAATCATAAAGTTTCTGTGGATACTTCATGGTGGGAACATTTTGATAAAGTTGTCCCATTTGAACCGTTAATTATTAAATTACATTTAAGAATTCCTACAAGAGGTGCATCACTAAGATTAATTGATAGAGATTCCTTATTGGTAATAGGAAATAGAGGAGATATAAAGGGATTTCATTTTGTTAGTGATAAAAATAAAAAAAGAAAAGAACCTTTTATTGTTCCTAACATTTGGAAAAGTGAGTTATCTTTTTTAATTAATTTAATAGAATATAATAAAGCTTTTTTCCCATTTTTAAAAAAACACTATCCTGATGATATAACATTAAAAAATGGTATATTGCCATTATTTCCAAATTCAGATGGTACTGGAGCATATACAGAAAGTCAACATATGCTTTATTGGACAAAAGTTTTAATTCAAGCTCAAATGGAATTTAATCATGAGAATAAAAATAAATTTTTAGTTTACAGTAAAGAAGTAGATTTACCAACAACACAAGAAGGAATAGATAATTTAACAATTGGTGAAATAAATACATTTAAGAAAAAATACGACATTCACTCGTTAAGACATACAGGAATAACTAGGAATATTAAAGCAGGAATGCCATTGGAACTGGTAAGAATGCTAAGTGGGCATAGTGGATTTAATACTATCTTAACTATTTATTATCATATAAATCAAGAAGAACTAGTGAGTAATTGGTTAAATAGACATAATATTGATATTACAGAAAATATAAATATGCATGAAACAAGTCAGTATTTTATAAAAAAAGAAATATTAAAAGATGAAATAAAATCAAAAAATCCAGAAATTATTCTAGAAATATTAAAGAATTATAATTTCTTTAATCCTGAGAACAGAAACTTAATTTTAAAAGATTTGATTAAATTAGAAGAAATTGCAAAAAGTGAACCAATATGTTGGAAACCTCTAAGAACAGGGATTTGTACAAAAGCACAATGTCCTTTAGAAATAATTGGAAGATGTAGTTTATGTCCATATTTCATAACAAATTATATGTTTATACATGAAATTGGATTAGAACTGCAATTATCAATGGCAAGAGTAAAGAAATATAGTGAAATGGTAATTAAAAATAGAGAAAATGGGGATAATAAAAATAATTTAAAACTAAGACAACAGATGAATAATGAAATTGAAGATTTCACAGGATGGTTGGAAATATTATCTTTAGCAAATTCATCATACAAAGATTCTCAATATGATTTTAATAATCAAGAAGAAGGTTCTTTAATTAATTTTGAACCTAAATTAGATGATTCTATATTTAATATTGGGCAATCACTTAGCATTGAACATGGCTATCTTGAAATATTAGTTGAAACATATAAAAGGAAAATATTTGATAATGAAACAGTCCTTGATATAACTAACATAATGGCAAATAAAATTATTAAATATACAATTAAGAATAATTCTTATAAAGAAATTGAAGATTTGAATAATGAAGAAATTATTAAATGGTTTTTACCTACTTATGAGAGAATATCAAAAAATTTGTACTCAGATAAAAATAGTATAGAACTTGTAAATCTTTTAAAATCTCTCGGAAGCAATGAAATTAAATTGGAGTATAAAAATGAAAATCCTTTTCTCGCCGAGTGAAACAAAATTTAAAGGTGGTGAAACTAAAAAAATTAACAAAAATAGTTTTCTTTTTCCAAAACTATTTGAAGAAAGATTAAAAGTAATTAATCAATATCAGCAGTATATAGATATAGCAACTAATAAAGAATTAGAGAAGTTATTTGGAACAAAGAAAGAAGATATTATTGATTACTATAAAGGAAATATTCTTGAAAAAGAAATTATGAAAGTTATAGAAAGATATGATGGAGTAGCTTTTGACTATCTAAAATATTCAACTCTAAAAAATATTGAAAAGGCATACATTGATGAAAATGTAGTTATTTTTTCCAATCTGATGGGTCCAATTCTTGCAGGTGATATGGGAATTCCAGACTATAAGTTAAAACAAAATGAAAAAATTGGAGATTTTGAATTAGAAAAATTTTATAATGAAAAATTTTCTAATTCATTAGATAATTATCTTAAAGATGATGATATAGTTGATTTAAGAGCGGGATTCTATGAAAAATTTTATACAATAAAGAAACCATATACAACAATGAAGTTTATAAAAGATGGTAAAGTTGTTAGTCATTGGGCAAAAGCATATAGAGGTATAATTTTAAGGTTATTAGCTCAAAATAATATTCAGAGTATAGATGAATTAATGAATATAAATATTGATAATCTTTCAATTAAAGAGATAAAAAAACAGAAATTAAAAACAGAAATTATTTATAATATAAAATAAGTAAGTATAGATGAACATTAAAAATTGCTATTTTGTAAAGTAAATTCCTATTATCAGAATTATTAAATTTGTAAAGTTTAGATATAATTTATATATCTAAACTTACATTCTTAGGGTTATAAAATGAAAACACCTTTATTTTATGGTTATGCAAGAGTTTCTACCTCTTTCCAATCTTTAAAAAATCAAAGACATGAAATATTTGAATATGCACATAAAAATAATATGTTAATTGACAGAATTGTAGAAATTGAAATTTCATCAACTAAAAATAAAAATGAAAGATTAATTGATGAAACATTAAATAAATTAAATAGAGGGGATATACTTATTGTTACAAAACTTGATAGGTTAGGAAGAAGTACAATAGAAGTTCTTCAAATAATTGAAGATATAAAATCAAAAGGAATAATTCTACATATTATTAAAGATGGATTAATAATTGATGGTAATATTTCAAATCCAATTAATGATATGTTACTTACTTTATTAAGTGGATTTTCACAAATGGAAAAAAATTTTATTAGTGAAAGAACTAAATCAGCACTTGCTCAGAAAAAAGCACAAGGCATAATATTAGGTAGAAAAAAAGGAGCAATTGTAAAATCTATTTATGATGAACATTTAAATACAATTAAAAATTTATTAGATAAGGGTGTATCAATTTCAAGTATTAGCAAAATTGTAGGTATAGGAACCAGACAAAGTCTAAATAATTATATTAAAAAAAAATAAAATAATAATTTTTTTGTTATAATTTAAATAAAAGTTAAAATAATGCAAATTGATGTAAACCAGAATCCAGAACAAATAGCACGAGATAATATAGATAAATTACTGCGAAACGCAGGTTGGGCAATACAAAGTGCAAAAAAAATCAATTGGAACGAATCACTTGGAATTGCTATAAAAGAGTACCAAACAGATGTTGGACCTGCGGATTATGTTCTTTTTGTAGATAGAAAACCAGTAGGAATAGTAGAAGCAAAAAAAGAAGATGTAGGACAAAATCTCTCAACTGTAGAAGAGCAGTCATCTGTCTATGCTAAAGCTAAACTAAAATATCTAAACAACGACCCATTAAGATTTGTATATGAAAGTACGGGAGCACTTACTAGATTTACAGACTATCAAGACCCAAAACCAAGAGCAAGGGAAATATTTAGTTTTCATACTCCAAAAACTTTACTTTCATGGTCAAAACAAGAGAAAACTCTAAGAGGAAGATTTTTTGATATCCCTGATCTTGAAACGGATGGTTTCAGACCTGCTCAAATAAAAGCTATTAGAAATCTTGAAAGCTCATTTAAACAAAACAAACCAAGAGCACTTATACAAATGGCAACAGGAGCAGGTAAAACATTTACAGCGGCTTCATTTATCTATAGACTCCTAAAATTTGCAAAAGCTCATAGGATACTTTTTCTTGTAGATACAAAAAACTTAGGAGAACAAGCAGAACAAGAGTTTATGAAGTTTGTCCCACAAGATGACAATAGAAAATTCACAGAGCTTTACAATGTTCAAAGACTAAGTTCAAGTTACATAGCAAGTGATGCACAAGTGTGTATCTCAACTATTCAAAGACTTTACTCAATTCTAAAAGGAGAAGAGCTAGACGACAAAGCCGAAGAAGAAAACCCAAACGAATCAAGCTGGAAACCTAAAGAGCCACTGCCTGTGGTGTACAATGAAAAATACGGCATAGAAACTTTTGACTTCATCGTCATAGATGAGTGCCACCGATCTATTTATAATCTTTGGCAACAAGTATTAGACTATTTTGACTCATACCTCGTAGGGCTTACAGCTACACCAGACAAAAGAACATTTGGATTTTTCAATGAAAATGTAGTGAGTGAATATACCTATGAAGAATCAGTAGCCGATGGTGTAAATGTACCTTATGATGTTTTTATTATCGAAACAGAGATAACAAAAAACGGTGCAAAGATAGAGGCAAAAGAGCTCATCGAAAAAAGAGAAAAACTTTCGCGAAGAAAAAGATGGGAGAGAACAGAAGAGGAAGAGATTTACACTGCAAATAAACTAGACAAAGATGTTGTAAATCCAAGTCAGATAAGAAACATCATCAAAGCTTACAAAGAGAATTTACCAAAAATATTTCCAAACCGTATAGATGAAAATGGCGAAATGGAAGTGCCAAAAACACTAATATTTGCTAAAACAGACTCCCATGCAGATGACATCATCAAAATAGTGAGAGAAGAGTTTGGAGAGGGTAACGACTTTTGCAAAAAAGTAACTTACAAGATAGATGAAGACCCAAAATCGATTATCAATAAGTTTCGTAACAACTATAACCCTCGAATAGCTGTAACAGTAGATATGATAGCAACAGGAACAGATATAAAACCTCTTGAAGTGTTGCTCTTTATGAGAGATGTAAAAAGTACAAACTATTTCCAACAGATGATAGGAAGAGGAAGCAGAACTATTAACGATGATGACTTACAACAAGTCTCAAGAATGGCAAAAGTAAAAACACACTTTGTGGTAGTCGATGCCATAGGTGCTACAAAATCTAAAAAAACAGATAGCCGACCACTAGAGAGAAAACCATCCGTACCTATGAAAGATTTGCTCGGAGCTGTGCTAATGGGTGCAACTGATGAAGACCTATTCACTTCACTAGCAAACAGACTTATAAGACTAGATAAGCAAATAACCGAAGAAGAAAAAGAAAAAATTACTGAACTTAGTGGTGGCAAAAGTATCAATCATATCATCAAAGACCTACTAAATGTCTATGACCCAGATGTGTTAGAGAGCGTACCACAAGAAGAACTCATAAAAGAGGTGCAAACAACTTTTAATGGAGAACTAAACGAATATCTCGAAAATGTGAGAAAAGTGCATGAACAAATCATCGATGTGGTCAATCTTGATACCGTGCTCGTAGCAGATTGGGATAAGGACTCTACAGATAAAGCAAATGAAATCATCACAGAGTTTAAGGCTTACATAGAAGAGTATAAAGATGAGATAACAGCACTTAAAATTTTCTACAATGAACCACACAGAAGAAGAGAGCTAACATCAAAGATGGTGAAAGAACTACTAGCAAACATCAAGGCAAATAAACCTAGACTAGCTCCTAGCATTGTATGGGAAGCATACAGACAACTAGAAGAGACAAACCCACAAAACCCAAAAAGTGAGATAATAGCTTTAGTATCGATACTGCGACGACTTACAGGACTAGATGGCAAGCTCACAGGCTTCGACCTAATCATAGACAAAAACTTCCAAAAATGGGTTTTTGCAAAACAAGCAGGGAGCTTAAAATATACAGCAGAGCAGATGGAGTGGCTAAGGATGATAAAAGAGCATATAGCTACAAGCTTACATGTAGAGATAGATGACTTAGACTATACTCCATTTGATGCAGAAGGTGGACGAGGAAAAATGTGGCAATTATTTGGAGAAGAGATGAACAACATCATAGATGAACTTAATGAAGCGTTGGCGGCTTAATGAAATTAGAAATAAATAGAAAAGATTGGATTATTGAAAGATTAGGAGATTTTGCAATTTCTGAAAAAGGCAAAAAACCAAAAAATCAATCTGAAACAGAAACCGAAGAATTTAAATATCCATATGTAGATATTCAAGGATTTGAAAAAAAAATATTTGATTCATATACAGATGGTGTAAAATGTAACTTCTGTACTGAAGATGACTTCCTTATGGTGTGGGATGGTTCAAGGTCTGGACTTGTAGGTAAAGCAGTAGCAGGTGCAATAGGAAGTACATTGGTTAAAATCAATTTACCAATGATTGAAAATCATTTTGCATACTATTTCTTGAAATCAAAATATTTAGAAATAAACACAAATGCAAAAGGAACAGGAACTCCACATGTAAATCCAGATTTACTTTGGAATTATTCATTTCCAATTGTTCCAACACTTGAACAAAAAGCAATCGTTGCAAAAATAGAGCAACTCTTTTCAGAGCTTGATAACGCAGTGGCAAACCTTAAAACCGCACAAGCAAAACTCAAAATCTACCGTCAAGCGGTACTTAAAAAAGCTTTTGAGAAAAATCATCCAATGAAAAAGTTTGGTAACATTGCAAATATTCAAAGAGGTAAATCTAAACATAGACCAAGAGATGATGAAAAACTTTTTGGAGGCAATTATCCATTTATACAAACGGGCGAAGTAAGAGCCGCAAATGGAAAAATCATCAGAAATTATTCAAAAACATATTCAGAATTTGGACTTTCACAAAGTAAACTTTGGAAAGCTGGAACACTTTGTTTGACAATAGCTGCCAATATTGCTGATACGGCTTTTCTAGGATTTGATGCTTGTTTTCCAGATAGTGTTGTAGGTATTGAATCTGATGAAAATTTAGATATGAAGTTTGTCAATTATTATATTCAAAAAATAAAACAAGAAATTGATAGAGATGCTTCAGCGACAGCACAAAAAAATATCAATGTGGCTTATTTAGAAAAATTAGAAATTCCTTATCCATCAATAAAAAAACAAAACCAAATCGTCCAAGAGATAGAATCACGACTTAGTGTCTGCGACAAGATAGAAGAAACTATCGAAACATCACTAGCCAAATCAGAAGCCTTACGACAAAGTATCCTCAAAAAAGCATTTGAGGGAAAACTTCTAAATGAGCAAGAGCTAGAAAACATCAAAAACCATCCAGAATATGAAAGTGCCGAAGCACTAATAAAAAGAATCAAAAATGAAAGAGATAAATAATGAACGAATCAAATAATGCATCAACTGTAGTAAGTAAAGTTTGGGGATTTGCAACCATTTTAAAAGATGATGGTGTAGGGTATGGAGACTATTTAGAACAGCTTACATATTTACTCTTTTTAAAAATGGCAGATGAGTACAGCAAACCACCATACAATAGAAAGATAAATATTCCCCAAGGGTATGGATGGGAGAGTTTGACAGAAAAAAGAGGAGCAGAGCTAGAAGTGCATTATAGTGAGCTACTTCGTGAGCTATCTACGGCAAAAGGGATGCTAGGACAAATCTTTACAAAAAGCCAAAACAAAATCCAAGACCCTGCAAAACTTTATAAAATCATAGATATGGTAAACCGTGAAAATTGGTCGATGTTTGGAAGTGATCTTAAAGGTAAAATCTATGAGGGACTCTTAGAAAAGAATGCAGAAGATACTAAAAGTGGAGCGGGTCAATACTTCACCCCAAGAAGCCTTATCCAAGCGATGGTAGAGTGTGTAAGACCGCAGCCAAATAAATCTATCACAGATCCAGCATGTGGAACTGGTGGATTTTTCTTAGCAGCTTATGACTACATAGTAAAAAATCATGACTTAGATAGAGAGCACAAAGAGTTTTTGAAAAATAAAACTTTTTATGGAAATGAGATAGTAGCAAATACAAGAAGAATGGCACTTATGAACCTATTTTTGCACAATATCGGTGAGATAGATGGAGAAAGCTTTATATCGCCAAATGATGCACTTATAGCTGATGAGGGAAAAAGGTTTGATTATGTCCTAGCAAATCCGCCATTTGGTAAAAAAAGCTCCATGACTTTTACAAATGAAGAGGGAGATGTAGAGAAAGAGGACTTAGTTTACAACCGTCAGGACTTCTGGGCTACAAGTTCCAACAAACAGTTAAACTTCATGCAACATATCAAAACACTACTAAAAACTACAGGGCAAGCCGCAGTGGTGTTACCTGATAATGTTTTGTTTGAAGGAGGTGCTGGTGAGACGGTGCGAAAAGAGCTTATGAAAACTACAGAGCTTCACACCATACTTAGACTTCCAACAGGGATATTTTATAAGCAAGGTGTAAAAGCAAATGTACTCTTTTTTGACAATAAACCAGCAAGTAAAGAGCATTGGACGAAAGAGGTATGGATATATGATTTTAGAACAAATATACATTTCACTCTAAAGAAAAATCCTATGAAGCTTGAAGATTTGCAAGACTTCATCAAGTGCTATAACCCAACAAATAGACACAACAGAGTTGAAACTTACAGCGAAGAAAATCCAGAGGGTAGATGGAGAAAATTCAACTATGAAGATATCATCTCAAGAGATAAAACAAGCTTGGATATCTTTTGGCTTAAAGATAAAAGCTTGGCAGATTTAGACAATCTTCCAGACCCTAATATTTTGGCAAATGAGATTATTGATGATTTAGAAGCTGGACTTGAGAGTTTTAGAGAGATTGTTGGTGTGGTGGGGGAGTAAGGTGATAAAGTATAAAAATAGATTATTGGCTTTCTTTGATATTTTAGGATTTAAAGAAGAACATCTTAGAAAAAAAGATTTAGATACTCTGTATTGTGAATATAGTTCTTTTATAGATAAAGCAAAGAAAGCTATATTTAGGGATGTCAAAACAATTTATGGAGAAAACACTGTTTCAAACTTTGATAAGTCAATAATTTTTTCTGATTCTATATTACTAATATCTTATGACATAGAAGATATAAAAAATATCAATAAATTTCTACTGAGCTGTATTACACTTATGCAAGAAGCTATCAAGCATGGTTTTGTTCTAAGAGGAGCGATAGGATATGGAGAAGCAATATATAATGAAGAGAAAAATATTTTTTTAAGTAAAGAATTTGCTGAGCTTTATACACAAGAAGGTAAACAAAACTGGGCTGGTTGCGGAATATTTGTAGATTACCATATAAAAGAAAAAATAAATAATGCAGTTTTTGGAAGTAAACAATCAGGTGGATATAAAATATTTAATGAATTAACACAAACTATGCTATATGAAAAGAATTTTGAGACAAATGTAAGAGCATCAAGTCCAATTTTAGAATATCAAATTCCAAATACTGATGAAAAAAATTTATGCTTGAATTATCTTTTTACAATGGATAAAAATGATATAAACAAACTTTGGCATATGCTTGAAAATGAACCAAAAGGTAAAAATACTACTACAAAAACATTTTATGATTACATGATATCACTAGATGACAATGGTGTAGTTTTTAAAAACTTAGAGCCTATTTTCAGAATTAAAATAATGTTAACACTATCAGGTGCAAAAGTTAAATTTGAAGACAAATGTGAGAATGGTACGGAGTATCATGGACAAAATATTAGTATAGGATTTATTTAATGACAACGATTAGAGAATATTTTGATACAGATGCAAAAGCATTAAATGCACAAAGTGAATGGGAAGTAAAGAATCAAGATGGCTTAAATACCGTTATAGTTATAGGAAAAATATCTTATGTTATTGATACAAACATAAAGTACTGGTCTCTGTTTTTTCCACAGGAATCTACAATTGATTATATAAAATATATTCTTAGTCTAAATGATATTTCTCAATGCCATTGGGATGGTAAAATATCTCAGACAATAAGTTATGTGGACAGTCCTGAACAATATCATTTTAAAGATTTTCATTTTACAAAGCAAATTTATATTTATATAAATAAATTTCTAGCAAAAGAGCAAATAGATGAAATTCAAAAACATGGTCAACTGTTTGGATTTAATGTTATAGTTAGAGATAATTATTATGCAGAAGAAAAAGCAACGAAAGAGATACCTTTGGCTTTTATATCACATGATTCCAGAGATAAAGATGAGTTAGTTAGAGAACTTGCAAAAGAACTTTATAGTTTAGCTTGTCCTGTTTGGTATGATGAATACACTTTAAAAGGTGGCGATAATTTAAGAGAAAGTATAGAAAAAGGTATAAAAGAAGCAAAAAAATGTATTCTTATTTTGTCGCCAAACTTTTTAGAAAATGAAAAGTGGGCAAAGTCAGAGTTTGAAACCGTTTTTGTTAGAGAAATTTATAAAAAAGAAGATGTAATAATACCTGTTTGGCATAATGTAAGTGAAGATGATATTTATGAGTATTCTCCTAAACTATTATCAAAAGTGGGATTGAACACATCTATTGGCATTAAAGAACTAGCAAAAGAAATCATTGAAGCAATTAATAAATGTTGAGAGAAAAGATATGAAACAAGAAGTATTGAACAAAATAAAACAAAGAATAGTGTATATTGAAAAAGTTGAAGAACTTAAAAGCTTTTGGACTACAAATAGTGAATATATAAAAAAAATTACAGCTCATTATTTCTCATTCTCAAATCCTCAAAGTTATTCACAAAACCCAACTCACTGGGATAATCTAGTACAAGATATCATTAAAATTAAAACTAAACAAATTAAACAAAAACTTGAAAATTTAAGTAATGAATTAGAAGATACAACTTTTGTGGAAAAATATATCGAACTATTGAACAGACAACTCTCAATTAATAATCAATTTTCTTATCAATTTCAATATTTGGAGAGCCTCAATAATTACAACAAAAATTTAGATATACAGAAAATTATATTTAATGAGCAGATAATGAATGTAGATCATACTATATATAACAATTTCACGCAATCAATTTCAAATATAAAACAAAATTTAGATGCGACTAGTCAATCATTATCCATTATCAATTTTTTTGATTTATTAAAAAATAGAGATGAAAATTTAGTATTAATAGGAGCTAACGGTTCAGGTAAAAGTACTTTTTCTCGTCAAATAAAAAATAATATAAAAAATCAATTCAGCTCTTTTGTCGCCGTAATACCTGCTCAAAAAACATTTGGAATTCAAAATAATCAGAGTATTCCTCTAAAGACACATGCATATTCAGCGTTTTCAAGAAGCCATACACATGATAAATTGTTTAAAGATTATAATGATATGGGATTAGCAAATAGTGAATTTGGACAAATGTTAAATTATTTAATTGCTGAACATCAAGAAGTTGCAAATAATACTCATAAAAATCATACTAAAGCTGGATTTGTTAGAAAAAATTCTATATTAGAAGATGTAATAAATATATGGCAAAGCATAATATTGCATATTAAATTAGATTATGATGGACAAGGTAACATAAAAGCAAAATCAGAAATAGGACAAGAGTATGATTTTATGAAACTAAGTGATGGTGAAAAAAATATATTTTACTGTATTGCAAGTGTGCTTTTGGTAGAAAAAGATGGCTATATCATAGTTGATGAACCAGAAAACCACCTTAATATGGCTATTGTAAATAAATTATGGGATAAACTTGAAAAAGAAAGAGGTGATTGTCAATTTGTGTATCTTACTCATAATCCAAGCTTTGCAATAGGTAGAACTCAAGCAAAAATACTTTGGATAAAAAAATATACACCACCATCTAATTGGGAATATGTTGAGATTCCGATTGATGATGTATTACCTCAAGAGTTAATAGTTGAACTTGTAGGAAGTAAAAAAAATATTTTATTTTGTGAAGGTAAAAAAGATAGTTATGATTATAAACTATATTCTATTTTATTTAAAAATTTTACAATTATACCAACTGGTGGACATCAAAAAGCAATAGACTATTGTAAAGCTTTTAATGAAAACAATGTAATTTTTAATCTTGGAGCAATTGCAATTATAGATAAAGATTTTTATGAAACTGAAGAAATTACTGCATGGAATAGAAATAAAATTTATACGCTCGATGTAATGGAGATAGAAAATATTCTTTGTGATGATGAATTATTAAAATATATACAATTGAAAGTTCATGCAACGGATGAAGACTATAATTCTGCAAAAGAACAAGTTTTTGTAAAAATCCGAGAATCAAAAGATAAACAAGCAATGGAATATACAAGATTTAAAACAGATAAAATTTTGAATAGTTTAGTTGGTAAATCATCAGATCCTGAAAAGCTAAAAGAACAGCTTGCAACTGCAATAGAACAATTGTCTCCGCAAGAATTTTATAATCAACATATTCAATTATTAGATGCACTGTCCAGTTCAAATAATTATGATGAGGCATTGAAACATTATAACAACAAGGGAATGTTAAGTTTTGTTGGAGATAGAATTTTAAAGGGCTACAAAGATAGAGTAATTGGATTTATAAAAGAAAGTGAAGAACTTCAAAAAAAATTATTGATAAAATATTTTAACGATATTCCAAAAGAATAAAGGAGCCAAAAAATGCTAGATATCAATAAAAAACTCTAACAATTTTTAAGTACAAATGATGAAAATGAGATTTTAAACATTATTAATGTAAAGTATTTACTTAAATTTGTAAATAAATTTGGAATGTAGTCAAAATATATTAATTCATTTATTAATTCAATTATAGATTAAATAAATGAAATATAATAAATAACTATAATATTATAAAATTTATTAACTCATTTATTAAATATATTGATAGTTTTTATCGTAATTGATTATAAATTGAAACAGGGTGAAACATTTGAAAATCTTAAAATAGACA
>CAYLKG010000043.1:0-17194 GCA_964384195.1 uncultured Aliarcobacter sp. | reverse complement strand
TGAACTAATTTTATGTAACTTTTATAGGCTCTATTTTTATGTCAGGATTTGGGTACTTTTATATCATATTCATCTTTTAATAAATCAGATAAAATAAGAATATTTGTAGTCATATCGTCTACAATTAGTATGGTTGGTTGCTTGATAAGTTCTGGCATAAACCCTTCTTAAAATAATAAATTATTTAGTAATTTATCGAAAAGTTTATATAAATTAGTTTAAAAAGAAGAGATTAATTCTCTTCTTTTTTGTTTCTACTTAGTTTAGAAATAAGTATGTAGAATAGTGGAATAAAAATGATTGCTATAAATGTAGCTGTAAGCATTCCACCAATAACTCCAGTTCCAATTGAGTGTTTACTAGCAGCTCCTGCACCACCTCCAAGAGCAAGTGGTAAAACCCCAATAGTAAATGCTAGTGAGGTCATGATAATTGGTCTTAGTCTTACTTTTGCTGCTTCTAGTGCTGAATCAACAAGAGTAAATCCTTCTTTTCTTTTTTGTAGCGCAAATTCTACAATCAAAATTGCATTTTTAGCTGCAAGTCCTGCAAGAACCAACAAGCCTATTTGGAAATAGATATTGTTGTCTAACCCTCTTAAATTTGTTGCTAGAATTGCTCCAAACATAGCAAAAGGAACAGCCAGTACAACAGCGATTGGTAAAAGCCATCTTTCATATAATGCACAAAGAATTAAAAATAAGAAAACAATACCAAAAATAAATGCTTGCGCTGAGCTTCCACCAATTTGTTTTTCTTGATAAGCTGTCCCAACCCAAGAGATTGTATATCCTTCAGGTAAAATCTCTTTTGAAACTTCTTCAATAGCATTTAAAGCATCTCCTGAACTATATCCAGCTGCAGGTTGTCCTGAAACTTTCGCAGCTTGGAAAAGGTTAAATCTTTCAATAATATCAGCTCCAACTTCTTGTTTAGCACTAACAAAAGAGTTAAGTGGTAAAAGTTCACCTTTGTTTGATCTTACGAAGATATTTTGCATATTATTAATATTATTTCTATAATTTTCAGTTGCTTGTAAATTTACTTTATAAGTTCTTCCATATAAAGAGAAATCATTTACATAGTAGCTTTCAAATGTTGCATTTATAGTACTATAAATATCATTTACATTTACACCTTTTGCTTTTGCTTTTTCAACATCCACATCCATTTTAAACATAGGAACATTAGGCGCTAGTGAAGTTCTAACTCCCATTAATTCAGGTCTTGTTTTTGCTTTTTCAATAATTTGATTTACTATTTTTCCTAAATTTTCAATACTTCCACCAGTTCTATCTTGAACATACATATCAAATCCACCAGTAACACTCATTCCAATAATTGGAGGTGGAACAACGGCAAATGAGAATCCTTCACTAGTTCCCATTAATTGTTTACTTAATCTTCCTAAAATTTCTTGAGCATGTTGATCTGGATTTGGTCTTTCGATCCAATCTTTTAGTTTAATAATTGTTGCAACTGTATGAGATCTTTCTGCTGATGTTGTAAAGTCATATCCTGCAAGTGTAATAATATTTTTTACACTTGGATCTTTTGCAACTATTGCATTTATCTCTTCACTTAAACTCAATGATCTAGACACTGATGATCCTGGAGGATTAAATCCAAATACAAATATTGTTCCTTGGTCTTCATCAGGAACAAGTCCTGTTTTCATAGATTTAAACATATCCCAAGATACAAAAATTAATCCAGCAAAAAGTAGAATTGAAATAAAAGAGTATCTAATAGTTTTTTTAACTAAAAATGAGTAACCAATAGTTGCTTTATCAAACATATTATTGAACCACTTAGCAAAACCTTTTGGTTCATGTTTTTTGTTTTTTAAGATTCTTACACATAAAGATGGTGTTAATGTAATTGCAACAAATCCAGAGATTATTACTGATATTACAATTGTAATAGCAAATTGTCTATACATTCCCCCGCTTAATCCACCCATAAATGCAACAGGTACAAATACAGCAGCTAAAACTAAAATAATAGCAATTAAAGCTCCTGTTACCTCTTTCATTGCTATATATGCAGATTCAAGTGGAGTTTTTCCTTCCTCCATATGTCTTTCAATATTTTCAATAACGATAATAGCATCATCAACAACTATACCAATAGCAAGAACAAGTCCAAATAATGTTAGAAGATTTATACTAAATCCTAAAACATACATTCCTGCAAATGCCCCAACTATAGAAATGGGAACAGCAATTAAAGGAATGATTGTAGCTCTCCAGCTTTGTAGGAATATAAAGATAATTAAAATAACTAGTAAAAGTGCTTCAACAAATGTTTTTACAACCTCTTCAATAGATGCTGTAATAAAATCTGTACTATCATAAGGAATAGTATAAGTCATATCTTCAGGGAAATTTTTACTAGCTTCTTCAAGAGCTTTTTTAATAGCTTTTGCTGTTTCTAAAGAGTTTGCACCACTTTGTAAAAATACTCCTATAGGTAATGATGGTGCATTGTTTAATCTTGTTTGAACACTATACGAGCTAGATCCTAGTTCAACATGAGCAACATCTTTTAGTTTTAAACTACTTCCATCAGCATTTGCTCTAATTACAATATTTGAAAACTGCTTAGGATCACTAAATCTATCAGGAGTTTTAATTGTATATGTATACATTTGCTTATTTTCAAGTGGTTCAGCACCAATTTTTCCAGCTGCATATTGATTGTTTTGCTCCTGTATAGCAGTGATTACATCTGTTGTAGCAAGTGAATATTTAGATAATTTTGCAGGATCAATCCAAATTCTAATAGAGTAATCTTTTGCTCCAAAAATCATAGCATCTCCAACTCCATTTACCCTTTTTAAAGTCTCAACTAAGTTAAGCAGAGCATAATTTGATAAATATAAAGAGTCATAAGTTTTATTTGGTGATTGAAGCATCGCAAAAAGTAGAATACTTGGACTTTTTTCACTTACAATAACACCTTGTCTTTTAACTTGTTCTGGCATTGAAGAAAGCGCTGCTTGAACTCTGTTGTTTACATCGATTTTTGCATCGTCTGGATCAGTTCCAACTTCAAAAAATACATTTATACTTAATCTTCCACTATCCTCAGCTAAAGAGTTCATATAAAGCATACTTTTTGCCCCATTTATTTTCTCTTCAAGTGGAGCTGCTACCGTTTTTGCAATAGTATCAGCACTAGCTCCTGGATAAACAGTACTTACTATAATTTGAGGTGGTAAAACTCTTGGATATTGTTCTATTGGAAGATTGAACATAGAAATAAGTCCAACCAAAAAAACGATAATAGATAAAACACCAGCAAAAACGGGATTTTTAATAAAAAATGCTGATAACATACTATTTCTCTTTATTTACTATTTGAACTTTAGTTTCAGGTCTTAATTTTGCAAGATTACTAATTGCAATTTGCTCATTTACCTTTAAACCACTTTTAATAACAACGCCATTTTCAACTAAATCACCAGCAACAACTGGTCTTGGTTTTGCTATATTATTCTCATCAATTACCATTACAATGCTTGACTGTGCAGTTTTTAAAACAGCATTTTCAGGTACAACAAAAACATCACCTAAAGACAGATTTGAAACTTCAATTTTTGTGAAATTTCCAGCTATTAAATCTCTATTTTTATTTTCAAATTTTGCTCTTATTAGTAAAGTATCAGTATTTGAATCAATTACTGGAGAGATAAAATCAATTTCACAATTTTCATATTTTTTACCATTTGCTAAAAGATTTATTTTTGCATTTTTATCTTTAATTTGTGAAAGATACTTATTCATATCATCTTTTGGTAGTGAAAATTCTGCATGAATTGGGTCAGTATTTGTAATAGTTACAAGAATTGAATTATTCGTACTACTTCCAACTAAATCACCAACATCATGACGCTTTATTCCAACTATTCCATCTATTGGAGCAGTTACTTTTGTGTAGTTTAAATTTATTTGTGCTTCATCTAAAGCAGCTTTTGAACTCTCATATTGGAAAGTATAATCATCATATGCTTGGGGACTAATAGCTTTTGAAGCGATTAGCGTTTTAGCTCTGTCAAAATCTTTTTTTGCTTTTGTAAAGTTTGCTTTTTTTACATTTAAAATTGCTTGATAAGTATCGGGTTCAATACTATATAAAAGAGTTCCTTTTTTTACAAAATCACCTTCAGTGAAATATTTTTTTGTTAAAGTCCCAGAAACTCTTGCCATAACATCAACTTGCTCATAAGCTTTTAAGATTGTTGGATAAGTTCTGTTTGTAGTATTTGACTGTGCTGATACTTTAAAAGTTTGCACAGGCAATGCTGGCATCTCATTTGCTAAAAGATTATTTAATCCAAATAGCAAAGATATTGTAACTATAGATTTTTTTATCATTTTATGTACTCCTGTATTTTCTCACCACTATGGTAAATAATATTTGCTTTTTTGATTTCCAAATCATTTAAAGCTGTTTTGTGTTGACTTATTGCATCATATTTTTCTGTTAAACTTTGTAAAAATGCAACATTATCAATAAGACCATTTTCAAATTTTGATTTTATAATTTCATAAGCACTTTGTGCAGCTTTTATATTTGCTTCACTTGATTTGATTTTTGCCAAAGATATATCGTATGCTTTTAAAGCCAGTTGTAAATCCACATTTGCTTTATTTTTTTCATACTCATATCTTGATTTAGTTGCTAAATACTCTTTTTGTTTTGATTCAACTTTATGTTTTGTTTCACCAAAAGAAAAAATATTCCACTTCATATTTGCACTTGCAATGTTTTGATGGTCAGGTCCATTATCCCAACCTTTATTACTATAATCTCTGTCATAGTAGCTTAAAGTATTATCTAAAGTAACTTTTGGAAGATAATCACTTTTTTGTGCATTTGCATTGCTTTGTTTTGTTTTTATATCATACTCTAAAGCTTGAATGTCAAATCTTAGTTTTTTATCTTTATCATCCTCTAAAATCTGTATTTTAGAACCTTCAGTAATACTTACTTGATTTCCTGTAATATATTCAAGATTGTGTAAAATTGTAGTTATTTGAAGTTCAATCTCTTTTAATGTAACATTTGCATTTTCAAGTCTTGAAATTATTTTTTGAAGTTCATCTTCTGTTGTACTTCCTGCATCATAAAATCTTGAAATTCTATCTTTTTGTGCAGTTAATTCTGTTATTTCCTGAACTTTTGTCTCTTTTTTCGCTATCAAAGATAAATAGTTATAATAATAATTTGTCACAGTCAAAGATAGGTCATTTTTCAGAGCTTCAAGATTTTTTTCACCGCTTTTTATAGTACTTTCATAAGAACTATAAACATCAGATTTTTTTCCACCATCATAAAGTAAGTAGTTTACACTACCATAAGTATTTAATCCTTTATGAGGAGTACTTACTGTTTCATTTGATGCAATAGAATAACCTGCACCTACATCTAGTTTTGGTAAATATCCACTTTGTACACTTTTATAATCTTCTTTTATTGCTTCAAGGTTATGTGTTGAAGCGTTTACTAGCTTGTTTTCAATAGATAAATTTACTAACTCATCTAAGTTTTGGCTATATAAAAAAAGAGGTACAAAAAAAGAAAAATATAATTTTTTCAAAATCACTCCTTTTTAAATAAAAATTGATTGTAACTATTTTAATCTTAATTTTATCTTGCTAGAAAGATAAGTTAAAGATTATTTTTGTTAATATTTGCCCTATGAATAAGAAATATATAGATGATTTTTACCAAAGAGTATCTCAAAATAGAAGCCATGAAGTGTTTACTCTATCACTACCAATGTTACTGATTACCAAAAATCTGCATAACACTTCAGAAAGCTTTTTCAAAAGTAACTATGATTTGATACATTCAGAAATTGATGTTTTAGCAGCTTTGTATTTTAATGATATAAATCACTCATTAACCCCAACAGAGTTATATGATGCAACAATTTTTTCATCTGGTGGTATGACAAAAGTTTTAAAAAAACTTGAAGAAAGAGAACATATAAGAAGAGATATTTCAAAAGAGGATAAAAGAAAGACTTTTGTCTCTTTAACTCAAAATGGTGTATCTTTGATAGAAGAGTGTATTAAAAATACATCTACAAGACTTACTGAATCTTTTTGTGTTTTAAGTCAAAAAGAGCAAAGTGATTTGAAAAAAATCTTATCAAAACTTCTTTACTCTATGATTTAACACAATTTACAAAAGATTGATTTAAGTCATCCAAAATATTATTACTATCAAATATACTACAAATTATTTTTTCAAAAGGATTTGTATGTTTGGATGGTTATTTGGAAATAGACAAAAATTTAAAAGAGAAAAAACATTTGTTTGTAAGCACTGTAAGCTTAGTTGTGAAAACTGTACAACGATGTTTTGTTGGTCTTGTCATTCAAATCCTGGAAATCCTTGTCCACGATGTGGAAAAACAAATCTTATGGAAAAAGAGAAAACCCCCGCTACAGAATAATTATTAAATTAAAAATTTGAGAACATTATTTATAATTTGCTTACATTCTCACGTTTAAATAAGTATTTTAACTATATAATGAATTTATGATTTTTTTGTAAGTTTATAAAACACAAAGTAAAATAAAATTTTAATAAGCAAGAAAATTTAAAACTAGATATTTTAGATTGAAATTAAAAGAGTCTTGGAAGTTTTTATGATAAAAAATATTGTATTGATAATTTTTGTGATGTTTTTTCAAGCATGTGCAACTTGGACTGGAGTAAAAAAGGACAGTAAAGAAGCATGGGAAGCTACAAAAGAAACATCAGGTGAAGTAGCAACGGATATAAAAAAAGCAATAGATGAAGTAACAAAACAAAGATAGTTTATGGAAGAATTAATAGAAATATATTACAAAAATCAGGAAAATATATAAAACTTTATAAAAGCAGAGTATCTTTAATTGTATTTAAAATAGCCATAAAAGATTATAATTAAATGATAAATGCCTTATATTTAATAATTGGTGTAGTGTTAGTAATCTTATCTTTATCTATTTTTATTTATATGACAAAAGAAAAATAGATATATTAAATTTTACAAAAAGTTTTTATTGGAGATTAATTTTGTACAATACCAAACTTCTAAAATAAAGGAAAACAGTTGATTACTATAAAAATGAAATTAAAAGATATTATTGAAAAAATAATGATACCAGAATCTAAAGCTTATATAAATGAGTTAGATGAAATTATAAAAAGCAATGAATCTAGCCAAGATGATTTGGACGCTAAAGAGGATATGGAATCTTTTTTACAAGAACTAGAGGCTATATTAAAAGCTATTGATAAAAATGAAATAAATGATGATGAAGCTTTGGAAGTTTATGAAAAAATAAATCATATGCTAGAAGAACATGAATAAAACCATCAATTAAAATGGGTACAGAAATATTATGAAAATACCAAATATGATTTATGGAACAGCTTGGAAAAAAGAAAATACTACAAATTTTGTTTTTGAAGCATTAAAACAGGGCTAATAACTGATTTAAAATAACTATTCATCTTTAATCAAACCTATTTAAAATAAATAGGTTTGTAGGTACAATATCACTAATAAAATAGAAAAATTATTAAGAAGTATTATCTTATGTGAAAAAGGTGAAGTTCCATACCACCTTGACTGAGGAATTACCTAATAATTCTGTTGAAGTCAAACGACACTCCACTTAAACTTTTAGTTTAGGTGGAGAGGTTCATTTTAACTCTATTTTTAACCTATAATATCTAGGGAAGATATTTTTTAAAATTGGGTTTATTTCTATTGGAAATGATCTAGAAATTGAATTTTTAATAGAATTAAAAAATTTAGTATCACCATTTGTTAAAAGTAGTTGTTCATATTTTCCATCTTTTAAAATAGTGATTCTAATTTCTGCAAAAACAGAGTCTTTAAAAGTTGTTTTATCAAGATTTTTATCTATATTTGCATATAATTTATCTTTTAAATTTTTATAAAATTTCTCTTTTTCTAATTGCTCTTCATCTGAAGCTGATTTTTCTAATTTAGAATTTTCAATAAGATTTAATTTTTTTTCTGAATTATTATCAATTTGATTTTGTTTTTCTAAAGTTTTATTTTCGATATTTTCGATTTTTTCAACTTTTTCAACAGGTTTGTTTTCTATAATTTGTTTAGAATTGTTTTCCTCCAAATTATTTTGTACAAAAGCTGGTGGAACTCTATCATTTGTGTTTTCATTGTCTGGATTTTCATCTGTAATTACATCTTTTATAGCTTCATCTTGTGTAACTTCTTTTATATCTTGTTTTTGCTCTTCAACAGTTTGAACTGCAGTTTGAGAACTCTCAAAAGTACTACTTGAATCATCAATAAATAAACTATAACTACCATAAATAACAGTAATTAAAACTATAACAATAATAAAATCTTCAAAAAAACTTTTAACTTTTCTGTTCAAATTCATATCCTTTAAAGAAAATTATTCAGAGACAAAAATCTCATCTAGTAAACTATCAACAAAACTATCAGGGCTAAACTCTATTAAATCATCTTGCTTTTCCCCAATTCCAACATAAAAAATTGGAAGTTCAAGTTGATTTGATATAGAAAATAAAGCTCCACCTTTGGCTGTTCCATCTAGTTTTGTAACAATAATTCCATCAATACCAACAATTTCATTAAATGCTTTAGCTTGAGCAATTGCACTATTTCCTTGTGTTCCATCTAAAATCATAAGCTTCTGATGAGGAGCGTTTTCCATAGCTTTTCCACAAACTTTAACTATCTTTTTCAATTCATTATTTAGGTTTGTTTGAGTTTGAAGTCTTCCTGCTGTATCAATAATAACATTATCAATATTTTTTGCAATTGCAGAGCTAATTGTATCATAAGCAACTGCACTAGCATCATGGCCTTGCTTTGTTTTGATAATTGGAACATCTATTTTTGTAGCCCATGTACTAAGTTGCTCAATTGCAGCAGCTCTGAATGTATCTCCAGCACCTAAAATAACACTTTTCCCTTCTTTTTTTATTTTATTTGCTAATTTTGCAATAGTCGTAGTTTTTCCAGCCCCATTTACTCCGATAATTAATCTTACGTAAGGTTTAGGAAGATTTGAAAAATCAACTTTTGGAGCGTGTTCAAAAAGCATTACAAGCCTATGTCTTAGCTGTTTTCTTGTAATCATATTAGGTAAACCACTCATTGCTTTTTCTATTATTTCATATTCAACATCAGCTTCTATTAAAAGTTCTTCAATTTCTTCAAATGAAATTTTTTCTTTTTTCTGTGGAACAACATTTTTTATACTTGCAAAAGTTTTTTCTAAAGCTCTTGAAAAGAAATTTTTTTTCTCTTGTTCTTCTTGTTTTGATTGAATTTCTTTATCTTTTGCTAAAGGTTTTTCAAGCTCTTTATTAATAACTTCTTCTTTCGTATTTTCATCAAAAGAAGGATTTTGTATTAAAATTTCTTCTTTTTCCTCTTTTTTCTTCTTAAAAAAACTAAACATATTTTTCCTACTACTTTTCTAAAACTTTTTTAATATCTGTTTCAATCATCTCATAAGGAGCTAAGCCTTGAATTTTTTGATAAATTTTACCTTGTTTATCAAGAATAAATGTAGTTGGAATAGATTTTATACCACCAACTGATTTTGCAAAATCGAAATTTTCACTACCAAGAGTCATTTTATAATTTATCCCAAACTCTTTTATAAAATTTTTTATCTCTTCATCACTTTTGAACTCTTCAAGCAGTACTGAAATTACAGTTAAATCATTCTTATACTCATTTTGTAATCTTACAAGAGCAGGTATTTCAACTTTACAAGCAGGACACCAAGTTGCAAAGAAGTTTATAACTACTATTCTATTTTCATAATTTTTTATATTAATTTTATTATTTTCTATTTTAACTTCTAATACAGTTCCATCAAGAGTATTTAAAAGAAAATCACTTTTTGTGATATTGTGTTCAACTTTTGGTTGATTATCATTTTGTTTATTCTCTTTAGAATCGCATCCAGCAAAAAATAAAATTGAAAAAATTGAAAAAATTGCCAGAGTTTTAATCTGCATTTTAATTCCTTTAGATAAAATTATTCATTAGGTAGAGATTTTACCTAAGTGAGGCTTAAATATGAACACAAATCATAAAAGTGATTTCCGAATATCGAGTATAAAAAGATTGAAATTTTATTCATCTCTTAAAAAGTATTCAAGCAGTAAAAAAATTGTAGAAAAATTGAAATATATTATAAAAAAAGAGGATGCAAAGAATATATTATTATTTGTACCTTTAGAACTAGAAGTTAATATTAAGCCATTAATTTTAGAATTAAGAAAAGCAAAAAAGGAAATTTTCGTGCCTTTTATGCAAGATGATAGCTTTAAAATGGTTAAGTATAGATTACCTTTAAAAAAACGGAAATTCGGAATTTATGAACCAAATAATTCATTTATGAAACCAAAAAAGATAGATTTAGCAATAGTTCCTATTGTTGGAGTTGATGTTTTGAATAAGCGAATAGGTTTTGGAAAAGGTATGTATGACAGATTTTTTTATAGGTTAAAATATAGGCCTACAATAGTTTTTACTCAATTAGTACTTTGCAAAAGTAAAGAGATTTTAAGTGATAATTACGATATAAAAGCAGATTATATAATTACGGGTTAGGTTATAAATGGAAAATATAATAGTAGCGTTGATTGCAGGGATTTTCAGCTCTGCAATAACAGTTTTTGTTTCAAAAAAAATAAATAAAGCAAAATTTGAAGTTTTTATTGAACAAGCAAAAGCAAAAGCAAGAATAATTGAACACGAAGCTGAAGTAGCTTTGAAAGATGCTCAATTAAAAGCAAAAATTGAGTGCGATAAAGAGTTTAAATATGCTAGAAAAGAGTATGAAAATATGCTTTTCAAAATAGAAAAAAAAGAAAAAGAGTTAAATGAACATCTTGAATCAGAACTAAAACTTATCAAAAAACAAAAAGAAGAGATAGAGGACAATAATAGAAGAATTGCAATTTTAAAAGATGGTATTGAAGAGCAAAAAAAGACATATGAACAAAAAACTTTTGAAGCTATAAAAATACTTGAAAATGCAAGTGGACTTACAAAAAGTGAAGCAACTGAACTTATGCTTGAAAAAGTAAAAGAGGATTCAAGAGCTACTATTGCTTCAATATTTAGAAAAAAATACAAATTAGCTGAACAAAATTCAAAACAAGAAGTAAATAATATTTTATCTCAAGCAGTTACAAGATATGCAGGAGAGTTTGCAGCTGAAAGACTTATAAATAATATTCCGTTGAGTGATGAAGAGACAAAGGGAAAAATTATTGGAAAAGAAGGAAGAAATATAAAAGCACTAGAGATGCTTTTAGGTGTTGATATTATTATTGATGATACTCCAAATACTATTACCGTTTCTTCTTTTAACCTTTATAGACGTGCAATTGCAACAAAAACTATTCAAGAACTTTTAGAAGATGGAAGAATTCAGCCAGCACGTATTGAAGAGATTTACAAAAAAGTAAAATCTGAATTTGATAAAAATATTCAAAAAGAGGGTGAAGATGTAATTTTGGAGCTAGGAATAAAATCTATGCATCCAGAGTTAGTAAAACTTGTTGGAAGATTAAGATATAGAGCAAGTTATGGACAAAATGCATTGGCACATACTCTTGAAGTTGCTCATTTAGCAGGATTGATTGCTGCTCAAATGGGAGGAGATGCTATTTTAGCAAGACGTGCAGGAATTATGCATGATATTGGTAAAGCTTTAACTCATGAAGCGCCGGGAAGTCATGTTGATTTAGGGGCAGAAATTTGTAAGAGATATGGAGAGTGTGAAACTGTAATAAATGCAATTTATGCTCATCATGGACATGAAGAACCTATAAATGTAGAAAGTGCTGCTGTTTGTGCTGCTGATGCTTTAAGTGCTGCCAGACCTGGTGCTAGAAGAGAGGTTTTAGAGAGTTTCCTAAAAAGAGTTGAAGAAATTGAAAATATAACTACAAGTAAAGTTGGAGTTACAAATGCTTATGCTATAAATGCTGGAAGAGAAGTAAGAGTAATTGTAAATGCACAGCTTGTAAATGATGATGAAGCTGTTCTTTTAGCTACTGAAATAGCTAAAGATATTGAAGAAAAAGTACAATATCCTGGTGAAATAAAAATAAATGTAATAAGAGAAGTAAGAGCTGAAAGTTACGCAAGATAATTTATAAAAAGGCAGAAATATGAAAGAGAGTAAACCAACTACAAAAATTATTGCAGGTGCCTACAAGGGAAAGATTTTAGAGTTACCATCTCTTGATGTTACAAGAAGTTCAAAATCTGTTTTAAAAGAGTCAGTTTTTAATGTTTTACAATTTGATATTATTGATAAAATATTTATAGAATCTTTTGCAGGTAGTGGTTCTATTGGGCTTGAAGCAATAAGTAGAGGTGCAAAAAGAGCCTATTTTATAGAATTAGATAAAAATTCTTACTCTATTTTGGTAAAGAATTGTAAAAATGTAAATATAGAAAAGTGTCAAACTATTCAAGGAAATGCCTTTGTACAAACTCCTCTTATTTTAGATTTTCTTAAAAACTCTAAAGAAGAGATAATTATGTATATAGATCCTCCTTTTGATTATAGAGAGGATATGGAAGATATTTATAGCAAATCATTTAGAATGATTGAAAATATTGAGTCAAATAATATTTTTAAAATAATAATTGAGCATCAAAGCGCTCTTGAAGTACCAGAAATTCTAGGAAAATTTAGTTTAGAAAAAACTAGAAAATTTGGAAAAAGTTCATTATCTTATTATAGTTATACGGTTTAATGTTTAGATTTGCACTTTTTTTACTAATAGTGGTTAGCTCTTCAATGTTTATTTTACCTATTTTTTATACGGTTTCACCGTATGAACTAGAACCAGCAAAAATACTTTTAGCGCCATCATTTGAACATATTTTTGGAACAGATAGATTAGGTAGAGATATTTTTGCTAGAGTTTTGCAAGGTGGTCAAACTTCACTAATTATTGGTTTTTTAGCAGCAACTTTTTCCTCTTTTTTAGGATTGATTGTAGGAATTACAGCTGGATATTTTAAAGGTTATGTTGATAAAACTATCACAATAATTATTGATTTATTTTTAACTTTTCCAACATTTTTTCTTCTTTTGGCTCTTGTATCTTATGTTGAAGCAAATGCAGTTATTTTGATAGTTGTTATTTCAATAACAGGTTGGATGGGAATGTCAAGAATGATAAGAAGTGAGAGTTTTGCTTTGGGAAATAAACCTTTTATAAAGATACTAAAAATAGCAAATGTAAGTAAAACAAAAATTATTTTAAAATATTTTGCTCCACTTTTAGCTCCTATTTTTCTTATCTCTTTTTCTTTTGGAGTTGCAGGTGCAATTTTGGCAGAGTCAGGGCTTTCATTTTTAGGGCTTGGGGTAAATCCTCCTAATATGTCTTGGGGAAGTTTATTAAGCGATGGAAAAGCTGTTATTGATATTGCTTGGTGGCTTAGCTTTTTTCCAGGACTTATGATATTTATTATAACTTTTTGTTTGATTCAAATAAGTGATTATTTACAAAATTTAGCAAATAAAAAAGAGGTAGTGAAGAGTTAAATCTTCACTAGAAGTTTATCAAGTAATTTTTGAGATAAAACTCTTTTTGCAAAGCCTAAAATATATGTAGCTTTTGTTACATAATATCTTGGCTTTGGTTTTTTTGCATTTAATATTTCTAAAACAACTTTTGCAACACTAATTGGACCTAAAGTAAATGCTCCCTTATCATCACTACTTTCAAGTCTAGCTTTAAGCTCACTTTCATAAGCACTTTTCCAAAAGCTATTTTGTATATCAATGTGTTTTTTGAAGTTTATTAAAGAGTTTTCTCTAAATTTTGATGTTACAGGACCTGTGTTTATTGTACTTATAAAAATGTTGCTATTTAAAGTTTCAAGTCTTAAAGTATCACATAACCCTTCAATAGCATATTTACTTGCATTATAAGCACCTCTAAATCTTAGAGAGATTATTCCTAAAACAGAACTGTGTTGAATAATTTTTCCATAACCTTGAGCTCTAAAAATCTTCATAGCTTGAATTGTAACTTCATGAAGACCAAAAAAGTTTGTATCAAAAAGCTCTTTTAAAACTTCTGTTTTTATGTCTTCAATAGCTCCAGGTATTGCAAATCCAGCATTATTAAACACACAATCAAGTTTATTGTCCTCTTTTAAAATCTCATTTAGAGCAAAAGTTATCTCTTCTTTTTTTGTAACATCAATTTTAAAAGCTTTTAATCCTAAACTTTGCAACATTTTTACATCATTTTCATCTCTTGCACTTGCATATACTTTTATATTTTGTTTATTTAAAAAAAGTGCAGTTTCAAGTCCAATTCCACTTGAACAACCTGTAATTAATATATTTGTCATCATATTCCTAATTAAATTTTGGTTATTATATCTAAAAATAATTTGAGTAAAAGATGACAAAAAAAGATAAAGAGTTAAAAGAACTTTTGGATATTGAAGTAGAAACTAGAAATACTACTTTTGAAATAAGTTACGATAAGCCAGACCCACTTTTAATAGCAAGAAGGCAAAACAATGATTATGCAATACTTTTATGTGCCTTGTTTGCTTATGGAAATGCAAAATTGGTTGTTAAATTTTTAGATAGTTTAGATTTTTCACTTTTAGATGAAAATGAAGACAAAATAGAAAAAGAGCTTAAAAATCACTATTATAGATTTCAAAGTAGCAAAGATGTTATTGAAGTTTTTAAAACTTTTTCAAGATTAAAAAAAGGGTTTAATTTAGAAGATAATTTTCATGAAGTTTATAAAAAAGAGAATAGTGTTTTAGATGGAATTGATACGTTGATAAAACAGATTCGTTCCTCTTCTAATTATAGTTCAAAAGGTTTTGATTTTCTTGTTGGAAATTTACTTAAAAGAGATAAAAATGGAGCTATAAAAGATACAAATGCACCTTATAAAAGATGGAATATGTATCTTAGATGGATGGTTAGAGATGATAATATTGATTTGGGACTTTGGAAAAATATTGATAAAAAAGATTTGATTTTACCTTTAGATACTCATACTTTTAGAATCTCACAAAAGTTTGGACTTCTGAAAAATAAAAATTATAATTTAAAATCAGCTCTTGAAATTTCAAAAAAATTAAAAGAATTTGATTCTATTGACCCCGTTAAATACGACTTTGCTATTTATAGGTTGGGTCAAGAGAAAGTATTTTAATTTTGTTACTTTAATGTTATTTTTGTTTGATAACATTCTTTCATTATAAATTTAGGAGGAAATATTTATGAGAAAGTTAGTTTCAGTTACAGCTTTAGTAGCATTAGCAGCAACTTCGTTAAGTGCTTTTGATGCAAAAGAATTGGCAAAAAGACAAGATACCGGATTTAAGTATGAGGGAAAACTTGAGTATAAAATTCCAGATGAAAGTACAATTCCAAATAACAAATTTGGGGGAGATGGTTAAATATGGAAAAGAGTTAGTAGTTAATACTCCAAAACTTATAGGACCACAAGCAAGTGATGAAAAAATGAGATATGCAGGAAATAATCTAACATGTCAAAATTGTCACTTAGATGCAGGAACAAAACCTTATGGAGGAACATTTGTTGGAACTTATGCAGCATTTCCTCAATATGGAGCAAGAGGTGATAGTATTGGAACATTAGCTGATAGAATCAATGGTTGTATGACAAGAAGTATGAATGGTAAAGCTTTACCACTTGATGGTAAAGAGATTAAAGCAATTGAAACATATATGTTTTGGTTAAGTCAAGGTATTCCTGTGGGAGCTGCAAACAAACTTGAAGGAAGAGAGCTTTTTAAAGTAGATAGAAAAATGATTAAAGAAAAAGCTGCTGACCCTGTAAAAGGTAAAGTTGTGTATGATGCTCAATGTGCTTCTTGCCATGGAACAAATGGAGAAGGAATGAAAGTTGATGGTATATATGTAAATCCACCATTGTGGGGAGAAGATAGCTATAATAAAGGTGCTGGAATGTATAGAACACTTAAAGCAGCAGATTTTATTATAAGCAATATGCCTTTAGGTGCTACAAAAGAGAATCCTATTTTAAAACATGAAGAAGCTTATAATGTAGCTGCTTATATGAATGATGATAGTCATTTTAGACCAGAAAAAGCAAATAGAGATAAAGATTTCCCTGATGAAATTGTAAAAGCTCCTGATACATATAGAGAAGGAATTGAACCAAAAGAGTATAAATTTGGACCTTATGGAAAAATCATTAAATAAATTGGAGGTATCTAGATGATACCCCCCTCTTAAAATATCTTACAAAAAGATTTTAATATTTTTTTTTTGCATTAATCACTATTTTGCTATTCTTTTTAGATAGATACAACACAATATTAAATCAAAAAGAGCTAGATATTTTTGTATTTAATCAAATGAAAATAGTTGAAGATGAGCTATAAAATCAGAAAAAACAATCCCTTTCTTTAGTTTTGATGTTTTCACAAAATCAAGAAATTATTAGAAATCTTGAAGAAAATAATCCAAAAGAGTTAAAAAAAGAGCTTTTAAAACTTCTAAATATTATTAGTACTTACACAAAACAAAATATTGATGTACAAATTCACACAAAAAATCTAGAAGTATTTACTAGAAGTTGGGAAGATAAAGATTTTGGAGAAAACCTAGCAAGTTTTAGAGAAGGCTTAGTAAAAGTAAAAAATACACAAAAGCCATTTGTTTCAAGTGAGCTTGGTAAAAGATTTAATATAAAAGCGATAGCCCCAATATATGATGTAAATAACAATTTTTTAGGTTCAATAGAAATAATTATTGATTTTAAATATTTGGTTTATAAGCTAAAAAATTTGGGTATTTCTTCTATGATTTTGCTTGAAAATGATTATTTAAACATTGCAACATCATATAAAGATAATAAAAGAATAGATAGTTTTACAGTATTACAAAATAGTTTTGACAATTTTGAGGAAAAAACATTAAAAGAAGTTTTGAATAGTAATAAACTTTTTGTAGAAAGTAATTCAAAAATCTACTCTAAAATACCTTTGGGAAGTTTTGGAAATAAAAATGCTGGAGTTTTATTGGTTTGTTTGGGACTGTTAGAAATTCCGTGTCAATCTGATAAAATAATATCAAGGATTGAACAT
>CAYLKG010000042.1:0-17603 GCA_964384195.1 uncultured Aliarcobacter sp. | reverse complement strand
TTTGGATTATTAAAAAAAATTAAACTCCAAAAGTGTATTTTTCAGGACTGACTATATAAATAAACTCTATTAAAAATTATTATTTTATAAAATTAGTATAAAAAAGGTTAATAAATGTAATATAAATAATAAAAGAAAAAGGGTTTGTTAACTTTAAAATATTTTTGCTCATATATTATTTAGCGAATCATTTTCTTGAATTAATACTCTTTAAGGTAGAATCTAACCACAAAATAAAATATTTTATAGGTAGTTATGTACGATATTTCACTTGAAACTTTTCTTTTTGCTTTAATGCTTACTTTTTTAGCAGGCTTTGCTACATCTATTGGTGCCATTTTGGCTTTTTTTTCGAAAAAAGATAACTATTTTTTACTATCAATTGGTATGGGATTTTCTGCTGGAGTGATGATTTATGTATCTTTTATGGAAATTTTGGTCAAATCAAGAGAATCTTTTACTCAAATATATTCAAGCGAAATTACAGGCGAAATTTTAACAATAATCTGTTTCTTTGCTGGAATTATTTTAACTGCCTTCATAGATAAAGTTATTCCAGATGATTTAAATCCTCATGAATCAAAAAGTGATAGTCAACTAAAAGAGCTAAAACCTGAAACAAAATCTTCACTTATAAGTAATTCAAAATTGAGAAGAACTGGAATTTTCACGGCTATTGCAATAGCAATCCATAATTTTCCAGAAGGTTTTGCAACATTTGTTTCAGCTCTAGAAAATCCTACAGTTGGAATAACAATAGCTTTTGCAATAGCAATTCATAATATTCCAGAAGGAATGGCTGTATCTTTACCTATTTATCATGCAACAGGTGAGAAAAAAAAAGCATTTTGGTATGCAACACTTTCAGGGCTTGCTGAGCCTCTAGGGGCAACTGTAGGTTTTTTATTTCTTCTACCTTTTATGGGAGAATTAACTTTGGGGATTATTTTTGGAATGGTCGCTGGAATTATGATTTATATCTCTTTTGATGAGCTTTTACCTGCATCAAGAGTTTATGGGAAAGCTCATACAACAATAGTTGGAATATCTTTGGGAATGTTTGTGATGGCCATTAGTTTAGTATTATTTAAGTTTATATAAAAAAATAGTTTTTATTTAGTTTATTTATAGTCAAAATTAAAAAACTTAATTTAATATTTTTGCCATATTTGCAAATTATATTAAAGATATATCGCTTTTTTTGGTGCGGCTGGCGAGATTTGAACTCGCACACCCGTAGGGCGCTACCACCTCAAGGTAGTGTGTCTACCGTTTCACCACAGCCGCATAATTTTAAGAAGAAAAAAGGTCAAGAAGAAAACTTCTTGACCTAAGAGTTTATTAAATCTGTAGATTTAAAGATTACCCTAAAAATGGATTTGCATATAATGCAATCATTGCAATAACAAGTGCATAAATAACTTGAGCTTCGATCATCGCTAAAGCAATGAACATAGTAGTCATTAATTTTCCACCTAAACCTGGGTTTCTAGCAGTACCAGCAATAGTTGCAGCAGCAGTATTACCCATACCAATAGCACCACCAAGTGCAGCAAGACCTAATCCAATCCCAGCAGCAACTACAGAGTATGCTTTTAAAGTTTCATTAACAACAGCTTCATCAGCAGCAAATGCAAAACCAGCAATAGCTAGCATTAAAAGAACGATTTTTTTCATTCTGAAATCCTTATATTTTTTTGTTTTCAAAGTTTTTTCGGCTTGCGTATCCCTACTAAGTACTTTGACGGAAAAGATTATAAAAAAATATTGCTAAATGTTAGCTAAAAATAGAAAACTGTTATCTAATTTATGATATAACTATTAATATTATTTTAAATTGGAGTTAATGTGAAAAAAATTTTCTTTATTTTATTTATTCTTATCTTATTTTTTATATTTTCAATCTTTGGAATATTATTTACAAATTATGGAAACTCTTTAGTTGCTTCATATATTGAAAATAGAGTAAATAATGAACAAGATAAAGTTGAATTAAAGGTTGATAAATTAAATTTTACTTTCAAAACATTAGATTTTAATGCAAGAATTAATGATAATTCATACTTAAATATAAATGGAAATTTTGAATTATTTAATAGAAAAGTTGATTTGAAATATGACATAAAAATAAATGAACTTGAAAAATTGAAAAATTTACTTAATTATGACTTTAAAGGTTCATTTTTTACAAATGGTAGTTTTGTAAGAGATGAAAAGAATTCTATAATAAAAGGAGTTTCAAATTTTGCAAGTGGAGAGACAAATTACAATATAAATTTAGTTGATTTTGAAATAAATAACGTGATATTAAATTCAAAGAATTTAAAAATAGAGGAGTTCTTGAGTTTACTAAATAAACCAATATATTCAAAAGGAATTTTAAATATTGATACAAATATTAATAATTTTAAATCAAAAAATATAAATGGAAATTTAGTAGTAAATATTGAAAAAGGTTTTTTAAACAATGAAGTAGTAAACAAAGAATTTAACCAAACATTATCTTCAAATGTAAGTTTTGAAAGTAAAATAAACAGCACAATTGTACAAAATAAAGCTATTTCAAATATAAATTTAAATAGTTCATTATTTAATATTATTTTTGAGAAATTTGAGTTAAATTTATTAAATTCTGAATATTTTGGTGAATTCAATCTTTTTGTAAAAGAACTACAAAAACTTGAAAGTTTTATAGGAAAAAAATTAAAAGGTGAATTTAATAGTAAAGGGTTATTAAAATCAGCTAATAATACTATTAGTGTAGAAGGTTTTTCAAATATTTTAGAGAGTGAAAGCAACTATAAAATTTATATAAAAGATAGAGCTTTAGATACTTTGGAATTTAAAATTAAAGATGCTAAAGTTGAAAACTTTTTAAAATTACTTGATGAACCTATTTATGCTATGGGAGATTTAGAGGCTTCAGGAAAAATAAATAATTTAAAAGAGTTAAATGGAAATAGTTTAGTAACTTTAAAAAATATTAAATTAGTAAATGAAGTTATAAATGCTGTTTATAACCAAAACATCAATGAAACTATTATCTTGGATAGTAAAATTGATACTATCTTTGAAAATAATAGTGCTATTTCAAACTTAGATACAAAATCAAATATTGCAAATTTAAATATTAAAGATTTGATTTTTGATTTTAAAACTTCAAATTTAGTTGGAAAATATAACTTTACATCAGATGATTTATCAAAACTCAAAGATTTTACAAAAACTACTTTAAAAGGTGATATTAAAATAGATGGTAATATCAAAACAAATAATAACAAACTTATTTTAGATGGAAAATCAAACATTGCTAAAGGAAATTTTGATTTTATATTAAATGATAATATTTTGAATATAAATTTAAAAGATGCAAGTATGAGAGATTTATTAATATTAATAAATCAAAAAGATAACTTTGATGCAAAAGTAAATATGAAATTAAATTATAATCTTTTTACAAAAAAAGGTGATTTATTAGCAGATTTTTTAAATGGGCATTTTTTGGAAAATGATTTTACAAGGCTAGTAAAACAGTTTGCAAATACTGATTTAACAAAGGAAGTTTATGAAACTTCAAAACTAAATACAAAAATAGATGATAAAGTTTTAACTTCTAATCTTTTCATGCAAAGTCAAAGAAGTAAAATAGAGGTTAATAATTCAAAAATTGATTTGGAAAAAAATATTATTTCTGCAAAAATTGATACTGAAATTAAAGATAATAAATTTTCTGTTAGTTTAGAAAATGATTTACATAATCCTGCTCTTTCATTTGATTTAAAAGATGTTTTGCAAAAAAATATTGATAAATTAGGTGAGAAATTAAATAAATTTTTAGGAAAGTAAAAAAAGAGCTAAGCTCTTTTTTTATTTAATAGTAAAAGAGTAACTCCTATAATTGCGGCACTAATAGAACTAGCAAAAATACCAATCTTCACAGCACTTACAATTGATTCATCCATAAAAGCTAAATGAGAGATAAAAATTGACATTGTAAATCCAATTCCACCTAAAAATCCAACGGCTAATATCTCACTCCACGTTACATTTGCAGGTTTTGTTGCAATTCCTAAATAATTTGCAAGATAAGTAAATAGAAAAATTCCAATAGGTTTACCAAGTACAAGACCAAGAGCAACACCTAAAACTATTTGTTTATGTTCAATTACGCTTGAGAAATCAATAATAACTCCTGCATTTGCAAGTGCGAAAAGAGGCATTATTACAAAAGCACTAAAATTGTGTAAAGCATGTTCAAGTTTTACTAAAGGTGCTTTGTAATTATCGGATTCGATTTTAATAACTTTTTTTTGTTTTAGTGGAATTGTAAATGCAAGTAAAACTCCTGCAATTGTCGAGTGAATTCCAATTTTATGAACAAAAATCCATAAAAAAACACCTAAAACTAAATAAGGAAGAAGTTTTTGAACATTAAAATAGTTTAAAGCTAATAAAAGAGTATAGATAACTATTGCATGAATAAAAAATAGATAGTTTATTTCACTTGTATAAAATATTGCAACAACAACTATAGCTCCAAGGTCATCTACAACGGCAAGAGTTACTAAAAATAATTTTAGAGACATACTTACACGATTTCCCAAAAGTAGTAAAATACCTAAAGCAAAAGCAATGTCTGTAGCCATAGGAACTCCAAAGCCTGTTGGATGTTCTTTGTTTAAAGCTAGATAAATAATAGCAGGAATAATCATTCCACCAATTGCTGCTATTATTGGGAAAGATGCTTTTCTTACACTTGAAAGTTCACCTATTAGCATATCTCTTTTTATTTCAAGACCAACTACAAGAAAAAATATTGCCATTAAAACATCATTTATCCAGTGAAGCGTACTCATTGAAAAGCTATTTTCAGCAAAACTTATAGAAATAGGGCTTTTTAAAATCTCAAAATAAAAATCTGAGTAACTAGAATTTGCAATAATTACAGCAAATACAGTAACTGCAAAAAGTATAAATCCACTTAATGTTTCAATAGATATGAAATTTTTTATAAAATTATATTTCTCTTTTACTTTTAAAATTTGTTGGAATTGTCGATTGCTAAAAAAATTATTATTCATTATAGTTACACTCCTTACATTTTCCTTTTAAAATGATAGTATCAATTCTGTATCCATCTAAAGAGAAATTTGGTTTATCATAAATGCACTCAATAGTTGAGCAATTTGAACAGATAAAATGAATATGCTCTTTATCTTTGATTTCAAAATATCTTTTTTTATCATTTGATTCAAAAGAGTTTATAAGGTTTTGATCTTCAAAGAAACTTATATTTCTGTAAAAAGTTGCTTTGTCCATAAAAATCTTATCTTTCAAATCTTCATAACTAAGAGGTTTTTTTGAAGTGGCTAAAATATCTAAAATAGATTTTCTAGCTGTAGTAAGCTTTATTTTTGCCGTATTGTTTGTTTGTATTGAATTATCCATAAGTTAGTTTATCAAAAATCTTATTAAAAATGCCACTAAGTTGCATTAAAGCATTAAATGATTAAAATTCTTAAAATTTTGCAACCCAGTTGCATCAAAAGGAAAAAAGATGAAAAAGATATTAATAATAGCTTCTTTTTTGATTTCAAGTCTATTTGCATCAAATCAGGAGTTAACAGTTACAATTTTACCTCAAAAATATTTTGTTGAAAAAATTGTAAAAGATAAATTTACAATAAATGTTATGGTTCCACCAGGAAGCTCTCCACACAATTTTGAGCCAAAACCTTCAGCTATGAAAGCTTTATTTAACTCAAAACTATATTTTTTAATTGATGATCCAAGTGAAAAAGCATGGATTGAAAAATTTAAACAAAATGCAAAAAATACTATTTTTGTTGATTCAACAACTGGAATTACAAAAATTGCTATGAAAGAACATAAGCATGAAGAAGAACCAAAAGTAAATAAAAAAGATAAACATGCACACCATGACCATAAAATAGAAGATAAAAAAGATGAACATAATCACGATGGATTTGACCCTCATGTTTGGTTAGATCCAATTCTTGTAAAAATTCAAGCAAAAAATATTTATGAAGCAGTTGTAAAAGTAGATGAGGCTAATAGTGATTTTTATAAAGTAAATTATGAAGCTTTTATAAAAGAGTTAGATGAATTGGACTCTAAAATAGCAACTATCTTAGCACCTCATAAAGGTAAAGCATTTATGGTGTTTCATCCATCGTGGGGATACTTTGCACAAAGATATAATTTAGAGCAAATTGCTATTGAAATTCAAGGAAAAGAGCCAAAACCAAATGAGTTAATAGAGTTAATAGGTGAAGCAAAAAAACATGATATTAAAGTTCTTTTTGTAAGTAATCAGTTTTCACAAACATCAGCTAAAACAATCTCAAAAAATTTAAATGCAAATGTAGTAACTCTTGATCCACTAAGTCAAGATTTTACAAATGAGATTTTAAAAACTGCAAATGAAATTGCAAGAAGTTATCAATAAGTAATTGCTCAAAAAGTGGTTAATTCTTAAGATTAAATCTCTTTTATCATATGATAAAAGAGATTTTTAGAAATAGTAAGTTTTTCACTGTCTTTAAATCCCATTTTCAAATATAGATTTTTTGCTTTCTCTTTTTTACAATCTACAAGTAAAGAAACTTTTTTAAAACCTAACTCTTTAGCTTTTTCAAATGCAAAGTTAAAAAATTCTTTTGCAATTCCTAGTCCTTGATACTCTTCTAATACACTAATAGTATCAATATAAAACTCATCATCAAAGCACTCTTTTTCGAAACTATCTATTAAAATCCCTTTTTTTTGAAGATTTAAAAGCATTGGTTTATCAAGAATATCAATATTATTTGATGAATAAGCTACTAAAATTCCAACAATTTTTTCATCTTTTGTGTAGGTAAAAATATTTTTATGACCTAATCTGCAAATATCCATTTTTATATAAGAGTTTAAAGTTTCAAGAATTTTTTCCTCTTTTTGTTCACCTGTAAGAGAAATTGCTATATCATCAATTGCATTAAATATTAGTTTTGAGATATTTTGTATATTATTTTTATCGCAATTTTTAATCATAAGATTTAGATTAAGCCTTCTATTTTCTTAAACTCTTTTTTTATCTCTTCTATATTTTCAATTCCAACTGAAATTCTAATTAAATTTACAGGAAGTTCAATCTTTTCTAAAAATTCACGACCACTTTTCGTAGTCATTAAATCATAATGAGCTAAATATGTGTATGGCATCAAAAGAGTAAATTCAGTTCCAAGACTAGGACCTTTTGCAAAGTTTAGATTATCGTAAATTTTTTCAAAATCCTTTTTGATATAAATTGAAATAATTCCACATAAGCTATTTTCATCAATCATAAGTTTTTTATAATTATCATAACAATCTTCTTCCAAGCAAGAGTAAACTTTACTAATATATGAAAGATTTTTTAGAAAATCAATAAGCTCTTTTGTATTTTGTGATATCTTTTTTACTCTGTTTTTGTAATCAACAATTTCTAAAGCCATTCTTTGCATATCTTTTATATATGGCTTATCACTATGTTTAAAAAACTCATTTTTAATATGTGAAATTTTAAAGTTACTATTTAGAATTATTGCACCCATTAAAACATCAGCATTTCCAGAAGCAAATTTTGTCAAAGACTCTACAAAAACATCTGCATAAGGCTTTAGATTTAGATTATATGGTGTTGCAAAAGTTGAATCTATTACTAAAACAATATTGTAAGCATCACAAAGCTCTCTTAATTTTTCCAAGTCAGCAGTTTTTACAAGAGGGTTTGTTGGAACTTCAGTGATTATTGCCAAAACTCGATTTTTATTTTGTTTTAAATACTCTTCTAAAATTTGCAAATTTGTAACATCATAAAAAACTTTACTCTCTTCAAAATAGTGATTTACAATATTTGTAGTATCTAAATACAACCATCCAAATTGAATTAAAATAGATTTTCCATTTCTTGCTTGAATATTTTTAAGCCCTTTTAAAACGCTATAAATTGCATTCATTCCAGAAGGGCATAGACAAATATTTTCTTTCTTTTCATTGTAAGCAGAAGCTAGAGTTTGCAAAATAGTATCTTGGGCTAACTCTTTTTTCTCTAATTTTTCAATTTGAAAATTTTTTAAAATCCCAAGATTGTATAAATAATCCTCTGCTAATCTTGAAGATAGGTTATATCCTACATGTTGAATAAATTTTAAAACTTTTTTGTACTGTCTTCCTTTTAGAACTTTTATTACTCCAAAAGGTTCATTAAACTCACAAATATTGTGAATATAGTATCTATTACTAACAACATCAACAGCTTTTTTGCTACTTAGCAAGATAAGTTCATATTCATCTGAAATTTTATATTTCTCTTTTAAATAGCTTGAGAGCTTTTTTAAATATGGATGAATCACAAATCTAGGATATGCAACACTTATTTTTTCTAAAATTTCTGGTGTTTGTTCTTCATAATCAATTACATCTTGTAATTTTGGCATTGAAGTTGAAACGGCATGCATATTATTTTGTGGGAGAGTCTCTCCACACTCTATTGGATTAAAAAAAGATTTTTCTATCATTTTATAGCTTGTAATAAATCCCTTTTTAAATCTTCAATATCTTCAAAACCAATTGCAAATCTAACAGTGCTAGGAGTAATTCCAATATTTTCTAACTCCTCTTTTGAAAAAGAGGCATGAGATATTTTTGAGGGTATTTCAACTCTACTATCAGGACTTCCAAAAGAGCATTTTTCACCAAATATTTTGCTATTTTCTATAAATTTTTCTGCTAATTCAACACTTTTGAAATCTGCACAAAAAACTCCTGGAATTATCTTCATCTGTTTTTCAGCTAGTTTTCTATCTTTGTGTGATTTAAGTGCAGGATGTGTTACTTTTGTAATAAAATCTTGTTTTTCAAGAAATCTTGCAAGTTTAATAGAGTTTTTACTACTTGCTTTTGCTCTAATTTTAAGACTAGGAATTCCTAAAGATATAAGATAAACATCAAGTGGATTTTGATTGTGACCGTGCGCGTTTGAGTAGTAGTGAAGTTTATCTGCCCACTCTTTTTCTTTTGCCACAACAGCTCCTGCAATTACAGCTCCATGTCCACTTATATATTTTGTAGTCGAAAAAAGTGAGAAATCAGCACCTAAATCAAGAGGTTTTTGGCTAATAAAAGTTGCTAATGAGTTATCAACTGCAAATAGTGAGTTATATTTTTTACATAGCTTTGCCACTTTTGCTAAATCTATTATTTTGAGACCTGGATTCGTAGGACTCTCACAAAGAGTTAAATCAACAGATTTTGTTTTTAAAATATGTTCTAGCATATTAAAATCATGAAAATTTGCAAATATTACTTTTATATTATATTTTTCTTTGTAAATTTTTAAAAGTCTATTTGTCCCACCATAACAATCAGCTTCAACTAAAATAGTTGAATTTGCTTTTAAAACCGTTTCAAAAAGTAGATTAACACTTGCAATTCCTGTATGTGTGCAAACAGCTCCAGCTCCATTTTCAGCATAGGCAAAAAGATTTTCTAAGGTATCTCTTGTTGGATTATCGCTTCTTGTGTAATCATAAATCTTTTCTCCATTTTCACTATTTTGCTTTTTCAAATCAAAAGTTGCAGTATTATAAATAGGAAAATGTGAAGCTCCTGTCACATCTTTAAAAGGTGCAAAACTAGAAGGTTGACAAAGTGTTGTTTCAAGGCTATTTTTCATAAATTATTCCAAATTTTTCTATAATTTTTGGCAAATTGTACCTAAAAATTGTTAATCTAATTTGATAGTAAATTTTGGTATAAATTTATATTAAAATGATTTGTTTAAGGAAGATAAGCTTTGTTTAGAGTTTTTTTATTAATTTTTCTTACGGTTTCTCAATCATATACAAAAGAGAGTAATGAATCATTATTGAAGATAAATGAGTTTATTGAAAAATTCTCAAAAATTAAAGTATTCGATGAAGATAAATTTGTAGAAGATTTTTCCAAAATAGGAACAAAGATAATAAATAGATACACTCCAAAACTTTCAACTTTTAGAAAAGTTGATAATATTTTAAGCGAAACAGGCTCTTATGACAAAATAATAATAGATGTTGATTCTTCAAAAAATATTTTAAGTGTAAATGCAAAGATTGATGACAAGATGAAACTTTTAAAAAGCTATAAAGTTTCAACAGCAAGAAAAGATATAAAAAAACCATTAGGCGTTGGTGATATTACAGCAATAACTTTAAATCCTGTTTGGTATCCAACACAAGATACAATAGAAAGCTTCAAGAAAAAAGGGATATTTTTACCAAAAATGGTAAAAGGTGGAGATAAACTAAACTATATGGGAAGTGCAAAGATAAACTTAACTCATAAAGTTGATGGTAAGGATACATTTAGAATTCACGGAACTTTGAGTGAAAAAACTATTGGAAGTTATGAATCAAGTGGTTGTATTAGAATGAAAAATAGTGAAGTTGTAGAGCTAGTTGGACTTTTAAAAGAGTTTATAGAGTTTAAAAGTATGGATGATATAAAAGTTGTTTTAAAATAAAAAGGAGATTAAAAATGAATAAAATAGAGATAAATATAGAAAATTATGGGAAAAATTTTAGACTTTTTTGTCCATTTACAAATGAAAAATTGGACCATGATAATGGCTCTTTAGAGATTTATGAAGGAGCTGGTGAATATATTTTTGGTATGTGTGAAGATTGTATGTTTTTTGATACAGGAAATAACAGTGAAATAGAAAAGTATTGGAAAAATGATGCTTTGGAAGCAATAAATAAATTTGTGCAAAATCACAAAGATAAAAATATTTTAATTATTGAAGCAACATATGAAGATGAAAAATATTATTTTGGTTTTTTAAATGAGAAAAATATTGAAATTTCTTCAAGTGAGATTGAAAAAAGATTTATAAAAGCTTGAAATAATAAGAAATAGTAAAAATATGATAATATATCTATAAAAAATTATAGATTTTTTAAATCAAATAGAAAAATAAAGGCAAAAAAATATGACAAAATGCGGATATGTTTCAGTTGTTGGAAGACCAAATGCTGGAAAAAGTTCACTATTAAATTGGCTTGTTGGAGAGAAAATTGCAATGGTTTCTCACAAAGCAAATGCTACAAGAAAAAGATCAAATATTATTGTGATGCATGAAGATGACCAAGTTATTTTCGTAGATACTCCAGGAATTCATGAAACTGAAAAACTATTAAATCAATTTATGCTTGAAGAGGCATTAAAAGCGATGGGTGATTGTGATTTGATTCTTTTTTTAGCGCCAGTTACAGATAGTTTGAAATACTATGAAGATTTTTTAGAGAAAAATAAAAAAAATACTAAACATATCTTATTACTTACTAAAATTGATTTTATAAATAGTGATGAGTTAATGGCTAAGCTTAAAGAGTATGAAAAATATAGTGATAAATATGAGGCTATTATTCCAGTTTCTATTAAAAAAGCTACAAAAAAATCTGATATTTTAGATGAGGTTGTAAAGTATTTACCAGAACATCCTTATTTGTTTGACCCTGAAATTATAACAACAGAGCATTTACGAGATATTTACAAAGAGTTTATTAGAGAATCAATTTTTGAAAATATTAGTGATGAAATTCCTTATGAAACAGATGTTGTTGTAAATAAAGTTGAAGAAAAACCAAATGTTGATGTTATAAAAGCCACAATAATTGTTCAAAAAGATACACAAAAAGGTATGATTATTGGTCAAAATGCAACCGCAATAAAAAGAATTGGAAAAGCTGCAAGAATTAAAATAGAAAAATTAAGCGGTAAAAAGTGCTACTTAGAGCTTTTTGTAAGCATTAAGAAAAACTGGACAAAAAATAAAGATGCCTTAAAATCAATGGGTTATGATATAGAAATCCAATAATATAATTTAAAATATTATTTTAAGCTATCATTTTATAAACTTATTTTCGAGATCATTGAAAATGAGTTTAAAATGGATATTTTTTATAGTATTGAAAATCTTGAATTAATACAAATTGAAGCTAGTGAAGAGATAGAAAATAAAAGCTTAAAAAATTTTATAGCTACTTCTTTAAAATTAAAAGATATAAATCTTCCAAAAAATTCAAAAGTTATCCTAAATTATGTAGAAGAACTTAAACTTTATCAATTGATTTTGATAAATAATAATTCAAAAAATCTTGAAATAGAACTATTTTATAAACTTTTAGAACAATATAATCAAAAAAATTTAGTTGCTTTTTTGTATAAAAATTATTTTTTAATTTTTAAAAATAATAAACTTTACTATTTACAAAAAATTGAAGAAAACATAGAAATAACAGAACTTTTGAACTATTTATACAAAAATTTTAAAATAACTCCTGAAAATTTCATAACTATAAAAAGTGAAGATTTATACTTGAAAAAAGATGATGTACTAAAGAGTAAAAACAAAAATAATTTAAACTATTTTAACCACAAGAAAAATTATTCATTTTTTATCTATCTTTTTTATTTGTTTTTTTTGTTTTCAATAATTTTCTATTTATACATAAACCAAAATACACATGAGCCTCAAAATACAGAAATTCTAGATTTAAAATCTTTTGAAAATGATTACAAATTTAATAGTTTTGAAGAAAAAACTAGAAAAATAATATTTAAGTTAAATAAGCAGAACCTAAAACTTATAAGTTTTGAGTTTGATACAAATATTTTAAAAATAGAAATAACATCAGAAAACAAAGATGATATTTATAAATTTTTGGAAGATAAAGAGATAAGTTTTTCTTCGTCAAGTATTGATTTCGTTGAAAATAAGAACATTTTTAAGGTAGATTTTGATGTTAAATTATTTGAATGAAAAATTTATTTACACTACAAATAAAACTAAAATAGAATTATATATTTTACCAATCTTAATAGTTTTTTATTTTATATTTTTTTGCAAGAAAATAAAGAAGAAAGAATAAGTTCCACAATTGATAATTATTTATTTGAAAACAAGAAAATGGAAGAAAATTTTCTGGAAATTATTTCAAAGATTGAAAATTTAGCCAAGAAAAACTCAATATTTATAATTAAAAGTGAAAAAAAAGAGCCAGAAATAATACTTGTTTTTAGCGGTGAATTAAATGATATTTTCGAATTTTTAATGCAAATAGAGAGATTAAATAATTTTAGTAATATAAAATTTATCTCTTATAAAAAAGAACAAAATAAAAATATTGTGAATCTAAGAGTTGATTTTTCTAAATTTTTTATAAAGAAATTTGGTGAAAGAAGTGAAAAACTTATTTTAAATGATAGTTTACAATTTAGTAAAGATGAGAAAATAGCTGAAGAAACTATTGAAGATAATTTACAAAATGAACAAAAAGTAGAATTTGAAATAAGTGCAATTATAGGTCAATATGCTTTTATAAATAATATTTGTGTTAAAAAAGATGAGCAAATAAATAGTTATAAATTGACAAAAATTTATAGAGATTATGTGATATTAGAAAAAGAATCTCTTAAAATAAAATTGGAGTTATCTTATGCAAAACATCTTAAAAACAGTAATTAACTATACGCTTTTCACAAAATATGAAGAGGAGTATTTTGTAAAAAATAAGATAGTTCCCATTTTTGAAGATGCGATTAGTTTAAAATTAATAGTTTGTAAAAATTCAAATTTACAAACAATAAAAGATGATTTTACAAAAATTTTAAGTTTTGTTTATGCAGATGAGCTTGATGTTTTGTTTTTACTTTCTGATTTGAAGATTAAAATAGATCTATTTTCTATCTTACAAAAGATAAATAATAAAAATGAAGATATTTATATAAAAGAGTTTATAGAGAAAATTTTACTTTTTGCAATACAAAAAAGAGCAAGTGATATTCATATTGAAAAATATGAAGATAAAGCAATATTTAAATTTAGAGTAGATGGAAAACTTAAAATATTTTTCGTATTGGATTTTAGTTATTTTTCTCAAATATCATCATTTTTGAAACTTTTATCAAATTTGGATATTACTCAAACAAGATTACCTTTAGATGGAAGATTTTCTTTAAATATTCAAAATAAAAAATATGATTTTAGATTTTCTTCTATGCCTACAATTGAAGCTGAATCTTTGGTTTTAAGAGTCCTTTATAGTAAAAATATTGATAAAAATTTAAAAACGCTTGGACTTAGTGAAAATATTTACGATATTTTAGTAGAAAATTTACATATAAATTCGGGTCTAATTTTGATAAGTGGTCCTACAGGAAGTGGTAAAACTACAACTTTATATTCAATTTTAAAAGAGTTAAATAGTGAAGATAAAAAGATAATAACTATTGAAGATCCTGTTGAGTATAAAATTGCTTCAATTAATCAAATTCCAGTAAATAGTAAAATAGGTCTTAGTTTTGAGCTAGCTTTAAAAGATATTTTAAGACAAGACCCAGATATTATTTTTATCGGAGAAATCAGAGATAAATTTTCACTTGATATTGCTCTTCAAGCTTCACTAACGGGACATTTAGTTCTTGCAAGTATTCACGCAAATAGTTCACTTGATACAATTACAAGATTACTTGACTTAAAAGCTGATCCATTTTTAATTGCCACAAGTTTAAAGCTAGTAATGGCTCAAAGATTGGTTTTGAATTATTGTAAATGTTGTGATTTAAAAGGTTGTAATTTGTGTAATTACACAAAATATTATGATAGAAGTTCTATTGCTGAAATATTAAAAGTTGATGAAAAAATAGCTAATTTAATATTTAAAAAATCAAGCAAACAAGAGTTTAAAACATATCTAGAAAGTATAAATTTTAAAACCCTAAAAAATGATGGAGAACAAAAAGTAAAAGAGAATATCACTTCATTTGAAGAAGTTTTAAAAGTTATAAATATATGAAAAAATATAAAATTATTTATCAAGAAAATCAAAATACAAAAGAGATAATTTTAGAAACGTCAAATATAAATAATGAGAAGTTACCTAAAAATATTTTAAAAATTATTGAGCTTAATAAAACTTTTGAGTTCGAGCTATTCAAAAAAATAAAAATCGAAGACAAAGCCCTGAACCTTGTATTTTATGAATTAAATTTAATGTTATCATCAAATATAAATATTTCAGATGCTATAGATATTTTAATTAAAAATAAAAAAGATAAGAATATTTTAAAATTTTTACAAACTCTAAAGAAGATATTTATTGAACAAAATAACTCAAAAATAAATTTTGATAATTTCAATATAAATCCACTATTTAAACAATTCTCTAAAATTTTATTTCAAGGAGGTGATATAGCTTTAAATATCGAGGCCATATCAAAATTTTTAAAAGAGATGTTGGAAATAAAAAAAGATTTTACAAAGCTATCTCTTATCCAATATTTTTAATGTTTAGTTTCTTTATCTCACTTTTTTCAATATTTCTTTTTGTTGTTCCAAACTTTAAAAGTATATTTTTACAAAGTCAAATAGAGCTTCCTTTTGCAACCAAGCTTTTATTAAAAGTTGAATATTTTTTTACAAACTATTATTTGATTTTTATCTTATTTATTTTGACTTTACCGATAATTTCATATATTTTTTATAGGAAAAATCTTAGATTTCATTATTTCATTGATAAAATTTTTGTAAATAATATTTTTTTAATAAAAGATATAAATCTTAGTTTACAACTTTATAAATTATTTTTAATAATAGAAGTTATGCAAAAATCAAATTTTGAATTTCATAAATGTTTTAAAAGTTCTAAACTTTTATTAGAAAACAAATATCTATTGGATAAAATAAGTATTATTGATGGTTTATTAGAAAATGGAAAGTCTATTAAAATCTCTTTTTGTGAATCAAAAATGTTTGATGATATAGTTTTAAATTTAATAAATACAGGTGAGGTTTCTAACTCTTTACCTTTGGTTATTAGTGAAATTAAAATGATTTACAAAAATAGATTCGATGAGAAAATAAGTTTTCTTATATCATTGATACAACCCGTGTTTCTAATATTTATTATGATTTTGATACTTTGGATAGTAATAACTATTTTTGTACCAATTTGGGATATGGGGAATATTATAAAATAGTTTTAAAAAGGAGTAAGTTTGATTTATTGCTACGTAAAAAAAGGAAATAGACTTACTGTTATGGAAGGTTTGGAATATCTAAAAGATATTGAAGATATAAAAAGTGTTATATGGATTGATATGTTTTTACCAACTGTTGAAGAGGTAAAGACTATTGAGTCTATATTTGATATAGAGTTTCCTACAAAACAAGAGAGTGAAGAGATTGAGCTTAGTTCTAGATACTGGGAAGAAGCAAATAGAATTGAAATAAATAGTTATTTCTTAATAAATGATAGAAAAGATCCAGTAAATGAGACAGTTTCGTTTATTTTACAAGATGATTTACTAATTTCAGTAAGATATAAAAGATTGGCAAGTTTTAATGCTTCAATTAAGAAACTTCTTGCAACTCCTAGAGAATATACTACAGGTTATTCAATTTTTAGCCAAATTATTGATATAAGAATTGATGCTGATGCTGATATTGTTGAGAACTTGAGTAAAGATATAGCAGCTATTAGAAAACAGGCATTTGATGATGATATAGATAATGAGGATTTATTAGAACAAATGTCAATTTTTGAAAATTTAAATATGAAAATTAGAGAAAATCTTACGGATAAGCAAAGAATATTAAACTCTTTGTTAAAATCTCAAAAGGTAACAGACAATAAAAGTGAACTTTCTATTATGTTAAAAGATATTAGGTCCTTAATTGAGCATACGAATTTTAATTTTGAAAGACTTGATTATTTACAAAATATTTTTGTGGGGCTTTTAAGTGTTGAACAAAATAAAGTTATTAAAATTTTTACAATTGTAAATGTTATTTTCCTTCCACCAACACTAGTTGCTAGTATTTATGGTATGAACTTCAATCTTATGCCTGAGCTGGAGTGGGAATTTGGATATTTGTTTTCAGTAGGAATTATGATTTTATCGGCTATAACACCTTTAATAATCTTTAGAAAAAAAGGTTGGATATAAAAATTTAAAAAGGAATTATGTATTATGAATAAAGAACTTGAATTTGAAAATTCAATTAAAAATATTTTAAATTATATAGGAGAAGATATACAAAGAGAGGGTTTACTTGATACTCCAAAAAGAGTTAGAAAGGCCTTTGAATTTATGTGTAGTGGATATAAAGAATCTCCAAAAGAAATTATTCAAAAAGCTTTGTTTACATCTACAAATGATGAAATGGTTGTGGTAAAAGATATAGAGTTCTACTCATTTTGTGAACATCATATGTTGCCAATTATTGGAAAAGTTCATGTTGCTTATATTCCAAATGGAAAGGTTGTTGGGCTTAGTAAAATCCCAAGAGTTGTAGATGTATTTGCACGAAGATTACAAATTCAAGAACAAATGACAGAACAAATATGTGATGCTTTAAATGAGCATTTAAAACCAAAAGGAGTTGCTGTTATTATTGATGCAAGACATATGTGTATAGAGATGAGAGGTGTTCAAAAAATTTGTTCAACTACAATAACTTCATCTTTAAGAGGACTTTTCAAAAGTGATAAAAAAACTAAAGATGAGTTTTT
>CAYLKG010000041.1:0-17639 GCA_964384195.1 uncultured Aliarcobacter sp. | reverse complement strand
GCTATGATACTATGAAACAAGAAGCCCAATCGTCTTTAGCGATTGGGTAGTTCACCTCATTGGTTTAAAAATTATTTAATAGCACTTTCTATTTTGTCTGGATTATCAAGGGCATATTTAAATCTTTTCATATCGATTTTTTTATCCCATGCCCCAACTACAACAGAAGCAACTGCATTTCCACAAAGATTTCCAACTGCTCTCATTTCACTCATGAATTTATCAACACCAAGTAAAACAGCAACTGTAACCATAGGAATTGCTCCACCCATAGCACCTAATGTTCCAGCTAGAACTATAAATCCTGAACCAGTAACTCCAACAGCACCTTTTGATGTAACCATTAAAATTACAATTATAAATAATTGTTGTTCAAGAGTTAAAGGTATATTAAATGCTTGAGATAAGAAAATAATAGATAAAGCTAAATAAATATTTGTACAATCAAGATTGAATGAATAACCAGTTGGTAAAACTAAACCTGTAACTGATTTTTTAACTCCAGCAGCTTCTAATCTTTTCATTAAAGGAGCAAGAGCTGATTCACTTGAAGATGTTGCAAATACTATAAGAACTTCTTTTTGAATATATCTCATAAATTTGAATATATTGATTTTGAAGAATGCCATTATAATACCTAAAATTGCAAATATAAAAACAAGTACAGAAACAAACATTACTCCCAGAAGGCTAGCCATATTAATTAAAGAATCAATACCAAACTTTCCAATTAAAAATGCCATCGCACTAAAACTTGCTATTGGAGAAAACCACATGATGAAAACTAATATTTTGAAGAAAAAGTTTTGGACAGTTTCCACAGGTTTTAAAATTTTTGGCTTATATTTTCCACCAAAAATAGATATTAAAATAGCAATTGTTAGAGCCATAACTAATACTTGAAGAGTTTGTCCTGTTAAGAAAGGAGTTATTGGGTCTGATGGTATTGCACTTTTTAGTATTTCCCAAACATCACCAACTTTATTTGGATCAACACTTGTATATTTTTCAACCCCTTTTGTATCAAGCTGATTAACATCGAGATTCATACCTTCACCAGGCTTTAGTATGTTTCCAAATAGTACACCAATTGCAAGAGCAAATGTACTAACTATTTCAAAGTAAATAAATGCTTTAAATCCTAAAGAACCAAGTTCTTTTAAATTTTCAAGACTAACAATCCCATATATAATAGTTAAGAATATAATAGGACCAACAAGCCACTTAAGTACTTTAATAAACCAATCAATTCCTGGTTTAGCTTCTATTCCTAATGCAGGATTAATATACCCTACAATAATACCAGCAATGATACCAAAGATAACCCAGAAGGCTAGACTTTTTATGGTATAATCCAGCCAGCTTTTTTTTCTGACGTCATTTAATTCTCTTTCCAAGTTGCGACCTTTTTTATAAAATAAGGTGAAATTGTATCAGAAAAAGGTTAAAAAAACTTGACCAAAAATAATACCAAGTTTTATTTTTCTTTATTGTGGGTTTAAATGTTAAAAATCGAAAAACTTTTTGCTATAAAAATGGCCTTTTTGTTTGTAGTATTTTGTAATGCTTTTGTAGATGTATCTCATAAAGTTTTGCTACAAAATATAGCTTTCAAGGTCTTTGATGGTTCAACTCAAGTTATTTGGATATCAATAATAAATGCTTTGATGATAATTCCTTTTTTACTCTTATTTACTTTTAGTGGTTATTTAAGTGATAAGTATAATAAGAGAGATATTTTAGTCTATGGTGCTTTATCTTCTTTTTTACTCTCTCTTCTTGTAATTTTTGCATATACTATAAATAATTTTTATTTTGGTATGTTAGCACTTTTCTTATTGGCAGTTCAAAGTGCAATTTACTCTCCTGCAAAATTTGGAATAATTATGGATGTTTACGGAAAAAAATATCTCTCAAAAGGAAATGCTGCTTTACAATCAATCTCTATTATTTCAATACTTTTTGCAATTGGTATTAGTTCATACTTTTTTGAACTTTTTTATTCAAATAGCAATATAGAAAACTTATCTACAAAAGAAGAGATAATGCAAGCAATTTTGCCTTTAACTTATTATATTTTGGTAGTTGCTTTTTTGGAAATGCTAGTTTCTTTTATTTTCTTAAGAAACTTAAATATAAATTATGCAAAAAATGAGAATCTAAAATTAGATGCAGGTGACTTATTTAAAGGAAAACTACTACTGAAAAATATTAAAAATATCTCATCTTCTGATGTTATATTTTTATCTGTTATTGGATTATCAGTTTTTTGGGGAGTATCTCAAGCAACAATGGCCGTTTTCCCATCTTATGCGAAAATGTATTTACATATAGATAATACTTTTGTAATAAATGGAGTAATCGCAGCATCTGGAATAGGAATAGCAATAGGTTCGATAATATATGCAAAAATCTCAAGACATTATATAGAACTAGGAACTATTCCTCTAGCAGCTCTTGGAATGGCTGTAACTTTATATATTTCTACGGTTGTAGAATCACCTTTTATGTTAGGATTAAATTTTTTATTTTTTGGACTTTTTGGTGGGCTTTTTGTTGTTCCTTTAAACTCTTTAATTCAGTTTAATGCAAAGAAAAAAACTTTGGGTACCATTCTTGCAGGAAACAACTGGTTTCATTCATTAGCAATGTTTTTTATGTTGCTTATTACATCATTTGTATCTTTTTACGATTTAGACCCTCTAAGAACTCTATATTTAATCCTTTTTATAATTATAGTTGGAACATTTTATACAGTTGTAAAACTTCCTCAATCTTTAATTTTATTGTTTTTAAAATTTGTTGTAGGTCTTAGATATAAATTAGAGATAAATGGCATAAAAAATATACCTTCAAGTGGAGGGGTTTTACTTTTAGGTAACCACATTTCTTGGATAGATTGGGCAATTATTCTAATGTCAGTTCCAAGGGAAGTTAAGTTTGTAATATTTAAACCAATATATGAAAAATGGTATTTAACATGGCTTTTTAAACTAATACATGCTATTCCAATTTCAAGTACAGTAAATAGAACAACTATAAAAACTATTGCAAATGAATTAGATGCGGGAAGTGTTGTTGTTCTTTTTCCTGAGGGTGCAATATCGAGAAGTGGACATTTAGGAGAGTTTAAAAGAGGATTTGAAAAGGTTTTAGAAAATTGTTCTACTGATGTAAAAATAATTCCTTTTTATATAAGAGGACTTTGGGAAACTATGTTTAGTAGATCAAATAAAAAGTTCAAAGAATCAAAAAAGACAAATGTAATAACTGTTTGTTTTGGAAGAGTTATGGATAAAAGTAAAGCAAATATTGTAAGTGTTAAAAATGAAGTTTTCGCCTTATCAAATATTGCTTGGAGTGAACATATAAAAGAGCTTAAACCTCTAAATGAAGTTATTTTTAAAAGATTAAAAGAGCTTTCAGATGGAACTATATTTACTGATTCAACAGGAATTACTCTAAGTGGAACAAGATTTTTAACAGTTTGTATATTGTTTAAAAATTTATTTAAAAAAAGAATAAACTCAAATAATATTGGACTTTTATTACCAACAAGTAGTGCAGGTGCTTTTATAAATTATATGGTTTTATTAATGGGTAAAACGGCTGTTAATCTAAATTTCACAGCACCAATAGATAGTTTAAAATTATCTATAAAAAAAGCAAATATAAAAACAATTATAAGCTCAAAAAAATTTGTAGAAAAGTTAGAATCACGAGGAATAAAAATCTCAAATATATTTTTTGATGCTGAGGTGTTTTATCTTGAAGATGAAAGAAATAATATTTCAAAGGTAAAATCTGTTTTAGTTTATTTGAATGTTAAATTCTTACCCTTATTTTTACTAAAAATACTATATTTGAAGAAGACAAAAAAAGATGCAACTTCCATAATTTTATTCTCATCAGGGAGTGAAGGAATTCCTAAAGGTATTGAGTTAACTGGTGATAATATTTTGGGAAATGCTCAACAAATTGCAAATATATTAAATGTAAATGATGATGATGTTATTTTAGGTTCATTGCCACTTTTTCATGCTTTTGGAATAGTAGTAACTACTTATTTACCTTTGATAGAAGGAATAAAATGTGCTGCTTTTGCAGACCCAACAGATGGGCTTGGAATTGCAAAAATGGTAAGTCGTGAAAAAGCTTCTATCATGTGTGGAACTTCAACATTTTTTAGACTCTATACAAAAAATACAAAAATTCATCCTCTTATGTTTGATAGTTTAAGATTGATTGTTGCAGGAGCCGAAAAATTAAGAGATGATGTGAGATTTGAATTTAAAAAAAGATTTGGTAAAGATATTTTAGAAGGATATGGAACAACTGAAACTTCACCCGTTGCTACTTGTAATTTACCTGATAAAATTTCAGAAGATTTTGAAATTCAAATAGGTCAAAAAATAGGAACAGTTGGTATGGCAATTCCTGGAACTGACATAAAAATAGTAGATCCAATCTCATTTGAAGAGCTTAAAATTGGTGAAGAAGGTATGATTATAATTTCTGGTGTGCAAGTTATGAAAGGCTATTTAAATGATGAAGAAAAAACAAAAAAAGTTCTAAAAAAGATAAAAAATAGAACATATTATATTACAGGTGATAAAGGAAAACTAGATAGCGATGGGTTCTTGACAATCGTAGATAGATATTCAAGGTTTGCAAAAATTGGTGGAGAGATGATAAGTTTAGGAGCTATTGAAGAGAAAATTTCAAAAATATTGGGTGATAATAGTGTTGATTTTATAGCTGTTGCAAGTAGCGATGAAAAAAAAGGAGAGAAAATAGTTTTATTAATTTCCAATATAACTTTAGAATTCAAAGATGCTTTAAAACAAAAAATTATTAAAGGATTTGATAATAAACTAATGATTCCAGAAATTATAAAAATTGTTGATGAAATTCCAAAACTAGGAAGTGGGAAAAAGGATTATTTAAAAGCAAAAGAGTTTTTAAATAATTTGGAAGAACTTAAAATTTAAGGATTTGTTAGTATTTCCAAAATTTTATATATGTTTTGCGAAAAATTTTCATTTTTCTCTATAAGTAATAAATCTCTTGCAAAATCTTTTCTAGTTAGAAGTTTTGCACTTTCAATATCTATATGATAATCATCAAAAACTTTCGCAATATATGCAAAAAGACCTTTTTGGTCTTTCGCATTTATTTTCATAGAAGCTAAATTTTCACTATGGTTAAAATCTATTTTTATTTCATTTTTTAAAATGATTGGTTTTTTTAGGTTTATTTGTTTTGTCATATCAAAAGATGCATTTACAATTTCTTCGATTAAATAGAGTTCTTCTTCTAAAGCTGGTTTTGAAAAAGAGATTTCAAATATTTTTTTCTCATCAAATAATTTAAAAATATTCATACTAATCATATTCAAATATTGCAATTTTCCAAGTAGATATCCAAGATTAAGAGGTATTTTTCTAATAATTCTAAGTTTTAAAAAGTCATCATTTATTATTTCAAAAAAGTATGTTTCAACTTCTTGAGATTTTATTGCAATATCCAAAATATCTTCACTTTTAAGCCGTAAAAATATCTGATTTGATGCTATTTGAGGAATTTTTCTTTTTAGTGCATTTGGAAGAGTTTTATAAGTTTCAAGAGTTTTAATTTTGTTTAGTCTAAAAGCTCTTCTTGAACTCTCTTTTATCAAATCTTTATTTGAAAATGCTAAATAACTTTGATTGTAAAGTTGAACTAAAAGTTTTGAAACAGATGAGGTAAAATATTTTTTATCAACAGCACTAATATCACAATAACTTAAAACGTAAAGTAGTTGAATCTCTTTTATATTTTTAAAAAGTCCAATAAAATTTAGTACAGTTTTTTGGGAATAGATATCTTCATTTGATGCAGTTTTTAGCATTATGTTATGATATTTGATTATATTTGCACCAGTTTTTATAAATTCATCATCAAAATCCAAAGATTTCAAAAAACGTTTAAAAATATTTTCTCCTAAAATATGATGGTCAGTTTTTCTTCCTTTTCCAATATCATGAAATAAGCATAAAAGTCTTAGCATTATTTTTTGCTCAATAGTAAATTTATTAAACAAATTTTGAATAAAACTATCTTCAATATCGTAAGAAAATTTTAGAGTATTTAAAGTATGAATATCAACAGGATGAATATGAAAACCATCAAATTGAGCGAGATTTATAATTTGTTTAAAGCTAGGAATTACATAATTTATAATATTTGCATTGTATAAAAGTTTTAAAAATTGGTATAAGTTTACACTACAAAGTAAATTGTAAATAAGTTTTTTATCAACAGAATCTATTTTAGTTTTACTTGCAAAATATATATAGCTTCTATCAAAATTATTAATATTTTTTGGAAAACTAAGCAACTCTTTTAGTAGTTCTTTTAATGTTAATATCTTTCTATTTTGAGAACAATAGACAATATTTTCACAAATATAAACATTTTTCTTAATTCTGTATTTTTTTAGCTCAATCAAGTTTTCTGGTTTAAAAGAGATAGCATTAAAAAGTTTTTTTATAATGTTTGCACTAAAGTTATGAATATTATGTAAGTCTTGAAACAAAACTTTCATAAACATAAACTCATTCGAGAAATTTAGTCTAGAACTTAGCTCCGGTAGAATATCATAAGTTATAACATCTAACTTTTTTTTGCTTATTAAATGGAGAGTATTTCTTACTAAAAAGACAAAATTTAACGAACTTTTATAGCTTTTGTATTCTTGGACACTAAATTTTTTTCCTATTAAATCTTTTGTTTTTTTAACACCATAAATTACATTTGCAATCCACCAAAGCATATTAGCTTCTCTAATTCCTCCATAACCATCTTTTAGGTTTACCTGCATTGAAAGTGGGTATTTTAAAAGTCTATCTTTTCGCTCAAAAAGTTTTGCTTGTAAAAAAATTCTTTTATCTTCAACTCTAATCTTTTCTAAACTTTCTTCATAACTTGTATATAAAATTTTTGAACCAAATATAAATCTTGATTCTAAAAAAGAGGTTTTAATAGTAATATCATCTAGAGAAATTTTGTCTAATTCATCTATTTTTACAACTCTAAGTCCAAGTGTAAATCCACAATCCCATGCAAAAGAGACAAAGTTTTCTAAGATTTTTTCAATATTATATGCAGGAATATTTTTGTATAAAATCATAACATCAATATCAGAATAAAGGCACAATTCTTCTCTTCCATAAGAGCCCAAAGCTACAAAACATATTGGTATTTGATTTAGAGTTGGTTGAAAATCGTTAAAATGTTTTTTTAATATAAAGTTATATAGTTCAAGTAAAAAATAATCAGTTTTTTTAGTGTGATTAGATGAAAAATCTTTTGTTATTTTTTTATTTGAAAAATTTAAATAATCTTTATATTTTTGTTTGAAACCTTTTGCAACTAAAAATTCATTTGCTAGGCTATTTTTCAATTTTAAACTCTTTTTTCATATTAGAAACTAGTTTTTCTATTTTTTCTCTATCTATTTCGTTGTTAGCTTTTTGAGATAAAGTTAGAAGATTTTGACGATACTTTTCCAAAAAATTAAGAATATTAGGATGCTTTTTTTCATCATTTTTTATTGAAATATTTTCATTTATCATAGCAAGAACAAGTTCGTATTTTCCCATAAAAGCTGCATAATTTATAGGTTTAACTCCATAATTATCACAAACTTCCACAATACCTTTATTTTTACTATGAATAAAATTAAAATATTTTGAGGCATTATTTAGCACAATTAAATGCATAATATTTCTTCCACTTTTATCCGTTGCAAAAAAATCAGCTTGAAGGCTAAATATTAGTCTTACAGTGTCTTCACATTTTTGAGTAATTGCTACATGTAAGATTGTAAGACCTTCACTATTTTTTTCATCAATATTAATTCCTGCATTAATTAAAGTTCTAATTGTATTTAAATATAATTTTTTGTCTTTTATTAAGTCTTTGTTATTTTGTTCAACTAACCTAAAAATAATATTATTTCCTGCTTTATCTTTTTTATTCAAGTTTATAGTTCTAGTTTTTAAAATAGAAAATAGCTTAAAGTTGAGATTTAAAATAGAACTAAAAAAAAGTGGTTCATTTTTGTAATTTAATGAATTCACATCAACACTGTAATATTTAAAAATTATTTCTAAAAGAGTTCTGTATTGACCATTTAATTGAATATGTTTTCTATAAACATCTTCTAATTTTTGACCATTTTCAATATGTAAAATAATATCTATTAGAATTTCTACAACATTTTTCTTATTTGAGTTTTTTAAGTTTGGATTCGCACCTTTATCTATAAATGGTTTTATTAATTCTTTATTTTTTATTCCACCTAAGATTAAATATAAAAAAGGTGTTATTCCTTCATAGTTTTCTTGGTTTACATCAATTTTGAAGTTTCTAAAAAACTCTAAAATTAGCTCCTTGTCTTCGCTTCTTAGTGCATAAAAAAATGCTGTTTCTTCTTTTGGATCGGTTACATTTACATCTATGTTTAAATCCATAATTTCTAAAATAAGTCTATACTGTCCATCTCTTTTTGATTTATTTTTTGGAGATATCTCCATATAAGAAGATATTGCCTCCATTAATATAGTTCTTTTTCGACTATTTTTTAAATTGAAGTTAAACTTCATACTAGAGACAAATTTTATTAATTTTATACTACTAGCACCTTTTTGCACAAGATAAAATAAGAAACTCTCTCCTTTTTCATCTGGAATTGTAGGATTTGCACCAAGACTTATTAAAAATTGTGCAAGGTTGTTGTTTTGAAGTACATTTCTAAGATGTAAAATAGTATATCCGGCTTTATTTACATGGTTTATATCTATTTGCTTGAGTGAAGCTAAGTGTTTTATAGTATTTTCATTTGGATTTAAAACAGCATCAAAAAGCAGATTGTTTCCATGTACATCAATATTGTTAAAAATAGTTGTTGTTTGTAAAAGATATCTAATAACAGAACCATTTGCACTATTTAGGGCTTCTTGAAGTATGGATCTGTTTGATATGTTTAAATGATTGATATTTGAACCATAATCAACTAGTAGTTGCAGCATAGCGCTATTTCTTGAGTAGATTGCATAAAATGCAGCAGTTTCTTTGTAAATATTTTGTTTAGAGATATCTATTTTTTTATCAAGCAGCCACGAAACTGATTCAAAAATATCTTTTTTGCAGCAAACATGTAAAATGGGTTCTTCATCAATTTGCAATGAATTTAAATCAATTTTTAAAAAGTTATAAATTTGATTTAATTTTTGAGAACTACTATTTGGATTGATTAGTTCTTGAATTAAATCCTCTTGTGTAAATTTTTTGTTTTTTGCCAATAAACTACTTAACATATTTCCCTATTGCTCTAGTTTTATCCATTATATAATAATTATATTTATACAATGTTAATTACAAAGAGAATAAACTTATTATTTGCTTAATTTTTAATTATTTTAGATTAAATTTTGAAATTTGTATATTAAATACCCATTGTATAAACTTATTTTAAAGTTTAATTTGATATAATACGGCTCGTCCAGCGCTGGGTTTATACTCTATAAGGACGGTTTTTCATGGATTCAATGCCATATATTATTGATACTCTTTACGCACTGTTTGCTATGACATTAGTTATTTTTATGGTTCCTGGTTTTGCTATGCTAGAAGCTGGAATTGTTAGAACTAAAAATGTTACAGCTGTACTAACTATTAATATTCTCATTTATTCAATTGCATCATTGTGTTTTCTTCTTTTTGGATATTCCCTGGCTTTTGGTCATTTAGGAAGCGAAACTATGAGTAAATTTGCTACTTTTTTATTCCAAATGGCCTTTGTTGGTAAGGCTATAAACATCATAAGTGGTGGGGTTAGTGAAAGAGCAAAAGTTATACCACTTACTATTTTCACAGTAATTATGGCATCTGTTTTATATCCAACTGTTGTAAATATCACATGGGGTTCAAATTTTCTTGAAGGTACAATTTTAGAATTATCAATACATGATTTAGCTGGGTCGACAGTTATTCATAGTACTGGAGGTTGGGCTTTATTGGCTGCTGTTTTAATAATAGGAGCTAGAAATGGAAGATATACACCTGATGGAGGGATTAGAGTTTTCCCTGCTTCAAATGTACCATTAGTAACTCTTGGAGCTTTTTTACTATGGATTGGTTGGTTTGGATTTAATGGAGGAAGTGTTGGCTCAATTGCTTCAAAAGAGAATGCAGATTTAGTAGCTCTTACAATTTTAAATACAAATACAGGTGGTTTAAGTGGAGCTATTATTGTTGCAATAATTATGCAAATAATGTTTAAAAAATTTGATATCACTATGATTTTAAATGGAGCTTTAGGTGGATTGGTTTCAGTTACAGCTGGAGCAAATTTGTTTGATATTTATACACCTGTTTTAATAGGTGCAATAGGTGGTGGTTTGGTTGTATTTAGTGTATTCATGTTTGACAAATTAAGAATCGATGATCCCGTTGGAGCTTTATCAGTACATCTTGTTTGTGGAATTTGGGGGACTTTAGCTGTTGGAATTTTTTGTTCAAATGGAAATGATATAACACTTTTAGGGCAACTAAAAGGAATTGTAGTTGTTGGAGTATTTGCTTTTGTAAGCTCGTTTATAGTTTTGTATCTTATAAACAAAGTATTACCTTTGCGAGTTAAAAAAGATCAAGAAGTGCAAGGTTTAGATGTTGAAGAGTGTGGATTAGAAGCATATCCAGAGTTTAAACGAGCATTCTAAAATAATATTGGTTTAATAAACTTTTGTTAAAATATTTCGACTAAAAAAAGGATTGATATTGAAAAAAATTGAAGCTATAATTAAACCCTTTAAACTTGAAGAGGTAAAAGAAGCATTAGCTAAAGTGGGTGTTGCTGGTATGACTGTATCGGAGGTAAAAGGATACGGAAGACAACAAGGACATAGTGAGCTTTATAGAGGAGCTGAGTATGTTGTTGATTTTTTACCAAAGATTAAAATTGAACTAATAGTAAAAGATGAAGATGCTGATATGATAATGTCAGTTATTATTGAAGCTGCTAAAACTGGTAAAATTGGTGATGGTAAAATATTTGTTTCTTCTATTGAAAAGGTAATAAGAATTAGAACAGAAGAACAAGATGAGGATGCAATATGAGTAAGGTATTTGAATTAAACAAGCCACTAGATATGCATCTGCATTTAAGAGATAATGATATGCTAAAATTGGTTGGTCCTCTTACTTCAAACACTTTTAGTGGTGCTTTAGTTATGCCAAATTTAGTTCCTCCAATTACAACAAAAGAGGCTTTATTGGCTTATAAACAAAGAATATTGGAAGCTTGTAAAGATGATGATTTTACACCTTATATGACACTATTTTTTCAAAACAACTATAGTTTTGAGTTTTTAAATGATATAAAAGATGAAATTATTGGAATAAAACTATATCCAGCAGGAATTACTACAAACTCTGAAACTGGAGTTTCTTCTATGGATATTGAAGTTTTAAAAACTACTTTGGAAAATATGAGTAAATTAGGTATTCCTTTGTGTATTCATGGTGAAACAAACGGTTTTGTTATGGATAGAGAAAAAGAGTTTATGCCAATATATGAAAGTTTGGCTATTGCTTTTCCAAATCTTAAAATTGTTATGGAACACATTACAACAAAAGATGCAGTTGAGTTACTTGATAAGTATGATAATCTTTATGCAACGGTAACTTTACATCATTTACTTATAACTTTAGATGATGTTGCAGGTGGAATGTTAGATCCTCATTTGTTTTGTAAGCCAATAGCAAAAAGACCAGAAGACAGATCTGCACTTTTAAATGCAGCTTTAAAAGCTCATCCAAAACTTATGTTTGGAAGTGATAGCGCGCCTCATCCAAAACACAGAAAAGAATGTTGCGGTTGTGCGGCAGGTGTATTTACATCTCCTATTGCTCTTCAAGTTTTGGTTGAATTGTTTGAAAAACATGATGCATTAAAAAATCTAAATGATTTTGTATCAAAAAATGCACAAAAAATCTATGGAAAAACGCTAAACGCTAAAACTATAAAATTAGTAAAAAAAGATTTTACAGTTCCAGCCATTTATGAATATAAAGATGAGAAGGTTGTTCCTATGTATGCGGGACAAACTATCTCTTGGAGTATAGACTCTGTTTTATAAAATCAAGAGATATGTTTTTTGAAAAAATATATCCTCTTATATTTTGTGGGATTTTTTTTATCCTGCAAAACTCTTTGAACTCTTTTTCTAAAATAACATCTTTTTTTGGAGCTATATAAATATAATCTTCACTTAGGCTAATATTTACTTTGTGTGAAATTGTGATATTTTTTTGTGATAAGATTTCAACTCTTTGTTTTTGACTCAATAAAAACCCTCTTTTTTTTAAAGACTTATCAATCACTCTAATATTTAAATTATCATCATTTAAATTCTCAAAAACTTCAAGTTCTAATTTCTTAAAAATTGGTTCAACTTTAATATTTAAAGATTTTAAATCATCATTTAAATAAGTAAAACTATTTTTAACTCCATTTGAAAACTCATTTAAAAATTCATTTGAGAAATTCTTTCTAAAATAATTTCTTTTATATTTTTCATCTAAATTTGAGCTATCAATAAAATATTTAATAGAGTTTTCTTTCAAAAAATTTTCTAATTCATTTTTTGTAATATTTAAAAGAGGTCTAAAAATAGTGTAGTTTTTTTTCTTTTCAAAAGTTTGCATTCCTAAAAGTTCTACTAAACCAGAACCTTTTGAAAGTTGCATTAAAAACCACTCAAATATATCATTTAACTGATGTGCTGTTATTAAAATTTCATAAGAGTTTTTTTCTATAATCTCTTCAAAAAATAAATATCTTATATCTCTTGCAGTTTTTTCAAAATTTGAAGAAGAGTCTAAAACTATATCTTTTATAAAGATTTCTTTGTTGTATTTTTTTGCTAAATCTTTTGCATAAGCAACTTCATCTTTTGATTGCTCTCTTATATTGTAGTTTACAATTGCTATGTCAAATGGGATTTTTGCATTTAAAAGTAGGAAAAAAAGTGCTGATGAATCAACTCCTGCTGAAAATGCCAATAAGTTTTTTGTATGAGTTATTTTAGAAAAATCTAAATTCATACTTTTTTTATAATTTTTGCTAGTAATTTATCTCCAGCAAGTTCAGTTGCAGTTACTAAATATTTATCACCAAAAATAATTTGTTCTTCCAATTCATTGTCATTTATATATATTTCCCCATCAATTTCAGGGGCCCAGATAGTTTTTCTAGCACTTAAAAGATATTCATGCTCATCACTTTCCCCATCAATATAAACTTCAAATGTTTTTCCAATATCATTTTCTAAAGATTTAATAGTTGTTTTTGAAATTATTTCACCTAAAATTTCAGCCCTTTCATCAATTAATTCTTGCTCAATCTTATCATCTCTCGTTTCTGCTGTTGTTCCTTCTTCATCTGAATAAGAGAAAACATTTGCTCTATCAAAACCAAATCTCTCTACAAATTTACAAAGTTCAAGAAAATCTTCTTCGTTCTCTCCTGGATGTCCTGCAATGAATGTAGTTCTTACAAATGAGTTAGGTTTTGATTTCATATATTGCATTAACTCTCTTAACTTTTCAGCACCTTTTCCTCTTTTCATAATTTTGAGCATATTTTGGCTTATGTGTTGAAGTGGCATATCAAAATAGTTTACAAAAACTTTTGAATCAGCAATTTTGTCTATTAAAGTATGAGTTGTTGTACTTGGATATAAATATAAGATTCTAGCTGTACTTACACCATCTATTTTTTCAACAGCATCAATTAATTGTTCTAAACCATCATTTTGCGCTAAATCTCGTAAGTATGAAGATGAATCTTGAGATACAAATGAGAAATCTTTGTAACCTTTTTTTACGAGATTTGTAACCTCTTTTACAAGCGATTCTAAAGTTCTTGAGTGTAATTTTCCTTTAAAAGATGGAATTGCACAAAATGAACATGATTGATTACAACCTTCACTAAGTTTTACATAAGCGTGATAGTTTGAACCAGTAATAACTCTATCATTCTCTTCACTAGCTAAAAATACCTCATTTGAAAAACTACTTCTTTTTTCATGAACTAATTTATCAATTTTGTCATAATCTCCAACACCTGTGAAAATATCAATCTCTGTTAACTCTTTTTGTAAATCATCTTTATATCTTTCACTTAAACACCCAGCCATAACTAAAACAGAATCTTTTTTTCTTTCATTGTGCAGATTTAAAGTTGTATTTATACTCTCTTCTTTTGCACTATCAATGAATCCACAAGTATTTACTATGATTAGGTCAGCTTGGCTTTCATCATCTGTTAATTCATAATCTTTTAGTTTTCCAAGCATCACTTCACTATCAACTAAGTTTTTTGTACAACCAAGACTAACCATATGTAACTTTTTCTTTGGTTTTTCTTCACTAAATTTCATTATTTACCTTTATTAATTTATATTATTTTACATCCAAATATTATCAAGAAGTCTTACTTTTCCAAATCTTACAACAACCAAGATTATTGTGTTTGAAGGCTCAATAACATCTATTTCATTAAATTTTTTATCTACAACTTTTATATATTCAACATCAAGATTTTCTAAAACTTCATATATTTTATCTTTTATTATTTTAGAATTTCTTTCACCTTTTGCTATCAAATTTCCAGCCATATAAATAGATTTTGAAATTTTTAAAGCTTCTTCTTTTTGCTCTACACTTAAGTATACATTTCTAGAACTTAGTGCTAAACCGCTATTTTCTCGTACAATATCACAAGGAATTATATTTACAGATAAAAACAGATTTTTTACCATTTGCTGAATTAAAGCTAGTTGTTGAGCATCTTTTTTACCAAAATAAGCATTTGTAGCTTGAGTTAGATTAAATAGTTTTAGTACAACTTGTAACACACCATCAAAGTGACCAGGTCTTGTAAGTCCTTCTAAAACATAGCTATTTTGTGGGGCTTTTATTAAAACTTCATCATCTTCATAGATTGAATTTATATTTGGCATAAAAAGAAAATCAACTTTGCACATTTGACAAATTTTTATATCAGCTTCCTCTTTTCTAGGATAAGTGCTTAAATCTTCACCTTTTAAAAACTGTGTTGGATTTACAAAAATAGAAACTATTACAAAATCATTATTCGCTCTTGCTTCTTTGATAAGAGAGATGTGTCCATCGTGTAAAGCACCCATTGTTGGAACAAATCCGACAGTTCCTTTTAACTCTTTTCTTATTTTTTTTAGCTCTTCAACAGTTTTTATAATTTGCAAAATATATTCCTTTTTAAATTTTATTTTTCACTATAATTTGGATTTAATTTTAATAAAGCTAAATCAGCAAGCATATTTCCTAAAAGTGTAAGAAAAGAACCAATAATAAGTATTCCCATAATTACTGGATAATCATGGCTTAATGCACTTTGATAAAATAGAAGTCCCATTCCATCTATTGAAAAAATTGTCTCTAAAATCACACTTCCACCAATAATTCCAGGAAGACTTAGTCCTAAAAGTGTGATGATAGGAGGATACAAATTTGGTAAAATATAATATCTTAGAATTATTTTATTATCTAATCCTCTAGCTTTTGCAAAAAATATATAATCACTTTTTAAAATCTCAATTGTCAAAGCTCTGATATATAAAATCAAACTTCCAATTCCACCAAAAACTATTATAAATATTGGAAGCGCTAAATGCCATGCAAAATCTAAATAGTAAGTTAAACTACCATCTTTGGGAACACTATGAAGTCCAGCTATTGGGAAAAGTTCAAATTTTATAGAAAAAATCAAAACCAATACAAGCGCCAGATAAAAAGATGGCATTGAAAAACTTAAAAGCGAAAGCTGATTTGTAAATCTATCAAAAAAACTATTTTGCTTCATTGCCGATTTTATTCCAAAATATAGACTTATTAAAAAAATCAAAATCATTGAAACTAAGTTTAAAATTAGGGTAACCTCTATTCTATCTAATATCTCATCTTTTACTTTTGCACCACTTGAAAAAGATATCCCAAAATCTAGTTGTAATATTGAGCTAATCCAAGAGAAAAATTGGACATACAAAGGTTTATCAAGTCCATAAATAGCTTTTAATTCAGTTATTGCTTCAGGTGTAATATTTGGATTTAACTCTCCACTTGCGAAAAATGAGTTTGGAGCTAAATTTATTGCAACAAAAGAGATTAAGCTAATAATAAATAGCATAACAATAATATATGATAATTTTTTAAAAAATAGATTCATAACATAGATTATACAAAAGATAGGATTAAATGATAGGAATAGATATTGTAAGCATCGATAGAATAAAAAAGATGCATGAAAAGTTTGGAGACAAGTTTTACAATAGATTTTTAGATGAAGAAGAGAAAGAGTTTGTAAAAAAAGTAGAAACAGCAGCTGGATTTTGGGCTGCAAAAGAGGCTGCAAGTAAAGCTATTGGGGTTGGAATTGGTGAGATTTGTGGTTTTTATGATATTAAAATAAAAAAAGATGAAAATAATGCACCAAAAATAAAATATAGTAAATTTCTTAGAAAAAAATTTAAGATAAAAAAATCACATCTTAGTATTACACATGATGGAGGATTTGCAATAGCTGTTGTTCTAAATAAAATTAAATAATAACACTTTGATATGAATCAATGTAGAAGTAGGTTTTATATAATAGAATTTATCACTCTAATATATGGAGCTTGCCAAGATGGGTTTGCCCCTGAATCTCTCCTAATAAACCCATCTTGCAAAAATTAGTCACTTACAAATTTTATACAAAGGGCGCAAATGAAAAATATAGATTTTTATAATAATGTTGAAAGTATAGTTTTAAAAGATAAATTAGGTGAATTTTTGGGTGTGGATGAAGATTTTGAATATACATTTAAAGATGTTGTAAAGCTAAGTGGTCACTCATGTCCTACTGTTGCTGGAGCTTATTTGATGACTCTTTATTCATTAAAAAAGCTTCATCCTTTTGGTTTACCTATAAGAGGTGAAATAAAAGTTGAGTTAAGAGATTCAAAATCTGCTGGAACTACTGGAGTTTTGGCAAATGTTGCTTCATTTATTACAGGAGCAAAAGAAGAAGATGGTTTTAAAGGTTTGCAAGGAAAGTATTTTAGAAATAATTTACTTAAATTTGAAGTTGCTATGAAAGGTGAAATCAGATTTACTAGACTTGACAATCAAGAAAGTGTTGAGGTAGGATACGATTTATCAAATATTGTCTTGAGTAATTTTAATCCATCTTTGATGCAAAAAGGTCTTCAAAATATTGCAACAAAAGAAGAACTTGAAACTTTTGGAGCTGCTTGGCAACAAAGAGTAAAAGAGATTTTAACAATTCATAAAGAAAAAACTCTAATTTTTTATTAGTAACTCAACTTTCGCACATAAAAAAATCATCAATTTCTTATGTATAAAAGCTTTATAAAGCCCATAAATAGACACTTTTGGATATAATTTCATCACGACAATCAACTATATTAAAGGTAAATCTATGGGACTTGACAAATTTATCCAAACTGCTATGAGAAGAGTGTTAAAAAATCCAATACTTACAGTTCTAA
>CAYLKG010000040.1:0-17648 GCA_964384195.1 uncultured Aliarcobacter sp. | reverse complement strand
TTTATCTCCTGCTAATATAGGGCCTATTAAATTAGAAAAAATAATCACATTTTCATCTAGATATTTTTGTGTTTGTTCATTTAAGTTATTGTATGACAAATAATCATATGCAACACCTTCATATCTTTGTATGGCTTTTTTTGTAGGAGCTTTGAAAATATTAACTTTATACTTTTCTATAACATCTATTTTTTTTGTTCCAAAAAGTTTTTCTAATTCTTCTTTTGAAGCTGTTTTTATAAAATTATTATATTTTTCTAATATTTCTAATCTTTTTTCAAAAAGTTCTGGGAATATAAAACTATTTTTGTTTATATATTCAAGATTTCCGCCATCATTTTTTGTTTCACTTGGGGAAAATAATATCTTCATTCTCATCCTTGTTTCAATTCAAACTAATAAAAGTTTATAAAAATTTATTATACAATTTAAGCCATAAAAGCTCTATTTCTACAATACTAAAAACTAACTGACAAGAAATTATCAACTTAAATTATAGTTTTTAGCAAATACTATCTAAATTGGAAAAATATGAAAAATTTTAACTTTAAACACTATATTTTTATAGTTCTTGGCTCTTTCTTTCTATCGTTTGGAACTGTTACCTTTTTATCTCCAAATCAAATAATAACTGGTGGGGGAATAGGTATATCTCTTTTACTACACTCCGTTTTCCCTTCAATTACATTGGGAATTTTTATGGCGATTGTAAGTATTCCATTTTTAATATTGTCATATGTATATTTTGGAAAGTACTATTTGTTTAAAACCTTTATTGTGGTTGTTTTGCTATCAACTTTTACTGATCTTTTAAAAGAAGTTTTGAAATTAAGTGCTATTACAAATGATATTTTACTAGCTGCTATTTTTGGTGGTATATTTATAGGTTTAGGAATTGGATTAATTATAAAAGGGAGAGCTTCAACTGGTAGCACTTCAGTTATTGGGGAAATAGTAGCTAAAAAAACAAAATTTAAAGCTCCAGAAGTTTTACTTCTAATTGATGCTACTATTATGTTTGCTTCTATTTTCGTATATAACGATGTTGATAAATCACTTTATAGCATGTTAAGCGTATATGTTGGGATGAAAGTTCTTGATGTTCTACTTACAGGTCGTCCTTCTAAGAAAATTGTAAATATTGTCTCAACAAATATTGAAATCTTAAAAGAGCAAATAAGAGAGAAAATTGAAGAGCATGGTACAATTTTAACTGGAATTGGCCTTCATCAAGGTCAAAATAAAACAGTAATTTATGTTGCAGTAGATGTAAATAAAATTGAACTTTTAAGAGATTTAATAAGAAAATATGATCCAGATGGCTTTATGATTATCTCAGAAGCTTCAGAATTTTTAGGAAGAGGAAATAGTATCTAGTATTATTTCTAATTTTCTAAAAATTGACCATCAACATAAAGCCAAATGTTATCTTCTTTTTTAAATCTACTTTTCTCAATAAAAGATACGTCATTTTTATTTTGAAATAAAGTTGCCCTAAAAGTTACAAAACTTTCAATTTCTCCCTTAATAAACTCTAAAATTTCTAATTTATCAAAATCTGTATTTGAAGAAAAAATTTCTATCTCTTTTTCCCATTCTAAAATATTTTCTGAATAATCTTGGTTTTCTTTATGTGTTGTTTTTATAATATAATTACTTTGTTTAAAAGCATATGCACTAAATCTCGATTTCATAAGTTCTAATGAATTTGAAGGATTTTTTATATTATCATGAAAAACTTTACAACATTTCTTGTATTTTAGAGGACTTCCACAAGGACAAGGTGAATTTACAGTTAACTTCAAAATCTTCCTTTAATTTTTGAAAGATTTTATCATAAATTTAAAAAACCAAAGTCTCTAGCTTTGGTTTTATTATTTAGTTTTGAAATTTATTTAACTTATTTTGAGCTTTTTGATCCAAACTATTTATTTGCTTATCCATCTGTTTGTTTAACTGCTTTGATGGTTCTTCTTTTAATTCAGTAACTTTTTTTGAAGCTGAATCCTTTGCTTTTACATCATTTTGTACATTTCCAACAATACCATCACCAAAACCTTTTATATTTTTCAAATCTTCAGGGCTTGAAATATTATTTGTTTTTCTATACTCTATAATCTGTTCAGCTTTTTTGTCTCCAAACCTTTTATACTCATAAGCTCTTCTTTTGAGGCTGTTTGAAGATTAACCGCACCAAATAATAAACTACTCCCTACTGCTAAGATCGCTAAAATTTTTTTCATTGATTCTCCTTTAAAAATAATGTTAAAAATTATATCATAAAATAGAGTTTTTTATAATGAAGTAATAAATTTTTTTAGTTCTTCATGATTTAGGATTTTAATATACCCTTTTTCATTTTGTATAATCTCATCTTTTTTCAATTTTGCCAATTGTCTTGAAAATGTTTCAGGAGTTATATTCAGAATTTGTGCAATTTTTACTTGCTTCAAACTTTGGAGTAAATCTTCATTTTCATATAAAAATTTAGCTATTTTCTCCATACTATTTAGTGTTATATTATAGTTTATAAAATTTTCTAAGAACTTAATTTTTTTAGTAAGCGATTTAATAAAAAACATTGTAATTTCAGGTTTTAATAAAAACTCATCTTTAAACTTCTTATAATCAATCAATAAAACATCAGAATCTGTTTCAAATGCACAATTAACTAAAAAATTCATCTCTTCATAATTTACAATTTCGGCTATTAAAGCTGGTCCCATTAGATTATGAATTACAACTTCATTATCTTTAAAATCATGAGTATATAATTTTGCAATACCTCTAATTAATAGATGTAAATATTTTGATTCATCACCTTTATAAAACAAAATTTCATCTTTTTTATATGATTTTTTAAAAGATATATCTTTTAATTTTTCTAAATCTTTTGGCTGTAAGAAGCTGAAAAATGCATAATCATCATCTTTTCTTGGTACTATCCCCATCTTTTCTCTCCCTTTTATTGACTCTTATCAACTGAATATTAATTATTGTATGAAAAAATAGTATAAAGTAATATAAAAGTGACCACAATGACACATGAAAAATTTGAAATAGAAATAAATACATTAAAAAAGTTTTATGAATTATATTGCAAAGATAAACATGAAAATCAAAAAGATAGGCTGGAGTATCTGCAATACAAAAATAAAAAGTTTTTTTTAGAGCTTAATTTATGCCCTGAATGCTATGAAGCAATATCTTACTCTTTTGATAGACTACAAGGTTGTCCTCACGATATAAAACCGAGATGTAGAACTTGTCCTAGTCCGTGTTATGAAAAATCAAAATGGAAAGAAACTGCAAAAGTTATGAAATATTCAGCAATCAAACTCTCACTTGGAAAAATAAAATCAAGGGTTATGAATCTTTTTAGCTAAATTACCAATTAATCTCTTCTTTATTTAGTTTTTTTAAAATTTGGTTAGTTTTTGAAAAGTGTTTACAACCCAAAAAACCTCTATAAGCACTAAGTGGACTAGGATGAACAGATGTTAGAATATGATGTTTATTTGCATCTATCAAATTACTTTTTTTAATTGCTGGACTTCCCCATAACAAAAATACAATATCACTACAATTTTGACTAATATATTTAATAATATTATCTGTAAATATTTCCCAACCTAATTTTTGATGACTTCCCGCTTTTGCCTCTTCTACTGTTAAAACCGTATTTAAAAGCAATACTCCTTGCTCCGCCCAAGTTGTCAAATCTCCATCTAAACAAACCGAAGGTCTTTGTAAATCACTTGCTATTTCTTGTAAAATATTTTGCATTGATGGTGGATTTTTTATATTTGAAGGTGTTGAAAATGCTAAACCTTGAGCCTGTCCATATCCATGATATGGGTCTTGTCCAAGTATTACAACTTTTAGATTATCAAGTTTTGTTAGTGAAAAAGCTTTAAAAATATTTGTTTTTTCTGGAAATGCTCTAGTGGTTTCGTATCTTTTGTCTATCTCTTGTTTTAATGATTTATAATAATCTTTTTGTTTTTCTAAATCAATTACTTCTTCCCAAGTCATAACTATCCTTTGTTCACAAATAAAAAAAGCTAAGGCTGTAAAAACCTTAGCTTTAAAAAAGTCTATTGAAAAATTATAAAACTGGAGATTTTATAACCATCATTTTTTGATTTTGCATTTCAGCCATAGAATCAGGAATTCCACCTAATCCTAAACCTGATGTTTTAGCTCCACCAAATGGCATCCAGTCAACTCTAAATGCTGTGTGGTCATTTACCATAACTGCTGTTGCATTTAATCTTTTAACTGCTTTTAAAGCTGTATCAATATTTTTTGTAAATACTGCTGCTTGGAAAGAAACATCTAATTGATTAGCTCTTGCAATTGCTTCATCTAAAGTTTTATATGAATATACACAAACAACTGGTCCAAAAATTTCTTTTTGAGAAATAATTGCATCATCACTTGGATTAAAAATAACAGTTGGCTCAAAACAAGAATCAGAGATTCTTTTTCCACCTGTTAAAATTTTTCCACCTTTTGTAACTGCTTCATTTACCCACTCTTCAACTCTGTTTACTTCATTATGATTAATTAATGGTCCAACTTCAGTTTTTGGATCTAATTGGTTTCCAACAACTAATTTAGAAGCTTTTTCAGCTATTTTTGATGCAACTATATCAGCAATTGACTCTTGAACAAAAATTCTTTGAACAGAAACACAAACTTGACCAGCATGGTAAAATCCACCTTTTACAAGATCTGGAATCATGCTTTCTATATCAGCATCTGGCTCAACAATTACAGGAGCAACTCCACCATGTTCTAATGCACTTCTTGTTCCAGCACTTGCTTTTGAATTTAAATACCAACCAACTGGTCCTGAACCAATAAATGTAAAGAATGCTGTTTTTGGAGAAGTTACTAATAACTCACCGGCAACTCTATCACAAACAACGGCTTGAGCCCAACCATTTGGTAACCCAGCCTCTTTTAAAATTTCTACAAGTTTAATTGCACTCATAGGAGTTTGAGTTGCTGGTCTAATAATTACAGGACACCCAACAGCAATTGCAGGAATTACTTGGTGAACAGCTAAGTTAAATGGGTGATTAAATGCAGAAATTGCAGCAACAACACCAATTGGTTCTTTCATAGTGTATGCCATTCTATTAGCACTACTTACTGTATGACCCATAGCTATTTCATGACCTTCTTGTAATCCAATTTGTTCAATAGCAATTTTAATTCCATTTATAGCTCTTTGAATTTCAACTTTTGAGTCAATATAAGGCTTTCCACCTTCGCTTGCACAAAGAATTGTAAGCTCTTCAACTTGAGAAGACATAATTTTCATTACATTTTCTAAAATTTCGATTCTTTTATATTTTGGTAACCAATTAGCTGTATCTAAAAAAGTTTTATGCGCTAAATCAATAGCTGCCTCAACCTCTTCATAAGTATTAAATTTTACTGTTCCAACTACTTTTCCATCAAATGGTGATGTAACTTCTATAGTACTCATAATATTCTCCTTTAAATGTTTTGAAATAAAAAAAGGGGCTTTAAAAATAAAGCCCCTTGAAATTGGTATTTAATTATAACATACAAGCTTTTTGAGGTAATAACTCATTTAAAATTGCATGATTTAAAGAATAATCAACCGCTAAGTCGATTAGGTGAACACCTTTGCTATTTACACACTCTTGTAAAGTTTTTTCAAACTCTTCTACTGATTTTGGTCTATAACCTTTTGCACCATAAGATTCAGCATATTTAACGAAATCAGGATTTCCAAGATCAAGTCCAAATGACTCAAATCCCATACCTGCTTGTTTCCATTTAATCATTCCATATGCATTGTCATTTAAGATGATTACTGTTAAATCAAGTCCTAATCTTACAGCTGTTTCCATCTCTTGTGAATTCATCATAAATCCACCATCTCCACAAACACTTACAACTTTTTTATTTGGGTTAATCATTTTAGCCATCATTCCTGAAGGAAGACCTGCTCCCATTGTTGCTAATGCATTATCAAGTAGTAATGTATTTGGTTTAGCACATCTATAGTTTCTTGCAAACCAGATTTTATAAACACCATTATCAAGTGTTACAATATCTTCAGCATCTAAAGTTTGTCTAATAGCTCTTACTGCTCTTTGTGGTAAGATTGGGAATCTGTTATCTCCAAAATATTTTGATAATCTTGTTCTAATTTCATCCGCTAATCTTGTATAGTAATCAAAATCCCAGTGAGGTTGAACAGTTATTTTATCAGTGAATTTTTTGATGTTTCCAGCAATATCACCAACAACGTCCATTTGTGGGAAATATGTATCATCTACTTCAGATGGGAAGAAGTTAACGTGCATAACTTTAGTAGCACCTTCTTTATTTGACATAAAAAATGGTGGTTTTTCAATAACATCATGTCCAACATTGATAATTAAGTCTGCTCTGTCAATTGCACAGTGTACAAAATCATCTTTTGATAATGCTGCTGCACTTAAACACATTGGGTGGTTTTCATCAACAACACCTTTACCCATTTGAGTAGAGAAGAACGCCATTCCAGTTTTATTTACGAAATCTGTTAAAGTACTTCCAATTCTTGTTCTATTAGCTCCAGCTCCAATTAATAATAATGGTCTTTTTGCTTTTTCGATCATTGCAACTGCTTCAGCAATAACTTCATCAATAGCAACTGGATATTTTACATTGTGTACTGGATAAATAGTTGTATCTGCATCTACATGCTCATCTGCGATATCTTCAGGTAATTCAATATGAACAGCACCTGGTCTTTCAGTTGTAGCAATTTTAAAAGCATCTCTTACAACAGAAGGAATATTATGAGCATTTACAATTTGTTTAGCAAACTTAGTCATTGGTCTCATCATTCTAACGATATCAACGATTTGGAATCTACCTTGTTTTGATTTTTTGATTGGTTTTTGACCTGTAATCATCATCATCGGCATTCCACCAAGTTGTGCATAAGCAGCACTTGTAGCAAAGTTTGTAGCTCCAGGGCCAAGAGTTGATAAACAAACTCCAACTTTTCCTGTTAATCTTCCATAAGTTGCAGCCATGAAACCTGCACCTTGCTCATGTCTTGTTAAAATAAGTTTGATTTTTGATTTTCTCATAGCTTCTAAGAAATCTAAGTTCTCTTCACCTGGAACACCAAAAATGTACTCAACACCTTCATTTTCTAATGCTTTTATAAATAAATCTGATGCATTCATCTTTCTTTTTCTCCGTTTATTATGTTTTACTTAAAGACTATATTCAAAATATGAAAATTTTGTAGTTTAAATACAACTATTTACCATATTTGATAAACAATTGATATTATAACCATATTCAAACAATACTTTATATAATATTAACCTTATTTTGTAAAGAGCTCTTTTTTACTTAACAAAAAGTTACACTTTTCAAAAAAAGCCCTAATTAAGGCTTTTCATTTTTACACACATTTATTATGTTTTGTTACTTATTAATGCAATTTTATATTTTGAAATATATATTATTTTTTGATAAACTTAGCCAAAAAGGATAAATTATGGAAAAAAAGAACACCTTAATTTTTGATTTAGATGGAACACTTTTGAACTCTATTGAAGATATTGCCATTTGTATGAATGAGGTATTAAAAAGTCTAAATTTAAAAACTTATGAAATAAGCGAATATAAATATTTTGTTGGACATGGAATTGATATTTTAGTTGATAACGTACTAAAAAACATAGGTGATTTTTCTTTTAAAGATGAAGTTTCAAAAAGATTTAAAGATTTATATGAAGATAATCTTCATCTTAATACAAAACCATACGAGGGTATTTGTGAACTTTTAGATGAACTTGTAAAAATGGAGTGTAATTTAGCTGTTTTATCAAATAAACCAGATGATATGACAAAAAAATATGTACAAAACATCTTCAAAGATTACCCATTTTTAGAAATACATGGTCAAAAAGATGATATACCAAAGAAACCTCATCCTATTGCTGCTATAAATATTGCTAAATCTTTAAATACTCCATGTGAAGAGATATATTTTATAGGAGACACAATGGTTGATATGCAAACAGCAAAAGGTGCGAATATGAAATCAATTGGTGTTTTATGGGGTTTTAGAAATGAACAAGAGTTAAAAGAACATGGAGCAAACTTTATTGTTTCTCATCCACTAGATATTTTAAAAATTATCAAATAATTTATTGACAAACTGATTTTTTGGTTATATAATCATTTCACATTTTATTAAAAAGGATTAAAATATGTCAAGCGTAGTAAAACAATTAAAACAAATTCAAGCTGATGCAAATGCACTATATGTAAAAATTCACAACTATCATTGGAATGTGAAAGGTATGGATTTTCATCCTGTTCATGCATATACAGAAGGTCTTTATAATCAAATGTCAGTTTTATATGATGATGCCGCGGAGAGAGCGATTATCTTAGGAGAGAAACCTTACTTAACTATGCAAGAGTTAATTGATGCCACAAAAATAGAGACTGAAACTGCTGATAGTTTCAAATCTAGAGAGATTGTAGAAAAAATAATCAAAGATTTCAATTATCTTTTAGATGCATTTAAAATCTTAAGTGACTTATCTTCAAATGCTGGAGATAAAGGTACTGAAGCTTTTGCAGATGAAAAAGTTGCAAAACTTGAAAAAGATTTATGGATGCTAAACAGCATGCTTAAATAAGCAAAATAAAAAGAGGATTATTTATCCTCTTTTTGTTACAATCCTTCTTTCTATTTAAAATATTTTAAATCTACCTATACAGCCAAACATTTCAAAGAGTTTTTATGAAAAAATCTATAAACCATATATATTTAATTATTCTAATATCAATTTTATCTTCTGTTGCTCCCATGGGAGTTGATACCTATTTACCATCTATTCCAGAAATTGCAAAATATTTTGATGTGAGCATTCACAAAATAGAGCTCTCTTTAGCTATTTTTTTAATAGGTTTTGCAGTTGGTCAAATATTTGGAGGACCTATTTCTGATAGATATGGAAGAAGATTTGGGTCTATTGTTGGACTTATTGGTTATGCCTTTTTTAGCTTTTTAATAGTTTTTAGCTCTTCTATTTATGAGTTATGGACTTACAGATTTTTTGAAGCTTTCTTTGGAGGAATTACAGTTGTAAATGCAGCTGCTGCTGTAAGAGATAGATTTAAAGGGCAAGAAGCGGCAAAAGTATTTTCTCTAATTGGAATTGTAAGAAGCTTAGCACCTCTTTTAGCCCCTGTATTTGGTGCAGCTATTATTCATTTTTTTCCTTGGGAGGGAGTATTTATTTTTCTTACAATTTATGCCCTACTTGTAGCATTTTTTGTATATAAAGATTTACCTGAAAGCTTTACAAAAGTAGAACAAAATGTTTTTGAATCTTATAAAATTGTTCTTACAAACTTTACAGCTTTAAAAGCTATGTTTGTTTTAGCTCTTAGTTTTGGTGGTTTTTTTATTATCATTTCAAGAACTTCTTTTATCTATATTGAATATTTTAAAATCTCAACTGATCTATTTCCCCTATTTTTTGGAATAAACTTTGTTATTTTAATGTTGATGATAAAAGTAAATGTAAATTTACTAAAAAGATATAAAGCTCTTGAGATAACAAAATTTGCAATACTTTTTCAAATTATTGTTGGTTTAATTTTCTTGAGTGTTCACAAAGATTTATCACTTAGTTTTACAGTTATTATAATTGCTTGCTATATGAGTATGATGGCATTTATTTTTGGTAATTGTATGGCTATGGCTCTTGAACATTTTTCAAAAAATGCTGGAGTTGCTAGTGGAGTTATTGGAATTTTACAATTTGGTCTGGGAGCATTAATCTCTTCAATAGCTTTAAATTTTGAAGATAATGGATTTTTTGTAATAGCTTTTAGTATTACTTTAATTTCTATAATAAATTTCTTGATTTTAAAAACATATAGAGCTTGATTTAGATATCAAGCTCGAAAAACTCTTCACAAACTTTTTGATATTTTGCAACTGAGCAAGAGATTTTTAAAGCATTTGGATAATCTTTAAACTCTTGTAAAAATAGTTTTTTCAATTTTTCAACTTCTGCTGTTCTAAATATAAAAAATCCTAAAATTTCATTTCTTCTTTCACCAGCTTTTTCTATTCCAAAACTATCAAATTTCCAGTTTACTCCCCTTGAAAAGAAAAAAACTTCGCTAATTCTTTTTTCAAGCTCATCTCTAACACCTTGATTAAACTCTTTTAAATGTATATAAAATGCAACATTACAGTTATATTCAGATTGTACTAAATCATCTAATACTTTATTCATTTCTACCCTCTAATATTTTTTTGATATTATGGTATCAATATTTAACTACAATTTTACTTCAAGAGTCTATATGCTTAGAATTTTAAAAAAATATTTAGTATTAAAATTTGGTTAATTAAGCTATTGTAAAATCCATAAATTTCTATTTAAGGCAAGCTAATTGAACTATATTAAAAGTGCTTTTTCATTACTATTTTTAACAATATTCCTAAGTTCTTGTGAGCAAAAAGCTCCTACAAATGCAAAAAATCAAATGCCTGTTGAAATTGGGTATATAAATCTTCAAAAAGAACCTGTAAATCTTGAAATTGAACTTTTAGGAAAGGTTAAACCAAAAGAAATAGCTCTTATTCGCCCTCAAATTAGTGGAATTATTGAAAAACAGCTATTTACTGATGGAAGTTTTGTAAAACAAGGTGATGTTTTATATAAGATTGATAGCTCAACATATAAAGCAAATGTGAATCAATCTCAAGCTTTGTTAAATAGTGCAAAAGCAAATTTAATAAGCAGTGAAGCAAAAATAAAAAGAGCCGAAGAACTTTTAAAATTTGATGGTATCTCAAAACAAGAATTAGATGATATAAAAGCCTCTTATTTACAAGCAAAAGCTTTAGTTGAGCAAAGAAATGCTGAACTTGAAACTGCAAAAATAGATTTAAATAGATGTGAGATAAAAGCTCCAATTAGTGGTTATATTGGTATTTCAAATGTAACTGTTGGAGCCTTAGTAAATGCAAATCAAAGCGAAGAACTTGTAAATATAAAAGATACAAAAACTGTTTTTGTAGATTTAACACAATCTTATAATGAGATATTAAATTTAAAAAATCTTGTAAGCTTAGAAGATGAGATAGAAGTAACTTTAAGTTTTGATAATGGTTTTATATACCCAATAAAAGGGAAGCTTCAAGCAAAAGAGTTGGGTGTTGATGAAAATAGTCAAACTGTAACTTTAAGAGCTGTATTTGAAAATCCAAATAATCTTTTACTATCAGGAATGATGACAAAAGCAACTTTAAAAAGTCAAAAGAAAATAGAGGCCTTTTTAATACCTCAACAAGCTGTTCTACGAGATCAAAAAGGAAATCCAATTATTACGATTGTTACAAATGAAAATAAAACTATTCAAAAAATCATAAAAACACAGAGAACTTTAGGTAACAAATGGTTGGTTCTTGATGGTTTAGATACAAATGACAAAATTATAATTGAAGGATTAAATAAAATAAATAGTAGAACAGTTGTTATTCCAAAAGATTTAAACGCTCAGTATAAAGATTAGAAAATGATTGCTAAATTTTTTATTTTTCGTCCAATTTTTGCTTGGGTAATCTCACTTATAATTATGATAAGTGGTATTGTAAGTCTTTATGTCTTACCAGTTGAACAATATCCTGATATAGTTCCTCCACAAATAAATATAAATGCTTCATACTCAGGAGCAGATGCTAAAACTGTTGAAAATAGTGTAACTCAAATAATAGAACAACAACTAACAGGACTTGATGGAATGCTATATTTTTCTTCAAGTTCAAGTTCTACTGGAAACTCTAGAATAAAAATAACTTTTAGCCAAGAAGTAGATGCTGATATTGCCCAAGTTAAAGTTCAAAATAAAGTAAATCAGATCTTATCAAGACTTCCAGAAGATGTACAAAGACAGGGAGTAAGGGTTTTTAAATCTCAAAGCGATTTTTTAATGCTTGCTAGTGTTTATGATACAAATAAACTTGCTGATAAAACAGATATCAGTGATTTTTTAGTAAGTAACCTTCAAGATAGTATTTCAAGAATTGATGGTGTTGGAGATATTCAGGTTTTTGGTGGACAATATGCCATGAGAATTTGGTTAGATCCCTATAAACTTGAAAAATATAATCTAATTCCAAAAGATATAGAAAATGCTATAAATGCACAAAATTCTCAAGCAAGTGCCGGAAGACTAGGTGCAATGCCAACTATAAATAATCAGCAACTATCTGTAACGGTAACTGCTAGAAGTATGTTTCAAAATGTTAGTGAATTTGAAAATATTGTTTTAAAATCAAACCTAGATGGAAGTAGTGTAAAAATAAAAGATATTGCTAGAGTTGAAATAGGAGCTCAAAGTTATAACAATATTACTGCATTAAATGGTTACCCTGCTTCTGGTATCTCTATTCAACTAGCAAGTGGAGCAAATGCAGTTGCTACTTCAAATAGAGTAAAAGAGTTTTTAAAAGAGTCTGAAAGTATTCTTCCTGCTGGTTACAAAATTGCATATCCAAGAGACACAACTCACTTTATAAAAGCCTCAATAAATGAAGTTGTGAAAACTTTAATTGAAGCAATTATCTTAGTAATTCTTGTAATGTTTTTATTTTTAAAAAATTTAAGAGCTACTATAATTCCAGCTATTGCTGTGCCTGTTGTACTTTTAGGAACTTTTGCTATTTTAAATATTTTTGGTTACACAATAAACACTCTTACAATGTTTGCTTTAGTTTTAGCAATTGGTCTTTTGGTTGACGATGCAATTGTTGTTGTAGAAAATGTTGAAAGAAATATGAGTGAAAAAGGATTAAGTGCAAAAGAGGCAACTCTTCTATCCATGAATGAAGTAACGGGGGCCTTAATAGGAATAACAACTGTATTATCTATAGTTTTTTTACCAATGGCTTTTTTTAGTGGTTCAACTGGAATAATTTATAGACAATTTTCAATTACAATTATCTCTTCTATGGTTTTATCTGTAATTGTTGCACTTACATTAACACCTGCTTTATGTTCAACTATTTTAAAACCACATCACAAAAAAAATAGTGGATTTATATTTTGGTTTGATACAAAATTTGAAAACTTCACAAATAAATACAAAAATTGGGTAGAAAAATTATTAGTAGTACCAAAAAGATGGATGCTCTTTTATCTTGTAATAATTGTAGCTTCAACTTATATTTTTATAAAACTTCCAACTAGCTTTCTTCCAAAAGAAGACCAAGGAAGCTTGATGGTTCAATATACACTACCAGTTGGAGCAGTTGCTTCAAGAACTGTTGATGTAGCAGATATTGTACGGGATTATTTTATGAATGAAGAGAAGGCTTCTTTAAATACAATATTTACAATATCTGGTTTTAGTAGTAGAAGTAGTGGGCAAAATGTTGGTACTGCTTATGTATCACTAAAAAATTGGGATGAAAGAGATAAAGAAAACCATGTGGATAAAATAAGTAAAAGAGCTACAAAAGCTTTTAATGACCCAAATAGTAAATATTTTATTAGAGATGCAAAAGTTTTCACTATAAATCCTAGTGTTATTCAAGGTTTAGGCTCTAGTGATGGATTTGAGTTTCAACTTCTTGGAAGTTCGAATTTAAGTAGAGAAAATTTAAAAGATGCAAAGGATAAAATTCTAGAAATTGCTAGTAAAAACCCAAAAATAAATGCAGTAAGAGCAGATGGAACAGAAGAATCACCTCAATTAAAAATCTCTTACGATACAAATAAAGCTCTAGCTTTAGGACTTAATCTAAAAGATATTGATAGTACTTTAAGTGCTGCTTGGGGTGGAACTTATGTAAATGATTATATTGATAAAACTAGAGTAAAAAGAGTTTATATACAAGCTGATGCTCCTTTTAGAAGTACTCCTGAAGATTTATACAAATGGAAAGTAAGAAATAATAGTGGAACTATGACACCTTTTAGTGAATTTAGCTCTTTTTCTTGGGTTTATGCACCTGAAGAGCTTACAAGATTTAATGGTTTCATGTCTTATGAAATTCAAGGTAGTGCTGCAGCTGGTATTAGTTCTGGAGTTGCTATGGATGAGATGGATAAAATCTCAACTAGTGTAAATAGCAATTTAATGCATGCATATAGTGGAGCATCATATCAAGAAAGATTAGCAAGTAATCAAAGTTTGATTTTATACTCTATTTCTCTTTTAGTTGTATTTTTATGCTTAGCTGCATTATATGAGAGTTGGAGTGTTCCTTTTTCAGTTCTAATGGTTGTACCTTTGGGTGTTTTTGGAGCTGTTTTGAGTATTTATTTTAGAGATTTAAGTAACGATGTATATTTTCAAGTTGCACTTTTAGCAGTTATGGGACTTGCTTCTAAAAATGCAATTTTAATTGTTGAGTTTATAAATAGTGCATATAAAGATGGGGAAAATTTACTTGAAGCTGCTATTAAAGGTGCAAAGTTAAGATTAAGACCAATTATTATGACTTCATTAGCATTTATTGCAGGAATTATTCCTTTAGCTATTTCAACTGGTGCTGGAGCAAATAGTAGAATTGCAATAGGAACTGCTATTTTAGGGGGAACCATAAGTGCTACAATTTTGGCTATTTTCTTCGTACCACTATTTTTTGTGATAATTAAAAAGATATTTTCAAAAGAGGTAAAAAATGTTTAAAAAATCTCTAAGCCTTACATTTTTTACTCTATTTTTTAGCTCATGTGTATCTATGGCTCCAAACTTAGATCTAAAAAATGAAGATGTAGTTGCCAAAAGTTTTAAAAATTATCAAATTGCAAATGAAAACCAAAAAATTAGTTTAGATAATTTTTTACTAGATGAAAATCTAAAAGCTGTCGTAAATATTGCGTTGGAGAAAAATAAAGATTTAAAAATTGCACTTTTAAGAGTAGAAGAGTCAAAATCTTTATATAGAATCGAAGAGTCAAACTTATATCCAAAAATAGATGCAAATGGAAATCTTAGCAGAGAAAAAAAAGATGAAACTATAAAAAATAGTTACAAAGCAACTGTTGGAACGGTTTTTGAACTAGATTTATTTGGTAAAAACAGAAGTTTAAATGATGAAGCAAAAAATAGTTTTTTTGCTACTCAATATGCCTTGAGTTCTACAAAACTAGCTCTTATTTCTCAAACAATAAACTCTTATTTAAGCCTTGCAACAAATCTTGAAAATCTAAGTTTACAAAAAGAGATAAACAGTAATTTGAATAGTGTTTATGAACTAACTTTAAAGAAATTTCAAGCTGGAGTTATAAGTAAAGAAGATGTTCTGTCAAGTCTTGCTATGCTAAAAGAGAGCCAAAATCAAATAATTTCTTATGAAAATTTGGTACAAATTGATATAAACTCTTTAGAACTTCTTCTTGGTTCAAATATAGATGAAAATTTGCTTCCAAAAAATCTGAAAAAAGATGATAGTTATTTAACACTTCTAAATTCAGGAATAAATTCAAATATTCTTTTAAATAGACCAGATATAAAGGAATTGGAGTATAAATTAAGAGCAAAAAATGCAAATATTGGAGCTGCAAGAGCAGCTTTTTTCCCAAGTATTAGCCTAACTGCATCTACAGGATTTGCAAGTTCAAGTTTAAATAATCTTTTTACAAGTTCAAACAAATTTTGGCAAATAAGCCCATCAATAAATCTTCCAATATTTACTGCAGGTGAAAACTCTGCAAAACTGGAACTTAGTAAAACTCAAAAAGAGATTGCTTTAAATGAGTATCAAAAAGGAATTCAAACAGCTTTTAAAGAGGTAAATGATGCTTTGATTGTGCGAAAAAATATCTATACAAAACTACAAAATCAAAAAGAGCTAACAAAGGCTGTTTTAGATGCTTATAACATAGCTTTGAACTCTTATAAAATTGGTTATGGAAGCTATTTAAATATGTTAATAGCCCAAAAAGCGTATATAAATTCTCAAAAAACTTTGATAAATACTTATCTTGAAGAGTTAGAAAATAGAGTTGAGATTTTTAAAACTTTGGGTGGAAATGAGGCTATAAACATAGAATGAACATAGAATTTAGATTTTTGCAAAAAGCCATTGAAGATAAAAACTATGTTAGCTTTAGTTATGAAAATAAAAGTTATAAAAATATAAAACCACTAAAATTAGATGAAACTCTTAAACTTTTTACAAACAATGGCTTTTTTGAGCTTGAGAAAATCAAAAAATTGGTGGTTTTAAAAGAAAAATTTTAAACTAACTTTATTTTTTAATACTATTTTGAGATAGACTTCCCAACCAAATACCCACTAGCCCACGCAAAATGAAGGTTAAAACCTCCCCTATTTCCTACAATATCTAAAACTTCTCCTGCAAAATATAGATTTTTACAAAGTTTACTTTCGTAAGTTTTGTTATCAATTTCTGCTGTTCGCACACCACCACCACTAGCTTCTGCGTGACCAAATGCTTGAGAATCAATCACTTTTAGTTTCCAAGAGTTTAATTGATGTGCAATTGCTTTTATCTGTTTTGTATTTACATCTGCTGATTTTATATCTTTATCAATTTTACAAATTTCTAGTAAAACTGGAGCTATTTTATTTGAAACTAGACCTGTTAAAATATCTATTGCTCTGTGGTTACCTTGATTTTTAAATAACATTTGAATTTGATTTGCTAAATCATTTGGATTTACTTTTGGAAAGAAATTTATTCTAAGTTCAACTTCAAAAAAAGAGCTCAATGCCAAAACGGCTCTTTGTGAAATATCAAGTATTGCAAAACCAGAAACCCCATAAGAGGTAAACAATACATCACCATAAATCTCTTGTTCAAAGCTACCATTTACATATAGGCTTACGCTACACTCTTTTTTTACACCTTGAAGTTTTCCACCATAGTTATTTTGTGTTTGAAGCCCAACTAAAGATGGATATGTAGGATTAAAAGTGTGACCAAAATTTGAAGCAATATGTAAACCTTTTTCTGTTGCATTTAATTGAGGAGCTGCTCCTAAACCTAAAGATATCACAACTTTATCGTAGTTTTTAAACTCTTTTTCTTTTGTTTTTACTACAAATTTTTCTTCAACCTTCAAAACATCTTCTATAAACTCTTCACAAAAAGTATTTAAGCCTAAATCTTTAAGCGCTAAATCTAAAAGGTTGGTTACTGATTTTGCTTCATTTGATAGAGGATAAACCTTTCCACTCTCTTTTATATCAAGCAATAACCCAATAGTTTTACAAAATTTCTCAAAAGCTTTAAAATCAAACTCTTTTAGAGCAAAATCGACAAAAGATGGATTTTCTCCAATATAATTTTTAGAAGTTATTAAAGTATTTGAGATATTACATCTTCCATTTCCACTTGCTAAAATCTTTTTACCTATACTTTTATTTGCATCAAAAATATCGATTTCTAAATTTTTATTTAATCTTTTTGCTGTAATTGCAGCCATTATCCCAGCTGCTCCTGCTCCGATTATCGCTATTTTCAATACTTTTCCTATTTTTTATTTTGATTATAACAAAGAGTGAACTACCCAATCGCTAAAGACGATTAGGCTTCTTGTTTCATAGTATCATAGCTAGTTACAATTCCATAGGAAGTTGTAACC
>CAYLKG010000039.1:0-18374 GCA_964384195.1 uncultured Aliarcobacter sp. | reverse complement strand
TCAAATAAATAAATTTATTCTGTCTTAAATAGCCATTTTATGGCTATTTCTATATTTGTTCCATATTTTTACAATTATTTTTTGAAATGCTATGTTTTTGCAACTAAGATATTTTACTATTTCAATGAATCTTATTTTAGGAGAAAAAATGAATAAAGAATTGGTAGAAAGGATTAAAGCTAATCCTAAATACACAGAACTTGTTTCAAAAAGAAGTTCTTTTGCTGTTAAGTTAGCAATCTTTATGTTGGTAGTTTACTACGGTTTCGTTTTAGTTATCGCATTTAATAAAGAATTTTTTGCTACAAAAGTTGGTGAAGTTATGACTGTTGCTTGGCCTATTGCTGTTGTAATTATTTTACTTGCATTTATTACAACTGTTATTTATGTTCTTAGAGCAAATGGTGAGTTTGAAGACTTAGAAATGTCTATAAAAAATGATGTAAAGGATATTTTATAATGTTAAAAATATTTACTCTTTTAGGATTATCATCATTAGCGCTATTTGCTGCTGAAGGTGCAAACACTTTAAATATACCTGCTGTTATTATGTTCTTTGTTTTCATAGTTGCAACTATGGGTATTACAAAATGGGCTGCTAGTAAAACAAAATCTGCTTCAGATTTCTATACAGCTGGTGGGGGAATTTCAGGATTCCAAAATGGTCTAGCAATTGCTGGAGATTATATGTCTGCTGCTTCATTCCTTGGTATTTCTGGAATGATTTTCTTACACGGTTTTGATGGTATGATTTATGCTATTGGATTCCTTGTTGGTTGGCCAATTATTTTATTCTTAATGGCTGAAAAATTAAGAAACTTAGGTAAATTCAACTTTACAGATATTGCTGCATATAGATTAGATGAACAAAAAATCAGAATTCTTGCTGCATTTGGTTCTTTAACAGTTGTTACATTTTACTTAATTGCTCAAATGGTTGGGGCTGGAAAATTAATTGAATTATTATTCCATATTCCATACGCTTGGTCAGTTGTAATTGTTGGTGCATTAATGATTATTTATGTAACTTTTGGAGGTATGCTTGCAACTACTTGGGTACAAATTATTAAAGCTGTATTACTTTTATCTGGAGTAACATTTATTGCTATAATGGTACTTTCACACTATGGATTTTCATTCGGTTCTTTAGCAGCTGAAGCTATTAGTATGCATCCAAAAGGTGATGCTATATTAAAACCAGGTCCATTTGTATCTGATCCTGTTTCTGCAGTATCTTTAGGATTAGCATTAATGCTTGGAACAGCTGGATTACCTCATATTCTTATGAGATTCTTTACTGTTGGAAATGCAAGAGAGGCTAGAAAATCTGTTGTTTGGGCAACTGCATTCATTGGTTACTTCTATTTAATCATTGGTGTTGTTGGTTTAGGTGCTGTTGTTTTCTTATTAAGTCCAGAAGGTGCTGTTTACTTTAAAAATGGTGTTATTGATTTAAAAGGTGTTATAGGTGGAGCTAATATGGCTGCTGTTCACTTATCTCAAGCGGTTGGTGGAGATATATTCTTAGGATTTATTGCAGCTGTATCTTTTGCTACAATCTTAGCTGTTGTTGCTGGATTAACTCTTGCTGCTTCTAACTCTATTGCACATGATTTATATGCAATCGTTATTAGAAAAGGTCAAGCAACTGATGCTGAAGAGATGAAAGTTTCTAAAAGAACCGTTCTAGTTATTGGCATTGTGGCAATTCTTTTAGGATTTGCTTTCGAAAATCAAAATATTGCATTCATGGTTGGTCTAGCATTCGCTATTGCTGCATCTGCTAACTTCCCTATATTAATTTTATCAATCTATTGGTCAAAATTAACAACAAGAGGTGCATTTATTGGTGGATTCATCGGTCTTATTACTGCTATCACACTAGTTGTATTAAGTAAAACGGTATGGGTTGATATCTTCAAATTTGAATCAGCTATATTCCCATATACTCAACCTGCATTATTCTCTATTCTTGCAGCGTTTATTAGTATTTGGTTCTTCTCAATTACTGATAGTTCAGCAAGAGGTGAAGAAGATAAATCAGGATTTGAAGCTCAAAAAATTAGAGCTGAAACTGGTATCGGAGCTGATGGAGCTGTTGATCACTAAAACCTTTACTAAAGAGATTAATCTCTTTAGTAAAATTTCTAAAAATAAACTTAAGAAATATAATTAAATTTAATAATTAAAATATTATTTTTATGTTACAATTCTACAATTTTTCTACAATTTACAATCAAATTTCTCAACTAATATTTCCTAAATAATGAATAAATAAGTATAATTGTTTATCTTTTGTTAACTATTTTTTATAGTTTCAAAAAGTCAAAAAAAGGTCGGAGAATGAACGAAAAATTAGTGGATAGGATTGAATCAAATCCTAAATATCAAGAGTTAGTTTCAAAAAGAAATAGCTTCTCATTGAAACTTGGAATTTTTGTTTTAGTTATGTTTTATTCATACATAACTATTATTGCTTTTAATAAAGAGTTATTTTCTACAAAAATTGCTGAAGGCTATATAACAACAATTGGTTTTCCTATTGCATTAGCTATTTTAGTTATTAGTTTTATTACAACTTTGATTTATGTAAAAAGAGCAAATACAGAGTTTGAAGATTTAACTAATCAAATTAAAAGAGATGTAAAGGATTTATTATAATGTTTAGAATTTTAGCACTATTATCTATTTCTGCATTATGGGCATTTGCTGCTGGTGATGCAACTTTTGAGGGAAAAAGAGATTTAAATATTCCTGCAATTATTATGTTCTTCGTATTTATTGCTGGTACTTTAGGTATTACTTTTTGGGCAGCTAGAAAAACAAAATCTGCAAATGATTTTTACACTGCTGGTGGAGGAATTACAGGATTCCAAAATGGTTTAGCAATTGCTGGAGATTATATGTCAGCTGCTGCATTTTTAGGAGTTTCTGGTTTAATTTATATGAATGGTTATGATGGAGTTATCTATGCTGTTTCATTTTTAGTTGGATGGCCAGTTATTTTATTCTTTATGGCTGAAAAATTAAGAAACTTAGGTAAATTTACTTTTGCTGATATTGCAGCATATAGATTAGGACAAAAAGAGATTAGAACACTTGCTGCTTTTGGTTCTCTTTCTGTTGTTGTTTTATACTTAATTGCTCAAATGGTTGGAGCTGGTAAATTAATCCAAATTCTATTTGGAATGGAATATGAGTACGCAGTATTCATGGTTGGAGCATTAATGATTATTTACGTAACATTTGGAGGGATGCTTGCAACTACATGGGTACAAATAATTAAAGCTGTATTACTTCTTTCTGGGGTTTCATTTATGGCTATTATGGTTATGTGGCACTTCAACTTTAACTTTGAAGCATTAGCAACTCAAGCTGTTGAACACCACAAAAAAGGTGAAGAAATTTTAAAACCAGGTGGGTTCTTAGCTGATCCTATTTCTGCTATTTCTTTAGGTATGGCTTTAATGTTAGGTACTGCTGGTTTACCACACGTTTTAATGAGATTCTTTACAGTCGGAAATGCAAAAGAAGCTAGAAAATCTGTTGTTTATGCTACAGGATTTGTTGCTTACTTCTGGGTTATCATTACTATTGTTGGTTTAGGTGCTATTGCATTCTTGAATACTACTGAAGGTGCTCAATACTTTGATAAAGGTGTTGCTTACTTACAAGGTGGAGCTTTATTTGGTGGATCAAATATGGCATCTGTTCACTTATCTCATATGCTAGGTGGAAATGCTTTCTTAGGATTTATCTCAGCTGTTGCCTTTGCTACAATTTTAGCGGTTGTTTCTGGATTGACACTTGCTGGTGCTTCTGCAATATCTCATGATATTTATGCAAATGTTATTAATCCAAATGCAAGTGATGAAAAAGTTGTAAAAATATCTAAAGTTACTGTTATTATTATTGGTGTAATTGGAGTTGTTCTAGGAATTGCTTTTGAATCTCAAAACATTGCTTACATGGTAGGACTTGCTTTTGGTATCGCAGCATCTGCTAACTTCCCAATTTTATTTTTATCAATTTATTGGTCAAAATTAACAACAAGAGGTGCATTTATTGGTGGTTTCTTAGGATTAATTACTGCTGTTGCACTTGTTATTTTAGGACCAAATGTTTGGGTACAAATTTTAGGAAACAAACAAGCTATTTTCCCTTATGCACATCCTGCACTATTCTCTGTTGCAGTTGCATTTATTGGAATTTGGTTATTTAGTATTACTGATAACTCTGAAAAAGCTAAAAAAGAAAGACTTTTATTTAGAGGACAAAATGTAAGAGCTAATACAGGAATTGGTTCTGCTGGAGCAGTTGCACACTAAAAATAAAGGACGTATGTCCTTTATTTTAAATCTTTTTAGGAGAGAATATGAGCTTACAAGAACAGAAGAAATTTATATCTTCAATTCACCCTTTTGAAAATCTTACATTAAACGAGCTTGACGATATTTGTGAGGCTTTAGATGTTGTATATTTCAAAGAAGGAACAGTAGTTCAACAAAGTCAAAGTGAGCCGAAATTTTTATATTTTATTCTAAAAGGATTAATTCAAGAAAAAAATGAAGATGACGTTTTAGCTGTTTATTCTAAAAGCGAAATTTTTGATTCAGCGTCATTAATTAAAAATTTTTCTAAAAATAGTTTTGTAACAGCCCAAGAAAGTATTTGCTACACACTTCCAAGAGATTTATTTATGACAATTTTAAGTCAAAATCAACAGTTAGAAAATTACTTTTTTCAATCTATTTCTGAAAAATTGAATAACAATATTTTGCATGAAAAAAATAAAGACATGGCAAATATCATGATTGCAAAAGTTAAAGATGCAAAAGTTCACAAAGCGGTAATTGTTGATAGCAAAACTACTATTTATGATGCAGCAAAAATCATAAAACAAGAAAAAATCCCAACACTTCTACTAAAAGATGAACAAGGAGAAATGTATATAGTTACAGATTCAGATTTTAGACAAAAAGTTATTTTAAATAGAATGAGCTTTGATGAAGAAGTTGTGAAAATTGCTTCAAAAGGATTAGTTTATGTAAATGAAGATGACTTTTTGTTTAATGCTCAACTTCAGATGGCAAAATATGGTTTAAAAAGAGTTGTTGTAAAAAATGAAAATGACAAAATTGTGGGTATTCTTGATCAAATCTCTTTATCTTCATTTTTTGCTACAAATACCTTTGCCGTTTCAAATCAAATAGTAAAAGCAGAAACTTTAGAAGAGTTAAAAGAAGCTTCACTATCTTTTATAAAAATAATAAAATCTTTAAATGCAAAAGGTGTAAAAATTGAATTTATATCAAAATTGATAAATCAATTAAACAAAAAACTTCTTGATAAACTTTATAGATTAATGGCACCTGAAGAGCTGCTTGATAAATCTTGCTTAATCGTAATGGGAAGTGAAGGAAGAGCTGAACAAATATTACGAACAGACCAAGACAATGCTTTAATTATCTCTGATGATTGTACTATTAGCGATGAAAAATTAAAAGAATTTACTCATAATTTTACAGAAACTTTAGTAGATTTTGGATTTCCTAGATGTGATGGGAATATTATGGTTTCAAATCCTTACTGGTGCAGAAAACAGAGTGATTTTAAAGATTTAATTTATAAATGGGTTAATGAACCAAGTGGTGACCACTTTATGAATATTGCAATTTTTTATGATGCTTTATGTGTTTCAGGTGATATAATTATGATAAAAGAATTAAAAACTTATTTATTTAAAATATCTTCAAATTCTCAAAGTTTTTATTCAAACTTTGCAAAAATAATAAACAGTTTTGATGTTCCATTAGGATTTTTTGATGGATTTGTATTTAATAGCAAAGATGAAAAACACAAGGATGAAATAGATATAAAAAGAGGTGGAATTTTTATTTTAGTACAAGGCATTAGAGCTTTAAGCTTACAAAATAAAATTTATAATACAAATACAATAAAAAGAATTAATGCTCTAGCTGATTTAGGTCTATTTGAAAAAGAGACAGCAAAAGAGCTTATTATGGCTTTTAACTTTTTAACTAGCTTAAAACTAAAATCAAATCTCGAAAAACTAGATTTAAATGAAAAAATTGATAACTATATAAATCCAAATAAGTTTAGCACTATGGAAAAAGATTTGTTAAAAGATTCTTTTAAAATTGTAAATAAATTAAAAAAACATTTAGAATTCCATTTTAAGCTTAACTATGTTTAGAAATATTAAAAACTATTTCAATAAAAAAAATTTAAATGATGAAAAATACTCTTTTTTATTTGATAAACCATTAGCCGATGAATACATTTGCTTTGATTGTGAAACAACAGGATTAAATCCTGAGATTGATGATATAGTTTCTATTGGTGCAGTTTTAATAAAAGACAACATAATTGTTTCAAGTAAAAGATTTGTACGTTACGTAAAACCAAAGTCATGTAATCTTAGTGAAAACTCTATTAAAGTTCATCACATTAGAGAGTGTGATTTAGAAGATGCATTGGACATAGAAAATGTTGTATTAGAATTTATAGATTTTATAGGAAATAGAACTTTAGTTGGCTACTTTTTAGATTTTGATATACGAATGGTAAATAAATATCTAAAACCAAAAATAGGAATAAATTTACCAAATAAAACTATTGAAGTTTCTGCAGTTTACCATGATTTTAAAATAGAATTAATCCCACAAGGTTTTATTGATTTAAGATTTAACACAATCTTAGAAGAACTTGATATACCTTCTTTTGGTGTTCATGACTCTTTTAATGATGCTTTAATGACTGCTATGATTTTTTTAAAACTCAAAAATACCCCTAATGTGAAAATTAAGTAAATCTTTAAGTTTTAATTTGATATTATCCCAAAAAATTAATTAAAATTTTTAATATTAAATTAAGCTAAAGGATTAAAATGTTAGTTTTCGTTTTAAATGCTGGTTCATCTTCACTAAAATATCAACTAATTGATACAAAATCGAAAGAGTTAAAAGCTAGTGGATTAGTTGAAAGAATAGGAATAGATGGAATTTTAAAGCACGAAATTGGAGAAAACAAAAAACTTACTTATGAACTAACAATCCCTACACATAAAGAGGCTATTGAATTAGTTCTTAGAATTCTTACAAATGATGAAACAAAGGTAATAAACTCAATTGAAGAGATAAAAGCTGTTGGTCATAGAGTTGTTCACGGTGGAGAATATTTTAAAGAATCTGTTTTGGTAGATGATGAAGTAATTAGAAAGATTGAAGAATTAATTCCTCTTGCACCTTTACATAATCCTGCAAATATTATGGGTATAAAAATATGTAAAGAACTAATGCCAAAAGTTCCAAATGTTGTAACTTTTGATACTGCATTTCATCAAACAATGCCTATTGAAAACTTTTTATATGCAGTACCTTATGCAGACTATACAGAACATCATTTAAGAAAATATGGATTTCATGGAACTAGTCACTATTACGTTTCAAATGAGGCTATAAAAATTTTAAATAAAAAAGATAGCAAAATTATAGTATGCCATCTTGGAAATGGTTCTTCTGTTTGTGCTGTTAGAGATGGAAAATCTATTAGCACTTCTATGGGATTAACTCCTCTTGAAGGCCTAGTAATGGGAACAAGAAGTGGTGATATTGATGCTGGAGTTATCCCTTATTTAATGGAGAAAAAAAATCTTTCTCACACTCAAATTATTGATTATTTAAATAAAAAATCAGGAATTCTTGGTATTTCAGGAGTCAGCTCAGATTTAAGAGAAGTTATAAAAGCTGCAAAGGATGGAGATAAAAGATCTAAAATAGCAATTACAGTGCTATGTGATAGAATTAAAAAATATCTTTGTTCATATGCAGGTTTAATGCATGGCGTTGATGCTATCTGCTTTACTGCTGGAATTGGAGAAAACTCTGATTTAATAAGAGAAAAAGTTTGTGAAGGCTTAGAATTCATGGGAATTGAATTAGATGTTGAAAAAAACTCTAAAAGAGAAAAAGGTAATAGAGAAATAAGCAATAAAAATTCAAAAACTAGAATTTTTGTGATTCCTACAAATGAAGAGCTAGTAATTGCTATGGATACAGATAAAATAGTTAAAAAATAAAAATTTGTTACAAAAAATGAAATTTTTAAAAATTGAGCATTATGTATATTTTTTGTACATAATGCAAATTAACTTCTAAATTCTGGTGTTAATAATATTTAAAATACTAAAATTCTAATTTTTAAATCAAAAAACCACCTAAAAATAATCATTTCTAAAAAAAATTGCTATGTTTTTGCTATTTTGTTGCTACGATTCTCTCTTATAATCGTTTCTGAAAGTTTAATTTTAGAAAGGATAATTTACTAAATGGGTTTAATTGATAGTATAAAAGCTAAAGCTAGAGAAAACTTAAGAACAATCGTTCTTCCAGAATCTGAAGATGAGAGAGTTCTTAAGGCTTGTGAACAAGTAATAAATGATAAAACTGCAAAAGTTGTTTTAATAGGAAACGAAGAAACAATTAAAGCAGATGCAGCTAAGTGTGGTGCAAAAATAGATGGTGCAACTATTGTTGACCCTAAAAAATTTGCAAATATCGATAAATATATTGATGAGTTAGTTGAACTTAGAAAAAGTAAAAATCTTTCAAGAGAAGAAGCTACAAGTTTAATGTTAAATGAACCAAGATTTTTCGGTTGTATGATGGTAAGATTAGGCGATGCTGACGGTTTAGTTGCAGGTTCTAACTCTCCAACTGCTGATGTTTTAAGAGCGGCTATCCAAGTTGTTAAAACAGCTCCTGGAATAAGTACTGTATCATCAACATTTGTTATGGAAACAGCTGATAAGAAATTTGGTGATAATGGTCTTATTTTATTTGCAGACTGTGCAGTAAATCCTGAACCAAATGCAGCACAATTAGCTGATATTGCAAGTGCTACAGCAGCTACAGCAGCTAGCGTTGTTGGTCTTGAGCCAAGAGTTGCTATGCTATCTTTCTCTACAAAAGGAAGTGCTTCACATCCACTAGTTGATAAAGTACAATATGCTTGTGACATTTTAACAGAGAGAAATGTTAATTTCCAATTTGATGGAGAACTTCAAGCAGATGCTGCAATTGTTGAATCAATTGGAGTTAAAAAAGCACCTGGTTCGAAAGTTGCTGGAAAAGCAAATATTTTAGTATTCCCTGATTTACAATCTGGAAATATTGGATATAAACTTGTTCAAAGATTTGCAAATGCTGAGGCTCACGGTCCAATTATTCAAGGTTTAAATAAACCTGTTAATGATTTATCAAGAGGTTGTTCAGTAGAAGATATATCAAACTTAGTTGCAATTACTGCAACACAAATTAAATAATTAAATCTATAATAAAAGGTAAAAAATATGTTAGTTTTCGTATTAAATGCAGGAAGTTCATCTCTAAAGTATCAATTAATGAACCCAGTTATTAAAAAAGTTTTTGCTTCAGGAATCTGTGAAAGAATTGGAATAGATGGTGTTTTAAAACATGAATATGCTGATGGTAAAAAACTTGTTTTAAATGTTCCTATGCCAACTCATAAAGAAGCTATTAGTGCTGTATTATCAACATTAACAGCTGGTGAAGGTAAAGTTATTGATTCAATCAATAATATCGAAGCAATTGGACATAGAACAGTTCATGGTGGAGAAGAATTCGCAAGTTCTGTTTTAATTACTCCTGAAGTAATTGAAACTATGAAAAGATTATCTCCACTAGCACCTCTACATAATCCAGCAAATATTTTAGGTATTGAAATTTGTCAAGAATTAATGCCTGGAAAACCAAATGTTGGAGTTTTTGATACTGCATTCCACCAAACAATGCCTGATTATGCTTATATGTATGCACTTCCATATGAAATGTATGCAAAACATGGAATTAGAAAATATGGTTTCCATGGAACAAGCCACTATTTTGTTTCAAATGAAGCAAGAGGAATGTTAGAGAAAAAACAAAATACTAGAATTGTAGTTTGTCACTTAGGAAATGGTTCTTCTGTTAGTGCTGTATTAAATGGAAAATGTATTGATACATCTATGGGATTAACTCCTATTCAAGGTTTAATGATGGGAACAAGATCTGGAGATGTTGGAGCTGGTGCTTTACAATATATGATGGCTGAAGAAAATCTTACAATTGATCAAGCTTTAGATATTATGAATAAAAAATCTGGAATTTTAGGAGTATCTGGTAAATCTTCTGATTTAAGAGAAGTTTTAGAAGGTATGCAAAATGGAGATGACAGATGTAGATTAGCTGTTGATATGGTTGCATATATTATCAAAAAATATGTTGGTTCTTACGTAGCAGCTTTAGATGGTATTGATGCACTTTGCTTTACAGGTGGAATTGGAGAAAATGCTGCACTTATTAGAGAAAAAGTTTGTGCTGGACTTGATTCAATGGGACTTGTAATAGATCCTGTTAAAAATGATAAAAGATCAAGCGTTGCTAGAGATATTTCAACAAATGGTTCAACTGCTAGAATCTTTGTTATTCCAACTCAAGAAGAGTATGTTATTGCAAATGATACTTACAATATTGTATCTGGTAGACAAAACTAATTATAAAAATATTTTAAAAGGTGAAGTTTTTCACCTTTTAAAGAACTGCTTTTAATTGATTTGAAAATGCTATAGATATTTTTGAAATAGCTTCACTCATAAATTTATCCATAAATTTCTCAAATTTATCCTCTTTTTTCCAAACAGGTTTTTGTACTTTTGAAAGCTCAACCAAACTATCTTTCGCAAAATTAAGAGTAGCAACTTCATCAACTAATCCTACTTCTTTTGCTTGTTTTGAAGTAAATATTTTAGCATCTGCATAAATTGTATGATTTTTTACATCAAGTTTTCTTGCACTTGAAACATCTGAAATAAACATATTATATGTATCATTTATAACACTTTGAAGCTGTTTTTCTTCAAAATCAGTCCATTTTCTAGTCGGTGTACCTGATTCTTTATATTTTCCAGCCTTTACTGTTTGAGCATTTATCCCAATCTTTTCAAGTAATTGTCCTGCTTCAAATCCTTGCATAATAACTCCAATAGAACCAACAATACTTCCAGGATTTGCAATAATTTTATTTGACCAAATTGAAGCATAGTAACTTCCACTTGCTATTACTCCGCTTGCATATGTAACAACTGGTTTAACAGAACTTAATTCTTTGATTGCATAAGCAACTTCAACAGAAGGAGCAACAGCACCACCAGGACTATCAACAACAAATAAAACACCTTTTATGTGCTCATCTTTTTTTGCTTTTTCTATATTTTCTAAAACTTTAGAAACATCAATTATCGGTCCACTTAAATCAATTTTTTGTAAATTTGCAAGCTCTGTTTTAATTCCTTCTTCATTTGGAGCATTAAAAAATATAAAATATAAAATTGTTAAAAATACTATAGTTTTGAAATATTTTGTAATAAAATCTAAAGTTGCCGTAATTGGCAAAAACAATTTTTTAAGAAAATCAAACAAACTCTCCTCCTATTATTGTTTTATCTACATATTTTGTATGTAAAATAATTTGCATGTAAATATCTTCCAAATCTTCTATATTATCAGGTAAGAAAAAAGAAATTATATCTGCATCATAACCTTTTTCAAGTCTTCCTTTGTTTAGTCCTAATGCCCTACTTCCACCATTTGTAGCTGCATTTAGTAGGGTTTTAGAAAATTTTACAATGTCTTTTTCATAATGTATATTTAAACAAGCTCTCAATTCATCAAACATGCTTAAAGAGTTATTAGAGCTAAGTCCATCTGTACCTATACTAAAATCTAAATTTTCTAATTTTTTTAAATCAAGTCTAGTATTATTTAAAAATCTATTTGAAACTGCACAATGATTAATTATGGCATTAAGTTCTTTCATTTTTGCAAAATCTTCTTCATTGGCCTCAACACAATGAGTAAATGATAAATTCTTAATACCCTTAAATAAATTTAAAAACTCTAAAGGCTTACTTACGGCCTTTGTCTGATTTAAAAAATTTTTAAAAAATTCCAAGAAATTTCCCTCATCTTTATTTAACCAATCTTTCTCTTCAACAGATTCTAAAAAATGAGCAGTGACTGAAAGATTTTCATCTTTAGCAATATTTAAAACTTCTCTTGTTAAAAAAGGGTGTACAGAATAAGGTGAATGAATAGCAATTGCTGCTTTAAAATTTTTACTGTTATATTTTTGAGCTTGTTTTAATCTAGACTTAAAATCGCCAAATAAAGTATCTATCATTTCAGCTTTAGAGCCTATTGCTTCACAAAAAAATACCTTGTTTATTGGAGATTTCAAACAAGCTTCTAAATCTAAAGAGTAAGAAGATATAGCTCCAATAGTTGTTGTACCTGTTTTTAGAATTTTTTTCAACTCTTGTTCAATTAAAGAAGTTGTTCCCTTTTCAACCAATTTTTCTCTATTTTTAATTACAGAGCTCAGCCAAGAATAAAAGTTTGCATACTTTAAAGAAGTTTTATTTGCACTAAATTCTAAATGAATATGAGAATTTATAAGTCCTGGCATTAAAATAGAGTTCACCCCCAAATGTGTTATCTCAATATTTGGATATTTTTGTTTTATGTACTCAATATTTGCGACTTCAATTACTTTATCATCAAAAACTATAGCACTATCAGGAATGATGCTAAAATTTTCATCAAATGTTAAAATATGCGATGCGCTTAAAATTTTCATTTTTTACTTATTCAGCAGTTTGTGCATTTCTTGCTTCATTTAAAGCTCTTAACTCACCAATCATTTGCATTAAAGCAATTAATCCCATATGATAACCAAATCCACCAAATCCAGTAATTACACCTGTACTAGCACCCGCTGTAATTGATTTTTGTCTATATTCTTCTCTTCTATAAATATTCGAAATATGAACTTCAACAACTGGCATATTAACAGCAGCTAGTGCATCTTTAATAGCTATTGAAGTATGTGAATATGCAGCTGGATTAATCATAATTCCATCAACTGTTCCTAAACATTCTTGAACTCTGTCAACTATTTCACCTTCAAAGTTTGATTGGAAGAATTCTATTTCAATTCCATTTTGATCTGCAGCATTTTGAAGTTGAGAGTGAATTTGCTCTAAAGTTATTCCTCCATAAATGTGTTGTTCTCTAATTCCTAACATATTTAAGTTTGGTCCTTGAATAACTGCTATTTTCATATTATTTTCCTTTTAATAAATTTTGGTAAGATTATAATTAAACTTTTGTTAAATCATCTGAAAAAAGGCAGTTTTAGTGAACAACTTTATATTGAAAAATGAGAATGCAATATATTATGAAGTAAATTTCTCTTGTGATAATGTTATTTTTTTAAATCTAGGAAATGAAAAATTTTTCATAACAGATGCTAGATATACAATTGAAGCAAAAGAGTATTCAAAAGGTTGTGTAGTTATTGAGAGCTCAAATTTAATTGAAACTGCTAAAGATATTTTAAAAAGAAATAAAGTAAAAGAGTTAATCTTTGATCCATTTGACTTTTCATATGCAACTTTTTCAATTTTGAAAAATAACTTAGAAACAAAGTTAAAAGAGGAAGCAAACTTTTCAAAAATAAAAAGATTAATTAAAACAGAACAAGAGATAAAACTTCTTAAAAAAGCAGCAAATTTAGGCAGAGAAGGGTTTGAAAATTTTGCAAAATTTATAGCAAAAAAAGGATTTGAAAAAACAGAAAAAGAGTTGTTTTTTGAAGCATTTAAAAATATGACACAAAAAGCAAAATATGATGCATCTTTTGATCCAATTATTGCAATAAATAAAAATGCAGCAAAACCACATGCACTTCCTACAAATAAAAAGCTCAAAGGAAATGATTTACTTCTTGTAGATGCTGGAATAAAATATAAAAGATATTGTTCTGATAGAACTTGTACTAGCTTTGTAGATTTTGAAAATTTTAGCTTCAAAAGAGAGCAAAAGTTTAGAAATAAAAAACACCAAAAAATTTATGATATTGTTTTAAATGCCCAGCAAAAAGCTATAAATGAAGCAAGAAGTGGTATGAAAGCAAGTACTATTGATAAAATTGCTAGAGATTATATAGAAAAATCTGGTTATGGTAAATATTTTGTTCATAGTACAGGTCATGGTGTGGGTTTGGATATTCATGAATATCCAAATATAAATAATAAAAATGATTTAATAATTGAAGATAATATGGTTTTTACTATTGAACCTGGAATTTATATTCCAAATGAATTTGGTGTTAGAATTGAAGATACTATTGTTATGCAAAATGGTAGAGGCATAATACTATAAAATTATAAATTTTAAAAAAATAAATCCTTACAATTTTAATTGGTTTTATTTTTTAATGAAAAAAGAGAGAAGTTTGAAAAAAAAATTATCACCTGATTTAACACTTTTTTATTATCCTAATTTTCCAAAAAAATTTAATATTACTTCAAATAAGAAATATTCTGTAACAATTGGTATTGGTGGAAATATTGGAAATACAAAAAAAATATTTGATAAATTAATCTTATGTTTAAAAAAAGATTCAAGATTTACTTTACTTATGACTTCACCAATTTTAAAAAATCCTCCTTTTGGTTTTTTAGAACAAAGTGATTTTTTAAATGGTATAATCACACTTAAAACAGATCTTTATCCAAATAACTTTTTAAAAGCTATGCAAAGATATGAAAAAAAATTTGGAAGAAAGCGATCCTTTCAAGATGCGCCTAGAACCTTAGATATAGATATTATATTTTTTGATAATAAGAAAATAGATATAAAAAGTCTTGTTATCCCTCACAAAAATTGGGCAAATAGAGAGTCAGTGATTATTCCTTTAAAATATATAAAAAACAACCAAATTCGCAAATATAGATATAAAAAAGAACTTTTTAAAGGTAAAAAATGAGCAAAAATAAAAAAGTAGTTGTAGGAATGTCGGGTGGAGTTGATTCATCTGTCACTGCGTTATTACTAAAACAACAAGGTTATGATGTAGTTGGACTATTCATGCGTAACTGGGAATATGGAATTAAAGGTAGCCAATGTCCTAATCGTATAGAATTTGAAGATGCAAAAAAAGTTGGTGAATTAATAGGAATCGAAGTGAAAGGAAAAGACTTCGTTAAAGAATATAGAGATAGAGTTTTTGATGTATTTTTGGAGGGCTTAAAGCAAGGTCTAACACCAAACCCAGATATTTTATGTAACAAAGAAATAAAATTCAATGTATTTTTAAATGAAGCAAAAAGTATGGGTGCAGATATGATTGCAACTGGTCATTATGCAAAAATTGCAAAATATAAAGATCATTTTGTGCTAGATACTCCAAAAGATAATTCAAAAGACCAAAGTTATTTTTTACACGCCTTATCAAGTGAACAATTATCACACGTTATGTTTCCACTTGGAGATTTAACAAAAAAAGAAGTTAGAGAAATAGCTAGAACTCATAATTTACCAGTTAGTGATAAAAAAGATAGTACAGGAATTTGTTTTATTGGTAACCAAAAATTCGATGAATTTATAACTCAACATTTAAAGGCTATTCCTGGAGATATTATAGATGAAAATGGAAAAGTTTTAGGAAAACATAAAGGTCTAGTATGCTACACATTGGGGCAAAGAAAAGGTATTGGCCTTGGTGGTATTAAAGACAATGAAAGTGAAAACAATACACACAAACCTTGGTATGTAGCAGCAAAAGATGTAGTAAATAATACTTTAACGATTGTTCAAAATACAAATCATCCTTTACTAATGAGCAAAAATGTAGAAGCAAGCCATATGCATTGGGTGTTGGAAGAAACTCCTAAGGTGGGAGATAAATTAATGGCTCAAGTTAGATATAGACAACAAAAGCAAGCTTGTACTGTAGTTGAAGCAAGTGATGAAAAAGTAGTGGTTGAATTTGATAGTCCTCAAAGAGCTGTAACACTAGGACAAAGCCTTGTATTATATTCTGGTAATTATTGTCTTGGTGGTGGCTTTATCAGTTACTATAAATAAAGGTAAAAGATGAGTAAAGAAAAAGTAATGGTTGGTATGAGCGGTGGAATTGATTCTTCTGTTACAGCTTATATGCTACAAAAAGAAGGTTATGAAGTAGAAGGAATCTATTTAAAGCTTCATAATAGAACAGATGGTTACCATGAGTCAAATCTAGGATACATAGATGGTGTTGCAAAATTTTTAGGTATAAAATACTATATTCTAGACTTGGCAGAAAAATTTACAAGTGATGTTTATAACTATTTTGTAAACTCTTATTTAGAAGGAACTACTCCCAATCCATGCGTAAAATGTAATAGAAACATAAAATTTGGTGCAATGCTTGATTTTTCAAAAGAACATGGAGCTTCATATTTAGCAACTGGTCACTATGCAACAACAGATGGTAAATTTTTCTATGAAGCTGAAGACAAATCGAAAGACCAAAGCTATTTTCTTTCTCAAATAAGGAAAGAAGCCCTTCCTTATATGATGTTTCCTTTAAGTAACTACAAAAAAGAAGACATTATAAAACTTGGTGCAAATCTTGATGTTACTTATAAAAAAATCACAGAAAAAAATGAATCTCAAGAAATTTGTTTTGTAGAAACAGTTTATACAGATGTTATTAAAAAGCACGCAAATATTGATCAAGAGGGAGATGTTCTTGATGAAAATGGAAGTGTTGTCGGTAAACACAAAGGTTATGCTCACTATACAATTGGAAAAAGAAAAGGTTTCGCTGTAAAAGGTGCACATGAACCACATTTTGTTATAAAATTGAATCCAAAAGATAACACAATTGTTGTAGGGAAAAGAGAATCTTTGGAAATAAATGAAGTTCTGGGCGATAACTTAAATATGTATATTGATGATAAAAAATTTTCTTGTGGAGTTAAGCTAAGATATAGATCAACAACTATTCCTTGTGATGTGGAAATTGTAGACAATAAAGCTCTAATTTATTTAAGAGAACCAGCATTTGGAGTTGCAAGTGGTCAATTAGCAGTATTCTATGATGGAAGTAAAGTTATTGGAAGCGCATTCATACAAAGCGCAAAATAATTAAAAGTGGTTGACCACTTTTAATTAAAATTTATATTCAACACTTGCTAAATATTTATTATAGTTTGAATACTCTTCATTTTCATCAGAGTTAATATTCGCCCAAACTAATGATGCGCTTAATTCTTCTGTAAAATTATGAGCAGCAGTTAGATTAAACTCTTTCTCTTTTTTTGCATCTTCTAAATATTTTGTACTTCCGTATAACGCCCCAAGTTCAATATCTGCAATCGTGTACGAAACTCCTGCATAATATGTTTTTGCATCTATATCATAAACATAATTTCCTTCTTCTAAAGGTGATATATTATCTCCATAAGCTGTCATTAAATCAGCTCCACCTTTTTTATCTGTCTTAATATATCCAATATTTGTATTTAAATTTTCGATAATTTCAAGATTTGCTTCTGTATGGAAAATTGAGTTATCTTTAACTATATTTCCATCTTCATTTCTATAATCGCTATCTACATTACTTATAGCATAATGTAAAACTAAATCAAAATTTTCAACTTCAAAATTTCCTTTTAATCCATAAAATGTTGTGGCTTCAGGAGCTGTATAAACATAAGGTTTTAATGTAACATTTTCTAAACTAGAATTTTCAGCTTCAAAAAAATAAATTCCTTTTTCTGTAGGTTTATAAAAATGCTCACTTAAATCTATTCCTGTTTCAGCTTTTTTTCTTGAATATCCAACACTAATTAATGTATCTTTTATAACACTAACATTTAAAATAGCAGCTTCTTGATTATCACTTAACCACTCTTTATCGGCTTCTTGTCTACCAACTCTTAAGTTTAAAATATCTTTGATACCATAATTTATAAAACCTTGTGAAAGTAGAACCTCATTTTGAAAAGGTGCATTATAAACATAATCTCCTCTATTTTTTTCACCAAGTTTTGCATTTCCCTTAAATTCAGCTCCAAGGCTAAATCCATATAAAGGATTTGTCTCATAGCCTAAAGTTATATGAGCATTTCCATAAGCAAAATCTTGATTTTTATCATTTTGTACTTTAAAGTCTTTGTTTTGACCATATAGAGCTAAACCTCCGTTTATTTTGCCTTCAGTTATAGCTTCACCTATATTTTTTGATTCTTTTGAATGCTCATGATTTTCAGTTGCAAAAACTAATGTTTGACTAAAAATTATTGCACTTAACAATAAACTCTTTTTCATTTTTTCTCTCTTTCATATCATTAATTATAATTTATTTTAACAATTTATGCAACTAAGTTGCAAAGTTATAATATTAATTACTCAACTTTCGCACATAAAACCTAATTGTTTTTTAGTGTAAACTCTGAGCAT
>CAYLKG010000038.1:0-18432 GCA_964384195.1 uncultured Aliarcobacter sp. | reverse complement strand
TTAAAATTAGAGGCCCATGAATTCGAGTTTTTGAGACCATTTTTTTAATAATTATAAAAAAGTGACGAAGTCAGGAAAAGATAAAAAAATGTTTTCAACAAATGAATTAAAAGATTTAAGTAATACTTATAAAAATAAAGATACTAATAAGCTTTTGTATTGTTATCCAAAAGATCAAAATAGAGCAAGTACTTTAGCTAGAAGTTTAAATGCAAAACCAGTAGAAAATGATATTTTTAATGAAGATTGGCAAACAAATTTAATAAATCTTTCAAATAGCATAATTAAATAAAGTAAAAGAAGTAGCTTTTTACTACCTCTTTTAAATTTTATGAAAGAGCGTTTATCATATCTTTTGTAACTTCAGATACATCTTTTGTACCATCTAGTTCGATAAATACACCCATTTTTGTATAAAAATCAATTAATGGTGCAGTTTGTGTGTGATATGCATCAAGTCTACTTTTTACAGTTTGGGCATTGTCATCTTTTCTAATAATTAATTCACTATTACAATAATCACAAACATTTTCTTCTTTTGAAGGATTAAATTCAACATGGAAAGATGCTCCACATTTTGAACAAACTCTTCTTCCTGTGATTCTTCCAACAATTAATTCATCTGGAACATTTAAAGAGATTACTTTATCAAGATTTATATTCATATTTTTCATTAATTCACTTAAAGCTTCTGCTTGAGCTAAAGTTCTTGGAAAACCATCTAAAATAAAACCATTTTTACAATCTGTTTCAGCTAATCTATCTTTTATTATTCCAATGATAGTTGAATCCGGAACTAGTTTTCCTTCATCCATAAATTTTTTTGCTTCCATTCCCATATCTGTTTTATCAGTAATTGCTGCTCTTAAAATATCTCCAGTTGAGATTTGAGGGATGTTATATTTTTCAATCAAGAACTTTGCTTGAGTTCCTTTTCCAGCTCCTGGTGCACCAAATAGCATTAAATTCATAGTTAATCCTTAGAAATTTTTGTTTTATTGTATTTAAAAACCATTTAATAGTTGATAAGTTTTAAACTCTACATTAAGAATTTAAATGATTTTTGATACAATAAATACTACAAAGATTTAAGGGAACAGATGAAAAAACTATTTTTAATTATTGGGGCTCCAGGTAGTGGTAAAACCACAGATGCAGAGCTTATAGCGAGTAAACATTCAAATATAACTCATTATTCTACTGGCGATATGTTTAGGGCTGAAGTTGCAACTGGAAGCCAAAGAGGGCAGATAATTGATAGATATATTAAAGCTGGAAATATTGTTCCTATTGATATTGCTATTATGACAATTTTAACAGCTATAAAAAATGCACCAACAGATATTATAGTAATAGATGGTTACCCAAGAAGTATTGAGCAGATGGAAGAACTTGATAAATATTTGGCATATGAAAATCAAGTTGAGTTAGTAAGTTGTATTGAAGTTGTAGTATCAAAAGAAGTTGCTAGAAGTAGAGTTCTTGGAAGAGCTAGAGGAGCTGACGATGATGTAGAAGTATTTAATAATAGAATGAAAGTTTATGTTGAGCCTCTAGAGAAGATTCAAAAGTTTTATGAAAGTAAAAATCTATTAAAAAAAATTAATGGTGAAAGAACAATTGAAGAAATTGTAAATGAAATGGATGAATATATTCAATCAAAAATTTAAATAAAAAAAGAGTTTCAATATGAATAAAAAAATTAATTTTTACAGTGTAATTATTGGAACAGAACTTCTAAATGGGCGTCGAAATGATGCCCATTTTTCATTTCTAAACCACCAACTTTTAAGTCGAGGATGGGAACATAAAGCTTCTTTTGTAATAGAAGATGATCCTGAGCTTATGTTAAATATTTTTGATCTTATAAAATCAGATGAAAACTCAGTAATGTTTTGCTTTGGTGGAATTGGAGCCACTCCGGATGATTTTACAAGAGAAATAGCAGCAAAAGCTTTTACAAATGGTACTTTAGAATTTCATGAAGAAGCAAAACAAAAAATTATTAATAGATTTAAAGAAGAAGCGTATCCCCATAGAGTTTATATGGCGTATTTACCTATAAATGCTAAGTTACTTAAAAATGTTGTAAATGATGTTGCAGGATTCTATTTAGAGGATAGATTTTTCTTTACTCCAGGTTTTCCTTCAATGAGTCAGAATATGGTTATTGAAGCATTGGATAAACTCTATCCAAAAGCATTAGATGAAAAGTACAGAAAAGTTATGACTATTCATTGTAGTGAAAATGATTTGATAGATACCATGAAAAAAATACCTAAACATCTTGATTTTTCTTCTCTTCCAAAAATTATTAATGAAGACAGAAAAGTTGTAATTTCTATTTCAGGGTATAATAAAGCAGAAGTTGATGAATATTTTAAGAATTTTATAGATTTTTGTATACAATTTGAAAAAGATTATGTTTTAGAAGATATATTTAAAAAATAGGAGTATTTTATGGAAAATTTTGTTTATTATAATCCAACAAAAATTGAGTTTGGAAAAGATAAAGAGAAAAAAATTGGAAAATTTATAAAAGATGCAGGATTTAAAAAAGTTTTATTGGTTTATGGAAGTGAAAGAATCAAAAAAGATGGGCTTTTTGAAACTGTTTCAAATAGTCTAAAAGATAATAATATTGATTTTATATCTTTTGGTGGTGTTATTAGTAATCCAATTTTAAAAACTGTTCAAGAGGCTATAAAAATTGCAAAAAATGAAAAAATTGAAGCTGTTTTAAGTGTGGGTGGAGGTTCAGTTTTAGATAGTTGTAAAACAATTGCTGTTGGAACTCTATATGATGGAGATGTTTGGGACTTCTTTGGTGGAAGAAAAGTAATAGAGAAAGCTTTACCTATATTTGATATTATAACTCTTGCTGCAACAGGAAGTGAAATGAATGGTTATGCTGTTATTACAAATGAAAAAACAAAACATAAAGACTCTATTTGGTCACCATTTGTTTATCCAAAAGTGTCAATTATAAATCCAGAACTTCAAAAAAGTGTTTCAAAAGAGTATTTGACATATTCTGCTGCTGATATTATTGCACATTGTATAGAAGGATATTTTACTGCAAAAGTTCAACCAACTTATATGAGTAGACAAGTTGAAAATATTATAAAAACAGTTATGGAAACAACAGAAATTTTATTAAAAAATCCAGATGATTATAGTGCAAGAGGTGATTTTGCGTGGGCTGCAACAAATGCTTTAAATGGTACTACTACAGTTGGAACTTCAGATTTTTCATTTCCTAATCATATGATAGAACACTCTTTATCAGCACTTTATAATGTGCCTCATGGAGCAGGGCTATCTGTAGTAATGCCTGCTTGGATGAAATGGTATTATAAACAAAATGAAGCTCAGTTTATAAGATTTGCAAAAGAACTTTTTGGTAAAAATAGTGCATTAGAAGGTATTGAAGCTTTAGAAAATTGGTTTAATAAAATAGGAACACCAACAAAACTTGCTCAATTCTCTTTAAGTGAAAATAACTTTGCAGATATAATTGAGAATTTAAGTTTTCAAGATGAATATTCTAAACAAGATTTAGAAGAGATTTTAAAAAATGCTATATAAATTAGGGTTATTTACCCTAATTTAACTTATCTGTTATCAGCCTCTTTGGCATATTTATAACCTAAATCATAGGCCTTATTATTCATATCGTGAAGTTTTGATGGAATTTTAGAAAGCATCATAGTTCTTAAAACTTCTTTAGGAATTGTTTCACCTGTAAAATAATTTGCAATTGCTAATGCTAAAATTGATTGAGTAATAACATTTCCAACTTCCTCTTTAGCTATTGTAATAATTGGAATTTCAATGATATTCCATCTTTTTTTATCTTCATCACTTGGTCTTACTAAATTTGGCTCAACAACAATAGTTGCACCATCTTTTACACCATTTTTGAACAGATCAAAAGAGATTTGAGCAACAGAAAGCATAAAATCTATTTCACCATCATTTGCATATGGATAGATAATCTCTTCATCTTGTAAAGTAATATCAACAACAGTTGGACCACCTCTTACTTGAGAAGTATAAGTTGCTGTTTTTAAACCGAAACCACCGTTATTTATCTTTGCTGCAGCAAAAATTTCTCCAGCAAGAAGTACTCCTTGCCCACCAACTCCTGTAAATCTCATCAAAGTTCTATTAGTTGACATATTATTTCCTTACAGCTCTACCATAGTTTTGTTCTTGTGAGCTTCTTTTACTTTTTCATAAGCTTCACAATATTCAAGTGCATTTTCATCTTGTTTTAAAACTCCAGTTGGATATTTACCTTCTTTTGCATCTTCTTCAAGCATATCAAATTTTGTTTTTGCTAAAGAAATAGAGTCAATCCACTCTAAATTCGCTGTTGCACTAGCCATTTTATTTTTTCTTCCTAAATTTACATGGCAATTTGAGAATACTTCTAAGTATGAAAAACCTTTGTGTTCAAGAGCTTTTACTAAAGTTCTTTCTAGTTTTTTTGGATCAATCATAGTTTCTCTTGCAACAAAACTAGCACCAGCAGCTTCAACTAATTTGCAAGAGTCAAAAGTGGGGTCAATATTTCCTCTCTCCATTGTTGCTGTCCACATACCTTTTGGAGTAGTTGGGCTTGTTTGAGAGTTTGTAAGTCCATAAATAAAGTTATTAATTAAAATATATGTTAAATCAATATTTCTTCTAGCTGCATGAATTGTGTGATTTCCTCCAATAGCAAGTCCATCACCATCTCCACCTACAACTATTACTTTTTTAGTTGGGTTTGCAAGTTTTATACCTGTTGCATAGGCTAGAGTTCTTCCATGTGTAGTATGAACTGTATTACAATTTATATATGAGCTAAATCTTCCAGAACATCCAATTCCTGAAACTACACAAACATCGTCCATATTCCAACCTAATTTATCAATAGCTCTAATTAGTGCTTTTAGTATAACTCCATCACCACATCCCCAACACCAAAGTGTTGGCATTTTATCTGTTCTTAAATATTCATCATAGTTAAAAGCCATATTATATTCCTTTTACTTTTTCTATTATTTCAAGTGGAGATAGTGGTCTTCCATTTGCTTTTAAAAGTGTGTGGAAATCTTTTCTTCCACTAGCTCTTTGTATTTCAGCTGAGTATTGTCCCATATTAAGCTCAGCAACAAGAACTTTATCAAACTTATTTACAAGTTCATTTATTCTTTTTTCTGGACTTGGCCAAATTGTTTTTGGTCTAAACATACCGGCTTTTATTCCCTCTTTTCTTAGACGGTTTACAGCTTCTTTTGCTCCAAGAGAAACAGAACCATAAGCAATAATTAAAATATCTGCATCATCTAACATATACTCTTCATTTGATTCTAATTCATTTGAGAAATCTTCTACTTTTTTAAATAGTCTTTTCATTAAAGCATCACAAACAACACCATCTTCTGTAGGATGTCCAGTTGGTCCATGATGAAGTCCTGTAAAGTGATATCTATACCCTTCAAACATAGGATTTAAAACAGCAGGTTCATTTTCTTTAACTCCATAAGGAAGATAATCTTTTTTATCCCCATCAAATCTTTTTCTATGAACTCTTTCTTTTTCAATTTCGTTTAAATCAGGTAGAGAAACCTTTCCCGCCATATGACCAATAGTTTCATCAAGTAATACAAAAACAGGTTGCATGAATCTATCTGCTAAATTAAAGGCACGTACAACTTCTGTGTAACACTCTGTTAAATTTCCTGGCATTAAAGTAATTGATTTTACATCACCATGTGTCGGATTTTTTGCTTGTAAAATATCACCTTGAGCAACTCTTGTTGGAAGACCAGTTGATGGACCACCTCTCATAACGTTTATAACTACAAGTGGAACTTCAGCAATATAACCAAGTCCTAAATTTTCAGATTTTAAAGAAATTCCAGGACCAGAAGAAGCTGTCATTGATCTTTTACCACTCATAGCAGCTCCAAGAGCGGAACAAATTCCTCCAATTTCATCTTCCATTTGAATACAAACTCCACCAATTGCAGGAAGTTTTGATGATAATGAATGCATTATTTCACTTGAAGGTGTAATAGGGTAACCTCCAAAAAATTCACATTTAGAATCAACAGCAGCTAATGCTGCTAACTCATTTCCTGTTGATATTAATTCTCTTGACATAATCAAACCTTCTTATCTTCATCTAATATTTTATAACTATTTTTTATAATTCTTTCTTGTCTTATTTTTGCATCATCACTTAATTTTGCGAACTTATATTCTTTTTTATCTGCTACAAAAATTGCAAAATCAGGACATGATAACTCACAGTCATTACATCCAATACAAGCTTCAGGATGAATAACAGTTGCCATAGAACCTAAAGTTGAGTGAATGTCTTGTCTCATTCCTAATACTCCAGCAGGACAAACAGAAACACATCTATCACAAGCTTTACATCTACTCTCGTCAACCCAAACAGGTGTATCTAAAGGAGCCTCAATATTTGACATTATTTTCCTTCATTAAATATAATTAAAATTTATAAATTTCATAATTTATGCTAGTAATAGTACAATATTTTTGCTTATTTTATTAAAAGAAAACTATAAATATTTTAGCTATAATCCAAAGATTTTATAAGAGGAAGCTTTTTGGTACTATATCAGCCACAAAATGGTTATTGTTATAACAGTGATACACATTTTTTATTTGATTTTATTTGCAGAAATTTGGAAAAATATAAAAATATAAAAGGTGAACTTTTAGATATTGGTAGTGGTAGCGGTATTTTAGGACTATTATTGGCAAAAAAATTTAATAAAATAGTTTTGAATCAAGTTGAACTTCAAGAAATTTTTCAGTTTTTTTCACAAAAAAATGCATTTACAAATAGTATTGTTTCAAAAATGCACAAAGGCTCATTTTTAGAGTTAGAATTTGAGACAAAATTTGATTTTTGTGTTTCTAATCCTCCTTTTTATCATGGCAATGTTATAAAAAGTGAGAATGAAAATATAAAAATTGCAAGATATAATGATTTTATGCCTTTAAAAGATTTTATAAAAAGAGCTTCACAAGTTCTAAAAAATGGTGGGAAATTTTTTTTCTGTTATGATTGTAAACAATTAACAGAGATTATTTTGTATTTAAACGAGTTTAAATTTAATTTAGAATCTCTTCAATTTGTCCATCCAAAAAGTACAAAAGAGGCTACTTTGGTAATGATTTATGCAAAAAAAGATTCTAAATCTTTGGTTAAAATATTCGAACCTTTTGTAGTTTTTGATGAATTTGGACAGTTTACGCAAAATGTTTTAAACATTTATAAAGATGCAGGAACAAATAGTATAAAGGTAGAAGTTGAGTAGTTTAATAAAAAAAGATGGATACAATTTCACTTTTGATCAAAAGGCCTGTGAGAGTTGTGCAGGTAATTGTTGCATTGGAGAAAGTGGCTATATTTGGATTAGTAAAAATGAGATAGAAGCTTTAGCTAAGTATCTAAATATCAATTCAGAAATACTAAAAGAAAAATATCTTTTTAAAGTAGGGTACAAATATAGTATAAAAGAGGTAAAATTAGGCGAAAATAGTTTTGTTTGTTGTTTTTTTAATTTAGAGAGAAAACAGTGTATGATTTATGAAGTAAGACCTGCTCAATGTAGAACGTTTCCTTTTTGGGATTATTTTAAAATAAATGAAAATGAGGTATACAAAGAATGCCCTGGAATAAAAAAAATTTAATTATTGCTTTTTTAACAGTTTTATTTTTTTCAGCTTGTGTTTCAAAAAAATTAGAAACTACTAAATCAAATGATAAAGTATTTGAAAAAGTTGAAACAAAACAATTTGAGTTAGAAGATTTTTACATAATGTATGCTTTGGAAATGGAAAATGAGAGAGTATATTATGAGGCAAGAGATGTTTATTTTAAACTTTTTGAGCATACAAATAAATATGAATATTTAGTAAGTTCAGTTTCTCTTGCAACTCAATTAAAAGATTATGTTTTTGTTGAGGCTGCTATTGCTAAATATTTAAAATCAAATATTAAAGAAGAAGAGATTTTATTAAGACTTTATAGTTTTGCGCAACTAAAACTTGATAAATTAGATGAAGCTGCAAAAAATGCTGAAAAATTAGTTTCTTTATATCCTAATGAGTTAAATTATGATGTATTGGGAACTGTTTATATAACGCAAAAACAATATTTAAAAGCTCATGATGCATTTTATAAAGCTTTTGTTATATCTCCAAATACAAATACACTAAGAACTATTGCAAATTTGGAATTTTTTCAGTTAAATAGACAAAAAGAGGCTGTTTCTAAATTAGAAGATAGTATCAAAAAATATGATTATGATTTTAATTTATCGATACAACTTGTAGCTTTTTATGAGATATTAAAAGATAATGAAAAAATAGAAAATCTTCTAAAAGAGATGTTCTTTTATTATAAAAATAATGACTCACAACTTCAACTAAATAACACAAAAACTCTATTTTGGAAATATGTAAAAAAAGAGAAGATTATTGCTTTCTGGGAATCAAATAAAGAAAAAGATGATATTCTAGTTGCTGCATATAGAGCTACAAATCAGCCAGAAAAAGCAATGAATGTGTTAAAAGAACTTTATGAAAAAAGTCAAAATAAAGAGATTTTATCAGAACTTGCTATAGTTGAATTTGATATGGCAACAAACAAAAAAGAGGTGCTTAATAGTGTAGTTGAGAAACTTAATACAGTTTTACAAACTTCAAGCAATCACATATACCAAAATTTTTTGGCATATTTATTAATAGATTATGAATTAGATATAAATAAAGGTGTAGCCTTAGTTAAAAAAGCACTTGTTCAAGACCCTGAAAATATTGCTTATCTTGATACTTTAGCATGGGGTGAATATAAACTTAAAAATTGTAAAACAGCTTATGAAGTAATGAAAAAAGTTGTTGACCAAGTTGGACTTGAAGATGAAGAGATTAGAATACATTGGGAAAAGATAAAGGAGTGTAAATGATATTAGATGAAATAAATAGAAGAACAAGAGATGATTTAGAAAGAAGAAAAATAGAAATTCCTTTTGATATGCTAGGAAGAAGTTTGTCATCAAATCCATATATGCCAAGAGATGTTAAAAAGTATTTAAGAAGCACAAAAGATGAACCTATTAGGATTATTGCTGAAGTAAAAAAAGCAAGTCCTAGTAAGGGAATTATAAAAAGTGATTTTGACCCTTTATTTATTGCAAGTGAATATAGTAAAAATGGCGCAAATGCAATTTCTGTTTTGACAGAGCCTCACTATTTTCAAGGAAACTTAGAATATTTAACTCAAATTAGAAGATATGTTCCCACTCCACTTTTGAGAAAAGATTTTATATTAGATAAATATCAAGTTTTAGAAGCATTAGTTTATGGAGCTGATTTTATATTATTAATAGCTAAATCATTAAGTACAAAAGAGCTAAAAGAGCTTTATGAATATGCAATTAGTCTAGGTTTAGAAGTTTTAGTTGAAATTCACGATAAAGAAGATTTAGAAAAAGCTATAAAATCTGGGGCAAATATAATTGGGATAAATCATAGAAATTTAGAGACTTTTGAAATGGATATGAGTTTATGTGAAAGATTAATTCCTCTTATTCCAAATGGAAAAATAATTGTTGCAGAATCTGGGGTTAGTGATGTTGAGGTTATACAAAACTTACACTCTATTGGGGCAGATGCTTTTTTAATAGGAGAGCATTTTATGAGAGTTCCAAGTATTGAAGAAGAGTTAAAAAAATTTAAAAATGCTTTGAACTAAAGAAGGATTAAATATGCCATTTATAAATGTAAAAATGACTCATGAAGATGGTGGGGCCACGAAAGAGCAAAAAGAGCAACTGGCAAAGGAACTTACAGAGGCTTTTGTAAAAATTTTTAAAAGAGGTGAAAAATCAACGGTTGTTGTAATTGATGAGGTAAATACAGATAATTATGCAATAGGTGGTAAAACTGTGACTAATATAAGAAAAGAGCAAAAATAAACTTGCTCTTAGTTTTTAAATAAAGTTGAACCAACTCTAATTAAGTTTGAACCACATTCAATAGCAAGTTCAAAATCTCCGCTCATTCCCATAGAACAATATCTAGCCCCAAGGGGCTCTAAAGTATCAAATATATCTTTTGTGATATTAAAACTTTTTTTAATAAGCTTTTCATCTTCGCTATTTGCACCAATTGTCATAACACCTTTTAAATTTATATTTGGACAAAGTTCCAAAATTTGTTTATAAATTTCAATTGCATTTTTTGGGTCAACACCACTTTTAGACTTTTCATAGCTTGAATTTATTTGTAGTAAACAAGACATTTTTTTATTTTTTTCAACTAATTTTTTGTTTAGTTCAATAGCAAGTTCTAATGAATCTAAGGAATGAACTAAAGTGGGATTTAAATCTATAAGATTATTTATTTTATTTTTTTGTAAAGTTCCTACAAAATGCCACTCTATTGGATAATCATTTAGTGCTTGACTTTTTTCTTTTAAATCTTGAACTTTGTTTTCACCAAAAGCTCTTTGTCCAACTTCATATAAAGTTTTAATATCATCAGATGATGAGTATTTTGAAATACCAACAATTTTTACAATATGATGTTCATTAACTCTTAATCTTGCTGCTTCAACTTTAGTAATTAAGTTGTCTAAATTTCTTGTAGCCGTAATTTTATCCATGAAAGACCTTTAATTATTTAAAAATATTCTATTAATATCGTTGTAAATACCAAGTAGCATTAAGCTTCCTAGTATAATCCAACCCATAATTGTCAAAAACATAAAAACTTGCTCGCTAGGTTTTCTTCTCATAATCATCTCATATAGATTAAACATTATATGCCCACCATCAAGAGCAGGAATAGGTAATAAGTTTAGAACTCCTAAATTCACAGATATTAAAGCAGTAATTGTAAGAAGTGCTATAAATGAGCTTTCACTAGCGTCTGATATAACCTTTCCTATGCTAATAACCCCTCCAATCTCACTTGATGGGATGATTCCAGAAATTAATTTTTGTACACCTTGAAAAATCATAGTAGAAGCAAAAATTGTTTTATCATAAGCATATGCCAAAGAATCAAAAAAATCTAAATTCAAAGTTATAACTTTTCCTAAAGGAGCAATTCCAATCATTCTTTTTTTGATTCTCTCATTAAACATATTTTGACTATCTGAAATTTGAGGATTGATTATTTTTATTATTAAATTATTGTCTCTTTTTATGTAAAACTGTAAAGCACCTTCTGTAGTTGTAATTACTTTACCTATCTCATCCCAAGATTTAATTTCAATATCATTTATTCTCAAGATTTCATCATTTTTTTGTAATCCTGCGTGAAATGCAACAGAGTTTTCGCTTACATTTCCAATTACAGGAGCTAATGTGCTTGCTCCCATTAATGCAATAGAAAAATATATTATTGCTGCTAATAAAAAGTTTGCAAAAGGTCCTGCAAATAATATAATAATTCTTTGCCATGGTTTTTTTGTATTATATGAGTCATTACCTGATTCAACTAATGCTGGATTAGTATCATCTTGACCTTTCATTTTTACATATCCGCCAAGTGGAATAAGTGCAATTTGCCAAGTTGTACCTGCCCAATATTTTGAATAGATCTGTTTTCCAAAACCAATTGAAAAAACATGCACTTTTACTCCAAAATATCTAGCTGCTAAAAAATGACCAAGTTCATGAAAAAAAACTAAAAATGATAAAACTAATAAAAAAGTAATAGTACCCAAAAAAATCCTTAAGCTTTAAAATAATCTCTTGTATATTCAAACCCAGAATATAGAGTTAAAATTACTGCAAACCACAGTAAAGCTGTTGCATATGGCCAATTCATTATCAAAAATCCAATAGCAAACATTTGAGCAACAGTTTTTACTTTTCCTGCCATAGTTGAAGCTACATTTTTACCTTCAGCAACAGCAACAACTCTAAGACCTGTTATAAAAAATTCTCTAGAAAGAATCAAAAAAACAGCCCAAGCACTGGCTCTATCAATTACTAAAAGACCTAAAAATGCAGCAAGAACTAGCATTTTATCTGCAAGAGGGTCTAATATTCCACCAAGTTTTGTCATTTGATTCCAAGCTCTTGCTATATAGCCGTCAAAGAAATCTGTAATAGACGCAATAACAAAAATAAGACCAGCAAAATAATCAAACCAAGATGGATGCCAAGAAGTAAATAAAGGGTTTGCTCTATCTATGAAAAACCAAAGCATCAAAGGTGCTAAGGCTATTCTAAATAGAGCTAATATATTTGGAAGATTTAGATTTTTTGACATTATCTAAAAGTTGTCCCACCATCAACAATTAGTGTATGGCCTGTAATCCAAGAAGCATCACTTGTACATAAGAAATAACAAGATTGTGCTAAGTCTTCAGGCTGACCAATTCTATTTAGTGGAGAGTATTCAGCAGTTTTTGCTTTTACCTCTTCATAGTTTGTAAATGCTTTTAACGCATCTGTGTCAATTGGACCACCAGATACTGCATTTACTCTAATGTTAAACTCACCTAACTCATTTGCTGCGTATCTAACCATTGCTTCAACAGCTGCTTTATTTGTTCCATGACCTGCGTAGTTTTCAATATATACTAAATTTCCAGTAGAAGATAGAGAAACTATAGCTCCGCCACCAATTTTTTGCATTCTTTTAGCTGCTTGTTGTGCTCCACAAACAAAAGCATTTACGGTTGCAGTATAGATATTGTTTAATCCTCTTGGTTTTAATTTCATAAATTTACCATATCCACCAACAACAGCTCTTCCATAAATCATTGCATTTGATATAAAAAAGTCAACTCTATCAAAGTCTTTATCAATTTCTTCAAATAGTTCAGCATATTTTTCAGGTTCTAAAATATTAAAAGGGTAAGCTCTACATTTAACTCCAAATTTTGATTCAACATCTTTGCAAATCTCTTGAGCGATTTCTCCATTTGAATTGTATGTAAAAGCAACGTTTACACCATTGCTTGCAAACTTATAAACACACTCTTTACCGATACCTTTTGTACCACCTGAAATTACTAAAGTTTTTCCTGACATAGAATTACTCATTATTTAACTACCTCATATTTTTTTAATATATTTTCTAATTTGTTTAAAGTTTCTTTGCTTGGACTTGTTAAAGGCAATCTATACTCTAAACTATCCAATAATCCAGCTAAATACATAGCTGCTTTTATCGGAATAGGGTTACTTTCGCAAAATAAAACTTTATTTAATTCAAATAGATTATTATGAATTTTTAATGCAGTTTCAAAATCTTTATTAAAAGTACTATTTACAAGTTTTACTTTTAAATCTGGAACTAAATTTGCAGTTACTGAAACAATACCTTTTGCTCCACTTGCAAGCATTGGAAAATCTACACTATCATCTCCAGAAACTACCACAAAATCTTCTCTTTGTGACATTATTGAAGTTGCTCTTTCTAATGAACCAGTTGCCTCTTTGATACCATAAATATTTTTCACATCATCAAAAAGGCTAATTGCAGTTTCAGGTAATAAATCAACACCTGTTCTTCCTGGAACATTGTAAAGCATAAAAGGAATCTCTACACTGGAAGCTATTGCTTTATAGTGTTGATAAAGACCCTCTTGTGTTGGTTTGTTATAGTAAGGTGCTATAGATAAAATTCCATTTGCTCCAACTTCTTGTGCAAATTTTGCTATATCACAAGCTTCATGTGTAGCATTTGAACCAGCACCCGCAAGAACTTTTACTCTTGTATTTTTACAAGTAGCAACAGCTACTTCAATACATTCTTTGTGTTCTTTATGTGACAATGTAGCACTTTCTCCAGTTGTTCCAACAGGAGAAACTACATCTACACCGTTTGCAATTTGTCTTTTGATAAGTGTTTCATACTTTTCTAAATCAACTTTTCCATTTTTAAATGGTGTGATTAATGCAGTCATAGAGCCAATAATGCTATCCATCTTTTTCCTTTTTTTAATTTTTTTCTTTTAAAATAAGAGTTGTTGAGTTCTCTTTTATTAAATATTTTTTCGCAACATTTACAATATCTTCAACTTTTAGTTTTTCCAAATTTGCTTCATAATCTAAAAGTGGCTTAATATTATCTCTTACTAGATATGTTCCAAAAAGTGAAGCAACATCACTTGAACTTTCAAGTGAATAGATAAAGTCGGCTTTTGTATTTATTTTAAGCTTTTCTATCTCTTTTTCTTTGATTTCACCTTTTTGAATTTTGCTTATTATATCTAAAATCTCTTTTTCTATTTTTAAAGCATCAACATTTTCATTTGCTACAGCCATAAACATAAAAACTCCAGGATCTTTTAGTTCCATATTATATGCATAAACTGTATTAGCTAATCTTTTTTCATCTACTAAAACTTTTTGTAAAATCGAACTCTTACCATTACTTAAAAGTTGAGATAACGCACTAAGAGCTACTTGATCTTCATGTTCAAAATTTGGAATATGATAGCTAATTGTAAGCATTTGTACATTTGATTCTTTATTTATAGTTGATCTTCTTTCTCCATCTTGAGTAGGTTCAACCATATGAATAGAAGCAGGGATCTCTTTTGTATTTTTTACATCTATGAAATGTTTTTCAACCAAAGAGAAAATTTCTTCTTTTTTAATATCTCCTGCAACTACAACTATTGCGTTTTTTGGTTGATAATATGTAGAGTGAAAATCTCTAATATCCTCTATTGACCAGTTTTTTATATCATCCATAAAACCAATTGGTGTCCAATGGTATGGATGATAAACATAAGTGTTATTAAACATTCTAAATTGTAGGTATCCCATCGGATTATTATCTGTTCTCCAACGTCTTTCTTCAGCTACAACATCACGCTCTGGCTGAAACTCTTCATCTTTTAGAGTTAAATTTTGCATCAATTCAGAAAAAAGTTCTAACGACTTATCTGTATTTTTAGAAGAAGTTTTAATGTAGTAATGAGTGTAGTCAAAACTTGTTCCAGCATTATTTACTCCTCCAAAACCTTTTACAATCTCATCAAATTCACCAGCTTTTAAATTCTTTGTTGATTTAAAATTCAAGTGTTCAAGCATATGAGCAATTCCACTTTTACCCATAACCTCATTTCTACTTCCAACTTTATAAAAGATATCAACAGATACTACATTTGTGTTATTATCCATAGGAATAGCCACAATTTGCAGACCATTTTCTAGGTTTTTTGTATAATAATTTGGCAAACTATTTGCACTCATAAACTCTCCAATAAAAATAAAAAATATAAAAATTTTTAAGAATTTTTTCATTATCTTAAATTTGCTCCAATGGCTTCAGTTATGTTTTCATAACCATCTGTTTTTAATAATTCAAGTAATTCTTCATTTATTTTTCTAACCATAGAAGGACCTTCAAAAACTAAACTTGAATATACTTGCACCAAAGATGCTCCGTTTTTAATTCTCTCATAAGCTTGTTTTCCTGTGAAAATACCACCTACGCTGATTAAAATAGCTTTTCCATAAAGCTCTTTTGCTATTTCTTTAAATAAAAGTGACGATTTTTCACTCAGACAAGCACCACTTAATCCTCCAAAATCTTTGCAATTTGGAACTAAACTGTAATCAATAGTTGTATTTGTAGCAATAATTCCAGCAGCACCTGCATTTATTGCTGTTTTACAAAGGTCAATAGCTGTTTGTACTTCCATGTCAGGAGCAATTTTAAGTAAAATAGGTTTGGATGTAAGAGTTTTTGCCATAGAAAAAAGTTCATTTATAAACTTTTCATTTTGTAAATCTCTTAAATTAGGAGTATTTGGACTTGAAATATTTATAACAATATAATCGCCATAACTTTCAAATTTTTTAATTAAAGTTTTGTAATCACTTAGTGCAAACTCTTCAGGCGTATATTTGTTTTTACCAATATTTACTCCTAAAGGAAGTGGAAAAGGTTGAGCTTTTTTTAAATTTTTTAAAACAGTATGTGCTCCAAGATTATTAAAACCCATAGCATTTTGAACTGATTTGTACTCAGGATATCTAAACATTCTAGGTTTAGCATTTCCATCTTGTGGCATAGGTGTCATTGTACCAATTTCAGTAAATCCAAAACCCATAGCCTTCATAGCATTTACCATAGTTGCATTTTTATCAAAACCAGCTGCTAATCCAACAGGATTTTCAAATTTAACCCCAAATATTTCTTGGTTTAGTTTTTGATTATTTATATAGTTCTTTTTTTCAAAATGATTTTTTAAGATACTACATTTTCCAACAATTTTTAAACCACATTCAGCTATATGATGAGCTCTTTCTGGATCAAATAAAAACAATACTTTTTTAATAGTTTCGTAACTAAACAAAGACTTTCCTTTTTTTAAAATTAAAATATATTATCAAAAACTAATCAAAGATTTCCTGAATTATATAATCTTTGATACTCTAAACTTGAAGCTAAAAGCTCTTTTTGTGTTCCAACATCAACTATTTCACCACTTTTAAATACAGCAATTTTAGATGCATTTTTTATTGTACTTAATCTATGAGCTATTACAAAAGTTATTCTATTTTTAGCTACTTCTTCAATAACTTCACTAATTATTCCTTCACTTTTGTTGTCAAGTGCAGATGTTGCTTCATCTAGAATCAAAATTTTTGGATTTTTATATAAAGCTCTTGCAATTGCTATTCTTTGTCTTTGTCCACCACTTAAATTTGTTCCAAATTCATCTAAAATTGTATTAATACCTAGTTTCATTTTTTCTACAAATTCATAAGCATGAGCTTGTTTTAAAGCTTCTATAACTTTAAACTCGTCAAGCTCTTCTCCATAAGCTACATTTGCTGATATTGTGTCATTAAAAATATACACTCTTTGTGTAACTATTGATATTTGTTCTCTTAACTCTTCTAATGTAAAATCCTTGATATTTGTGTTATCAAATTTTATTTCACCACTATTTACATCGTAAAATCTCACGAGTAGATTTATTAAAGAAGATTTTCCACCACCACTATCTCCAACTAAAGCTACTATTTCACCCTTGTGTGCTTCTAAATTTATATTTTTCAAAGCTTCAACTTCATCATATTTCAATCCAACATTGCAAAAAGAGATAGTTTTAACATCATTAATTTTTGATATTGTTCCAGATTTTATTTGTGCAGTTTTTGTAAAAATGTCATTTATTCTTTCATTTGCAGCAATTGCATCTTGCATTTTATTATATAAAGAAGAGATTCTTTTTATTGGAGTATAAAGCATAAACAGTGCTGCTATAAATGATGTAAATTCACCAGTTGTAAGTTCTCCATTTACAACTCTACTTCCACCAACTAAAATAACAGTTCCAAAAGCAAGAGCACCTAAAGTCTCCATAATTGGTGAAGTTAGCTCATTTGTTTTTACAGCTTTCATATTGTATTTGAAAAAAATCATATTTAAAACACTAAATTTATTTGCTTCTAAATTTTCAGTTCCATTTGCTTTTATAATTTCAATATTGTTGAAAGCTTCACTCAAATTTGATGTAATATCAGAGTTGCTTTCTTGAGATTTAAAAGATAATTTTTTCATTCTTTTGGCTAAAAGTGTTAGAGGATAAACAGCAAGTGGTAATACAACTAAACCATAAAAAGCAAGTTCAGGTGATCTATAAATTACTAAAGCTACTAAAGCAATAATTGTTAGAGTTTCTCTTATTAGCTCCGCTAAATAGTTTGAAACAGCTGCTTGAATTCTATTAATATCATTTATTATTCTACTAACAAGCTCACCACCATGAGTTTTTTGGAAAAAAACAAGATCAAGTTTTAGAACATGAGAAAAAAGTTTATCTCTTACACTTCTTGTAATATCTTGACCAATAAAAGAGATAAAATAGGCTTGAATATAGCCGCCAAAACCCTTAGCTGCATATAAAATAACTACAATAACAGGCATAATATAGAGCATATTTACATCTTTATTTATAAATATATCATCAAGTAGTGGTTGGATTGCATAAGCTGTTCCTGCTGTTGCTAAAGCTACAAGAGCTATTCCAATAAGAGCATAAAAAATTTCTAGTTTATAATTTTTGTAATATGGCTTATATTGTGAAAAAAATTTTCTCATCTCAATCCTATTTTTTAAAAAAGTCTTAGATTTTAGCGAAATTTAACTAAAACTAAGAGTTTCTAAACATTTCGACAAACTTTTTGAAACCAAATGCTTTAATAGTTAAAAAAAACAGAACAAATCCACTAAGTGTGCTTGAAAAAGCCAATCCAGCAGCTTGAAATGGATAAATCAAAATTAGTGAAAATATAATATTTGCCAATAAACTTTGAGCTGATATTTTGGCTGTTAATACTTGTTGCTCTTTTGCGTATAACCAAAGTGAAAATATTTTTGCTATTCCAAAAGGTAAAAGACCTATTAAAT
>CAYLKG010000037.1:0-18902 GCA_964384195.1 uncultured Aliarcobacter sp. | reverse complement strand
AGTAGTGACAAATGCCTTAATTAAGGTATTTATAGTGTTCTTCAGGAGTGACTAATTATACAAAAATGTAGTAAAATTTTGTAGTAAAATTTAAAATACTTATTTAGTATATCCCTTATTTAAGGGCTATACTATTAAAGCTGAAACCAATCCAATCAGTCCACCAAAAACAGCACCCCAAACAACTAGCCAAAACATATGTTCTTTTATCATATTTTGAACAATTTCTTTAACCATTTTTGGAGTTAATTCCTCTAATCTTGTATCAACTATTAAGCTTAACTTTATATAAACCTCATTTGTAAACTCTTCATTTTTCAAAGCTTCACTTAAAGTGTTTTGAAAAGAATCAGTTTTTGAAATAGCTATAATTGAGTTTTGAAGTTTTTCTACAACTGATTCTTTTAATCCATTTATTGCACTTTCACCACCAAACATTGCTATCATTCCTCCAAAAGGTGATTGCATTATTGACTCTTTTAAAGAATCAAATGCCATAGTAAAATCAGTAGTTTTTAGTATTTTTTCAAAATCAATATTTGTTTTTGCACTATTTAATTCATCTTGAAAGAAATTATTTAATCTCTCTTTTGTAAAAAATTGCTCCATTAAAAGATTTTTAATAGATAATTTAAACTCCTCAAATTTACTCTCAATTACTCCACTTCCATAAAGAAAAGGAACTTTTTCAAAAAGCATATGAATAGCTAAGGTATTTGTAATAGCTCCACTTAAAGCAAAAAGTCCTACCATATAAACAATATTATTGTTGTTTGAGTACCCATACGCCATAATCAAAACTGTTATTATATTTGTAATGTCTGATTTGTTCATAAAGCCTCCTAAAAAAATAAACAAATTTTATCACATATTTTTTAAAAATTTTTTTCATTTATTTTCGTGTAACTAATTTGAAACTTTGATTATCTAAAATTATCATACTAAGGAGAATGAAATGATTGACATAGAAAAAGAAATAGAGAAAAAGTTTCCAAAGATAAAAGATAAAGAGAGTTTTTTAAAAAAATCTTTATTCAAAATTGCAAAAAAAATTGTGCATGAAGATTCTATAAACAAATTTTTGTCACAAAATTCACATTTAAAAGGGTTTGAATTTGTGGATGCTGTTTTGGATTATTTTGATTTTGACTACACAGTTTCTAGTAACGATTTACAAAATATTCCACCTCAAGGAAAAGTTGTAATTATTGCAAATCATCCTTTAGGGGGACTTGATGCTTTGTGTTTATTGAAAATGGTTGGAAGTGTAAGAAAGGATGTAAAAATTTTGGCAAATGATTTTTTAGTTGGATTTGAAGCTTTAAACTCTCTTGTAATTTCAGTTGATAATTTCAAAGATAGACAAACAAAAGATAGTATTAAAAAAATATATGATGCTTTAAATAACGAAGAAGCTATTATTATATTTCCAGCAGGAGAAGTAAGCCGTGCAACACCAAAAGGAATAAAAGATTTATCTTGGAGTAAAGGATTTTTAAATTTTGCAAAAAATAGTAACTCTCCAATTTTACCTATATTTTTAGATGCAAAAAACTCTAAAACTTTTTATACAATATCTTTAATAAATAAGACTTTCTCAACACTTTTATTATCAAATGAGATGTTCAATAAAAAATCAAAACATATAAATATAAAAATTGGACAAATAATTCCTAATGAAAATATTACACCTAGAGGTTTAAATAAAGAATTTTTAGTAAACTTATACAAAAAACATCTTTATGCTCTAAAAAAAGGGAAAAAATCATTTTTTCAAACACAAAATGCAATAGCTCATCCTGTAAATAGAGTTGACTTGCTAAATGAACTAAAAAAATCTAAACTTTTAGGGCAAACAGCCGATGGGAAAAGCATCTATTTATATGATTATGAAGAAGATTCTATCGTATTAAAAGAACTTGGACGATTAAGAGAGTTATCATTTAGAAAAGTTGGAGAAGGAGTAAATAAAAAAAGAGATACAGACAAATATGATATTTACTACCAACATATAATTTTATATGACAAAAATGAGCTAGAAATAGTTGGTTCATACAGAATTGCAAACTCTGATTCAATCTTTCAAAGATTTGGAATAAAAGGTTTCTACTCAAACTCTTTATTCAAATTCAATGATGAATTTATATTTTATCTACAAGATTCAATTGAGCTAGGAAGAAGTTTTGTGCAACCAAAATATTGGGGAACAAGGGCTTTAGATTATCTTTGGTATGGAATTGGTGCATATTTAAAAGCAAATCCTAATATAAAATATATGTTTGGACCAGTTTCTATTTCTGGAACTTTTCCCTCTATTGCAAAAGATTTAATGGTATTTTATTATAGCTATTACTACAATGACCCAAGAAGACTAGTAGAGGCCAAAGACCCCTATTTTTATTCAAATAGTATTTATGATTTAAGAGATTTTTTTGAATTAAGTGACAAAAAACAGGATTTCAAATCTTTAAAATCTGCTTTAAGTGGCATTGGTTTTTCAATTCCACCTTTGTATAAACAATATAGCGAACTAACCAATGAAGATGGGGTTAAATTTTTAGATTTTAGTGTTGACAAAGATTTTAATGATTGCGTAGATGGATTTATTTTAGTTGAAATAGAAAAAATAAAAGAGCATATAAAACAAAGATATATAGTATAAAAAAGTAGAAATTCATTCTACTTTTTTACTATTTTTTGCAGTGTTCAGCGTAATAATTACCAAACTTCGTTTTAGTACCCTCTTTATGTTCTCCAGCTGTATATTTTGTAACAACAGGATTACATTCATCTATCCATCTATTTATTTCATAAATTTTTACTGTTTTAAATCCCATTTGTTTAAAAGCTTGTGCTTCAATTGCAGCTCTTGAAGCCGTATTACAAACTACAATTAAGTTATTTTTTATAAACTTATTATCATCATCTAAAACAATATTTTCCAAAGCTTTTTCAGGAGCTTCTCTTCCTACTCTAAAACTTCCTTTTATAGCAGCTCCAGACCATTCTTCCATAGTTCTTACATCAACAACAGCCCAATCTTTAGCATTTAAAGCATCTTTTACTTCTTGAGTTGATGCCATCATACCTGATTGTTTTGCTTCTTCTTTTAGTTTTTTACTAAAAGCATCATAATTAATAAACTCTGAGGCAAAAATAGAGCTAAATACTAATAAGCTTGCTACTAAGATTTTTCCTAATCTCATATGAACTCCTATTAAAAAATATAGTTTAGTATATAGAAAACAGTTTTAAAACATAATAAATATTTATGTTAAAAGATTTATCTTAATTATAAATATTTATTATTTATAATGCATATTTTTGTAGCCTTCTAACCTTTTTTTATATGTTGAGTTTAGCATAGGATTTTTATAATCAAGAAAATCAATAGCCAAGCACTCTTGATTTCCTCTTCCAATCCTTCCTAAGTATTGAATCAATCTTCCATAAAAAGATATTGGTGTTGCAAAAATAATAGTATTTAGATGTGGAAAGTCTATTCCCTCTCCAAAAAATGAACTAGTTGCAAGTATCAATGAACTTGATTTTACTTTTTCCATGTTTAAAACTTGCTCTTTTTTATTTTGGCTTCCATGAACCGATACAAAAGGAATACTCTCATTTTTAAGCATATTTTCTAAAATATTTAAGTGTTCAATTCTATCACTTAAAAGCAATATTTTTCTTTCACTATTTTGTTTGATTGTTTCAATAATCATTTTATTTCTATCTTCATTTACAACTAGCTCATTTATTATTGTAGAGTAGTTATCACTACTGCTTGTAAACTCCGTTTTTATAACTTTTAGTTTATTTGTGTGAGTTCTAGGTTTTTTATATTCATAAGAGATAGAGCCTAATTGCTGGTATAAAATTGCTTCAAGTTCATCTTTTCTATTTGGCGTTGCACTAAGACCTAAAATATATCTACCTTTAAAATTCTTCACAATCTGTTCAAAAGTAAGTGCAGGAATATGATGGCACTCATCAACAATAACTTGGGTATAAGTTTTGATAAGTTCAGGTGCATTATTCAAACTTTGCATAGTTGCTACATCGATATTTCCATTTAGTTTATTTGAACCTTTGCCTAAATATCCTATATCAGATTTTTTATAAGCAAAATAATCCACAAACCTACTAATCCACTGATCAAGCAACATATTTTTATTTACAATTATTAGTGTTTTAACAGCTCTTTGCTCAAATATTTTTGCACCAATAAGTGTTTTTCCAAACCCTGGAGGTGCAACACAAATTGAACTATCATATTTTAAAATCTCTTTTATTGCATCTTCTTGTTCAGGCCTTAAAGTAAATTGAACTTTTTTTGTCTCAATTTGCTCATAAATTCTCTCATCTTTTATTGAAAAATTCAACAAATTCTCTTTAAAGTATAAAAATAAACTCTCTTTTAAACCTCTTGGAAGAGTTAAAAAATCACTATTTTCCTCATATCCTTTTAGATATTTTGGTATGTTATAAAGCGGTTTTCTAAGGCTTAATAGAAGTTTTATTTGTGGATTTTCAAAAGTTGCAAATGATTTTAGTTTACTAATAAAGCTTTTAGAGAAGTTTGAAGTTTTGAATTTTATTCCACTTTCTAAAACTATTTCAAAACTATTTATTGGAAAATCTATATTTTTTAAATCTTTTTCTACATTTTTTGGAGTAACAATTTTTGCAAAACTATAAATCTGCTCTTTTGAAGCTTTTTTAATATTTGCTAAATAACTCCATTGATCTGCATAAACTTTTTTTGTATTGATATCCAGAAAAACAGTACGGTTTTTATTTCTATGTTGAAGTTGCAAAGGAAGTTCTATACAGTTTCCTAATTTTTCTCTAGTTGCAAACTCACTATTTGGATAAATTTTTGCACTTATATTTGCCTTTTTTTGAAGAAAATATAAAAAACTGTATGAAATCTTTGAACTAATTTTTTCTTCAAAAAATATCCAAACTAAAATAGAGTTATATGAACTCAAAGAGTATGAAGCAGAAATATTTAACTCTAGCAAAGTTTTTTGAATTTTAAACACATCTTCACTATTTAATTCAAGAACAACATAAGAACACTCTTGATTTTTGTTTATCAAATATGAGGCTAAAAAAATGTTTCCTCTTAAATGTTCTTCTATCTCTTTGTTTGTAAGAGGAAGATAATCTTCTCCCATAAATGTAGAGCTAACAGAACTAAATCCCTCTTTAGCTCCATCTTTGCTCTTCCATTTTTTAGCATAAATATCTGCTCTTGAGATAAAAAGTTCTCTAAAAAGCTCTATTTTTTCAATTTTTGAAAACTCTTTTTTATCTTCTTTTTTCTGATTTTTCAAAGAGCTTTCTAACTCTTTGATTTTTGCGTCAAGTTCTTGTTTTTGTAAATATAGCTCTTGTAGCTCTTGTTCAAGAGTTTTCATAGCCTACAATTTCCAAAATTTTTTCAACAACCAAAAAAGAACCAAAAGCCAAATACTCTTCATCTTCTTTAATCTCTAAATTCTGTTTTAACTCTATATTTAACTCTTTTATAACCTCTACTAATTTTTCTTTTTCTACAACTCTTTTATCTTCTAAATCTAAAATTGTTATAGATTTTATTATTGGTTTTAAAATTGAAAGAACCTCTTTGTAATCTTTATCAGCGTATGAATTATAAATTAAATTTATCTTTTTGTTTTCAAACTCTTTTAGCAAAACTTTAGCCGCAAGTGGATTATGCCCAACATCAATAAAAAGATTTTTACCTACTTTTTGGCATCTTCCAAAAAGAGGAGTTGAGTTAAAAATTTCAAGATTAATAGGCATTTTTAACTCTTGTAAAGCTTTTAAAACAAGACACAAATTTCTTTTTAAATATGAAGCAAATTTAAAATCATAATCTATATTAAAATCTTCAACTTTTAAAATCTCTATATCTTTATTAAATTGAGTTTTTAACTCTTTTTTCACTTTTTGAGCCGTTTCATAAACTTCACTAAACTCTTGATAACCTATAATCATTTTTGTATCAACTGAACGCATCTTTGTTCTAGAAATTTTTTCTACACTATCACCTAAAAATGATATATGATCAAGTCCTATTGTAGTAATCAAACTTAAATCATTTTTCACAACATTTGTAGCATCAAATTCCCCCCCCAGACCAGCTTCAAGCATCAAATAATCACAATCTTTACTTATATAAAAAGCCAAAAGAGTTGTGTATTCAAAATATGTAAGTTTTTGCAAAAGATCTTCATCAAAAATATTTTTTAAAAACTTGTGAGCTATTTCAAGAGTTTCATCATCTACATCAAAACCATTTAGCCAAATTCTTTCATTAAACTTTTTTACATGAGGAGAGCTGTAATGTAAAACTTTATAGTTATTTTTAAATAAATAATAAGATAAAAATCTTCCTGTACTTCCTTTTCCATTTGTTCCAACAATATGAATAGTAAAAGGAAGTTTTATATAATTAGATAGAATATCTGAAGATTTTTTTATGTAACTGTAATCTATTTTGTCGTAATAAAGAGTTTTATGTTCCAAAAACTCTTTTAAAGTTAAATCTTTTAAACTCATAATTATTTAAAAGAGGCTACAGCCATTCTTGATAATATTTCAGTAACTGCTTTATCACTGGCTTTTGTAATTGCTGTAAATCTATGTGAATCGTTTATACTTGTGCCCTTATCAATAGCAAAATCATGCTCACCATCAACAGAGAAAGTTTTAATTTTATTGTCATTATCTTTTCTAAAATATTTTACATCAATAACAACATTTGCTCTATAGAGTTTATTATAACCATCTCTATCATATTGTAAAGTTTTTAGAGTTACTTTACTTATTGCTAAATCCATAATAACATCAGCTTCTCTTTCATTATCAACCATATTAGAGCCTAATTTTTGAATCAAGATTTTTGTAACAGCATCTTTTACTAAAACAGAATTTCTCGGGTCTTCTAAACTAACATTTAATCTTACAAAAACATTTCCTCTCATCTCTTGTTTAGCATAAGTAGCGCTTGGTCTGTAACCACAAGCTGTAAAAGTAAGTCCTAAAATAATTGTAAAAACTAAAATTAGAAAACCTTTAGAAACTCTCATTTTTTATCCTTTGATTACAAAATTCACAAGCTTATTTGGGACAACAATCTCTTTTAGAATAGTTGCATTTTCAAGCCATTTTTTTGATTTTTCTTTCGCAAGAGCTAAAACTTCATCATTTGAAGCTGTTGGATTCACTTCAATTTCCGTTCTCTTTTTACCATTAATAGTAATTGCTAAAACTATACTATCTTTTGTAAACACTTCATCTTTCACATTCAAACTATTTTCAAAATTTTTAAGTTCAAACAACCTATTTGATAATTCCCAACTAGCATGAGGAATAATTGGCTCTAAAATATTTGTTAAAATATAATAACCCTCTGCCCAAATTGCTTCATTTTGCTGAGAAGAAAGAGCATTTAAAGCTTCCATACAAGAAGCAATTAATGTGTTAAAAGCATAAGTTTTATTAAATACCTCATTAGATTTTACAAGGGCATCATAAACTTTTCTTCTAGCCTCTTTTTCATCTTTGCTCAAAGTAATATGATCTATATTTCTAAAACTTTCAATTCCAGCTTTAGTTACATTATTTGCTCTTTCATAAAATCTTTTTATAAATTTATATGCACCTTCAACTGCACTATCATTCCACTCTAACTCTTTTGTTGGTGGAGCTGCAAAAAGAATAAATAATCTTGCCGTATCCGCCCCATATTTATCAACAATCATATCAGGATCTACAACATTTCCCTTAGACTTACTCATTTTTGCACCATCTTTTAAAACCATACCTTGAGTCAAAAGTCTTTTAAATGGTTCATTCGATTGTGTATATCCTAAATCTTTTAATACTTTTGTAAAAAATCTTGCATATAAAAGGTGTAAAATCGCATGTTCTATTCCACCAATATATTGATCAACATCCATCCAATATGAACTATCAGATCCTGAAATTCCCTCTTTTTCCCATTTTTTATAATTTGTTGCATATCTTAAAAAGTACCATGAAGATTGAACAAAAGTATCTAAAGTATCAGTTTCTCTTGTAGCTTCTTTTCCACAATTTGGACAAAAACATTTTTTCCAAGTTGGATGTAAATCCAATGGATTACCTTCTCCTGTTATTTCAACATCAAAAGGTAGTGCAACTGGAAGATTCTCTAGTTTTTCAGGCACCAATCCACAATCATCACAATGAACAAATGGAATTGGAGCTCCCCAATATCTTTGTCTTGAAACTCCCCAATCTCTCAGCTTAAAATTAACTTTTTTAATACCAAATGAATTTTGTTCAAAATGATAAATGATTGCTTGTTTTGCATCACTATTTTTAAGCCCCGAAAAACTTTCACTATCAATCAAGACACCATCATCAACGAAAGCCTCTGTTTGTTTTTCTATAAGTCCATTAACTCCCACAATTACTTGTTTTATTGGTAAATTATATTTTTTAGCAAATTCAAAATCTCTTTGATCATGGGCAGGAACTGCCATAACAGCACCTTCTCCATAAGAGCTTAAAACAAAATTTGCAACCCAAACAGGAATTTTTTGTCCAGTTAGAGGATGTATAGCTTCAATTTCAAGATCTATTCCCTCTTTTTCTAGTGTTCCTCTTTCTCTTTCAGGAACTTTTTGCATATTTTTAATTGCATTTATTTTATTTTTTGGTAAAAGTTCATTTTCTACAATATATTTAACTATTGGATGCTCTGGAGATAATGCTGAGTAAGTAACTCCATAAATTGTATCTGGTCTTGTTGTAAAAACAAAATATTTTGTAAATGCTCTATCTAGTTTAGCTCTTGATTCTAAAGATATGTCAAATTTAAACTCTAAACCTTCACTTCTTCCTATCCAATTTTCTTGCATTGTTAAAACTTGTGATGGCCATGAATTTTCTAAAAGTTTTAAATCGTCAAGTAAAGTTTGTGCATATTTAGTAATTGCTACATAGTACCCTGGCATCTGCTTTTGAACAATTTCATTATCACATCTCCAACAACAACCATCTTCAACTTGTTCGTTTGCTAAAACAGTTTGACAGTCATTACACCAATTTACCGTTGCATTTTTTCTATAAACTATCCCCTCTTCATACATTTTAATAATGAATTCTTGTTCCCATTTTGTATAAAGTTCATCACTTGTTGCAAACTCTTGATTTCTACTAAAAGATAGTCCCAAAGCTCTTAACTCTTCTCTCATATAATCAATATTTTCATAAGTCCATTTTTTTGGATGAAGTTTATTTTTAATTGCTGCATTCTCAGCAGGCATTCCAAAACTATCCCAACCTATTGGATGAAGAACATTAAAATTATTTTTTCTAAAATGTCTAGCAAAAGCGTCTCCTAGACAATAGTTTCGAACATGCCCCATATGAATTCTTCCACTAGGATAAGGAAACATACTCAAAATATATTTCTTCTCTTTTTTATGATCTTCACTTGGCTCAAAAGAAGCATTATCTTGCCAGTAACTCTGCCATTTTTTTTCAATATCTTTCGAATTATACTCTATCAAAACTCATCCTTCTCATTACTTTTAGCGCTTTCTATTAATGTTAATCCAACGGAGAACACATTTGCAATTATTGCACCTATTGCTAAGGCTATTACTATTTTTAAATTTCCAGAAAATACAAATACCAAAAATGCAGGAATTAGATGTAAATCTGCAACAAGTGAACTTGCAAGTAATTCTGCTGATAAAAGATTTTTAACACCAATTTTCAATATAGTAGAGATTAAATTAACGCCTGCAGCTACAAATAAAGCAATTACATTTTGCTCATATAAAAACCCAGCTGTTGTTGTTAACGACATTAAAGTAAAAAAAATAAAGGTAACTTTTCCCCAATCCATTTTGAATCCTTTTTGCTATTTGCATTCTAAATTAGGTAAGTATATTAACCAAAAAATGATAAAAATCCACTTTTTTAAACCAAAATGAATGTACGACAGCAAATTTTTAAATAAATAAGATATAATAACTAAAATTTTTACAGGATAATAAATGGATTTATCAGTAATCTTGGGAATGCTAGGAGCTATAGCCTCTATTTCCATAGGTGATGTTATGGAGGGTGGAAACCCAGTTCACGTTCTTCACTTGAGTTCATTTTTAATTGTTATACCAACGGCTATGCTTTCAGCTGTAACTGCAACTGAATCGCATCTAGTGAAAGCTGCTTTAAAGAGTTCAAGTTAGTATTTAAAAAGCTACCTATAAATTTTGAGACTAGAATTGATGAGCTAGTTGAGTATGCTATTGTTGTAAAAAAACAAGGTGTTTTGGCATTAGAAAAAGATATTCAAAACATCGATCATGAATTTTTAAAAGAAGCTTTAAGTATGGTTGTTGATGGTTCAAAAGAGGAACAAATTGAAGAAAATCTTGAACCAATTATAGAAGAGACTGAGCATTACTACCATGGGGCTTCTCATTACTGGATGTTAGCTGGTGAAACTTGTCCAACAATGGGACTTGTTGGAGCAGTTCTTGGTCTAATTCTGGCTTTACAAAAACTAGATGATCCACCCGCAATGGCAGCAGGAATTGCTGGTGCATTTACAGCAACAGTTACCGGAATTGCTGGAAGTTATATATTCTTGGGTCCTTGGGGATTAAAATTAAAAGCCAAAGGGCATATTATTATTAAAGAGCAACAGTTAATTATGGCTGCTTGTAAAGGAATGGCAAGGGGTGATGCTCCTGGTGAATTGAAACTTAAGCTTACAAAAATGGTAACTGCGATGCCATTAAAAGTGTAGTACATGGGAAAAAAAAGGCTAAATGTGAATGTCCTGCTGGTGAAAAGTGGGCTGTTCCTTATGCTGACTTCTTGAGTCTTCTTCTAGCACTGTTTATTGCTTTATATGCTTTAGCATCAGCAAATATTGAAAAACAAAAAGCATTAAAAGATGAATTTATAAAAATTTATAATTTCAATGCTTCTGCTGATACTATTAAAGAGCAAGAAAATACTGAAAAATCAACAATGGATGACCCAAAAGATGAATCAGAAGAGGGTAAAAGAATGCTTATGGAAGCTTACTCAAAATTTGATGAGTTAGAAAATAAAAAAACAAAGGGTGGAAATATGATTGAATCTACGCAAGGTACATTCATGACCATTCCAGCCCATCTTATTTTTGAAGCAGGAAAAGCTGATATTACAAGTGATTATGGTCCTAGTTTTCTTAAACGTCTAGCTAAACTTTTTGAAACACTACCAAGTGATACTGAAATAAATGTAAAAGGGTATGCCGAAGAAAGCGAAGTAAAAAAATCAAAATATGTAGATTCTTTGGACTTATCAACTGCAAGAGCAAACAATGTAATTAGAGAGCTTGTAAAATTAAATATCCCAAGAGATAGATTAATTTCTTCTGGACATTCAAGTAAATCTACAAATCTAAAAGACAAAAGAGTAGTAATATTTGAACTTCACACTATGAAAAACTTAGATACTGGTGGAGAAACAGATATTGAATCTATTTTTGATAAGATAAGAGATGAAAAATAAAAAATTTAGACTTCTTTGGCCAACTTCAAAATGTTGTCTAAAGAAGTTTCTAGATCTTCAACTACTAGCGAAATATGGTCCTATAGTTGTAATTTTGATGTTTATATCCATACAAATATTAAATATTTTTAGTGCTAAAAATTACGAAGCTTCATTTATATCTTTAATTATCAATCTATTTTTTTTAGTAGTGGTTTTAACGAAACTTGAGTATTTAAAAATTGATCCTTTACAGAAATATATAGATATAACTTTGAGAATAATGATATTTATATTTTTTCTAAACTTTATAGCTTACTTAGGCGTTTAAGGATTTGTTTATAAGTATGTTGTTGCACCAGCTAGCTTTCTTGGTGCTTATTTTGTATTCTTACTTTTAAAGAAAGAATCTATTTAAAAACTTCTTTTAAAGCATTTCTTCTTTCTTGTATAGTACTTGGATTTTTATTTACTTCTTCCTTTTCTTTATCTTCTTTCGAAAATATATTAAAAAAGACTACACTAGCAGTTATAAATAAAACTAAAATTATTAAAATTAAAATCTTTGTTAAATTCATATATTTTACCTTTAGAAAGAAGAGTTTTAAACTCTTCCTTGCTCATACATAGCTCTTAATTTTTCTTTCTCTTTTCTATTTGCTTCTTTTTGGCTCTCTTTACTCCTATATGCATCTGTATTAAACCCTAAAAATTTAATAAATGGAGATACAACGAAAATAGATGAATAAGTTCCTATAATAATTCCCGCAAACATAGTAAATGAGAATGCATAGATAATCTCTCCACCAAATAAAAGCATTGTTGTAACAACAAATAACGTTGCAACTGATGTTAATATTGTTCTTGAAAGTGTTCTACTAACTGATTCATTTATCAATTTGTCAAGATCTCTTTCTTTACTAATTTGTAAACTTTCTCTAATTCTATCATTTACAATAATCGTATCATTTACCGTGTATCCAACCAAAGTTAAAATTGCAGCAATCATGTCTAAGTTTATATCCACTTTAAATAGACTAATAAGCCCCAAAGTAATAATAACATCATGAATAAGTCCAACTATTGAAGCAACAGCAAATCTCCACTCAAATCTAACAGCAATATAAATAAGCATTGCTAAAAGTGCCATAGCAAGAGCCATAATACCCTTTGTTCGAAGCTCTTCTCCTACTTTTGCCCCAACCATATCAATTTTTCTAATCTCAAATTTTCCAGTTGGAACCAAAATTTTATTCATCTCATCACTAATATCATTTGTAACATCACTTGAACTTCCTGTAAATCTAATAGTCACTTCATCAGGTCCTCCAAACTCAGTTACATTAGATCCAGCATATTTTGTACCTTCTAAAACTTCTCTTATTTTATCTACAGGAGCAGCATTTTCATATTTTACTTGAACAATAGTTCCACCAACAAAGTCAATACCATAATTCAAACCTCTTGTTAATAATAAAAAAATTGAGGCAATAATCAAAATTCCTGAAATACTTAAAAAGGCTATTTTTTTACCCATAAAATCATAGGTTTTACTATTATTAAAAATTTCCATTATTTAACTCCAAACCATTTTTTATTATCTTTATCCTTTGCAATTCTTGGTAAAATTGCCTGATAAATACCATGAGTTCCAACGATTGATGTAAGCATTGAAGTTAAAACTCCAATTGAAATCGTAACTGCAAATCCTTTAATAGGTCCACTTCCATAAGCATATAAAACAACAGCCACAAGTAAAGTAGTAATATTAGCATCAACAATAGCTCTCAATGCATTTGAATATCCATCTTCTATAGCCTTGTGTACACTTGCACCATTTCGTAAAACCTCTCTAATTCTCTCATTGATAATAACATTTGAGTCAATTGCCATACCAATTGTAAGTATAATTCCAGCCATACCAGGTAGAGTTAAAGTTGCTCCAAAAAGTGCAATTACAGATAAAAGAATGAACACATTTGCTACAAGTGCAATATTTGCAATAACTCCTGCTCTTCTATAATATACTATCATGAATACAAAAATAAGAACTGTTCCAGAAACTAAAGCAATCATTGAAGCTTTTATGCTATCAGCACCAAGTGATGGTCCAACACTTCTTTTTTCCAGTAAATTTACACTAGCTAATAATGCTCCACTTCTAAGTGCGATTGCAACATTTCCAGCTTCTGATACAGTAAATCCACCACTAATTTGTCCACTTCCTCCACCAATTCTTTCATTGATATTTGGTGCTGAGTAAACTTTTCCATCAAGAACAATTGCTAATCTTTTTCCAACACTTTTACCTGTAAAATCTCCAAAAATTCTAGCTCCTGCAGAATTCAAAGTAAAATTAATAATTGGTTGATTTGATTGATTATAGGCAACTTGAGCATCAACAATTTGGCTACCGTCCAAGATTGGTATCTCTTTTACTAAATATTTTTTGTTTGGGTTATTAATGTCCTCTAAAATTAAATCGCCATAAGCAGCTGCTTGAGAGCTTGTCATTTGATAAACTTGTTCAATTTTTTCTTCATCAACAGCCATAAGTTCAAGATTTGCAGGTTTTGAAATTAAATCACGAGCTGCTTTTTCATCTTCAGCTGTTTTAATTCCAGGTAACTGTACAACAATATCACTTTCACCTTGTCTCAAAACAGTTGGTTCTGATAATCCAAATTGGTCAAGTCTATTTCTAATAGTTTCAACAGCTTGTGCAACTGAATAATCTTTTGTTTTTAGAGTTTCTTCTTCTGTAAGTTTTATTTTATATTCTAAATTATCTTTAGAAATATCTAAACCTGTAATTTCACTTAACATTTTATCTATTTTAGGCATTTCATCTTTGTCTAAAACAGAGAAAACAACACTATCATTTTCAACAGTTAGTCCATCTATTAAAAGTTCTTCATCATCACTAAAATATTTAATTGCTGTTGCTACTGATTTCATCTTAGATGTAACTGCTTCATGCGTATTTACACCTAAAAGCATATGAAGACCACCTTGAAGATCAAGACCTAAATTTATTTTTTTCCCATAATCTGTTTGAAGAAGTGATGGTATAGCAAAAATAACACCAAAAATAATACTAATTATAAAAATAACGAGTTTGAAATTAAAAATTTTCAATTTTAATCCTTAAAATAAGAGATTTGCAAGTATAAGATATGAAAATTCATATCTTATATAATTTATTCAGCTAAAGATTTAGCAACGAATTCTTTAGCTAGTTTCATCTCTGAATTATCGCTGTTTTTGATTAAAAAGTATGTCTCTTCAACCTTAACAACCTCAACGATTAAGCCACCATTTGTTACAATCTTGTCACCTTTTTTAAGACCAGCAATCATATCTTTATGAGCTTTTGCTTGTTTTTGTTGTGGTCTAATGATTAAAAAGTAAAATATTGCAAATAATGCAACAAGAGGTAATAATGAGCTTAAAATGTCTGCACTTTGACCTTCCATTAAATTTCCCTTTAAAAAGTAGTTTATAATGTTTTTGTTAAAAACTAATTATTTTAACAAAATTAATATAATAAAAGGCTTCATTACAGCATCTATGCTTAGTTCTTTTATCTATTTAAGTTTTTTAGGATTTGAAATAAAAGTTATCAATTCTATACTTGGTCTTTTGGGGATATACTTTCTTTTAACAGTTCCTAAAAATTCACTATTCTTTGCTGGATTTTTCACAGGAATTTTTTGGTGTAATTGGATGGCTGTTAGTCTTCAATACTATGATTTAACTTTTATTTTTCCATTTGTACTTTTAGCAATTGGTATAGTTTTTGGAATAATTTTTTACCTATTTGCTTTAGTAGATAATATTATTTTTAGAAGTTTTGCTATTTTCATCTTTACTTTTATCTCTCCATTCGGATTTAACTGGATGAAGTTTGAGCTTCTTTTTATAGATTCTTATTTTAGTACTTCAAAGTTAGCTTTTGCACTAATAATAGTTTCATTAGCACTTTTCGTATATCTAAAAAAATTTAGGTTTTTAACTTTATTTTTACTAATTTTTGCAATAGATTTTTCAAAAAATGTAGATTTACAAGAACCTAATATAAATATTTCTATGCCACAAATGATGATAAATCAGGATTTAAAATGGCAAAAGGAGTATGTTAATGACTTAGTTGAAAATAACTTTCTAAAAATCGAAGAAGCAATTGAAAATAAAAAAGATTTAGTTGTTTTACCTGAAACTGCTTTTTCTTTTATCTTAAATAAAAAACCAGAAATTTTAAATAGATTATTAGAACTTTCTTACAATATTGATATTATTGTTGGTGCTTTATATATTGAAAATAGAGAAATTTTTAATGCCTCTTATCACTTTTTTGGTGGAAATTATCAGGTTGCAAAAAAAGTAGTACTTGTACCATTTGGAGAAGAAATACCTCTTCCAAAATTTTTAGTTGACCTAATAAATAACATTTTTTATGGAGGAGCAAGTGATTATTCAAAAGCTTCAAATGCTACAGATTTTTTAATAAAAGGTGAGAAATTTAGAAATGCTATTTGTTACGAGGCAACAACAGATAAAATTTTTGAAAATCTAGGTGATACAAAATATATGATGGTAATTTCAAATAATGCTTGGTTTATTCCTTCAATTGAGCCTACACTTCAACATTTACTTTTAAAATATTACTCAAAAAAATATGGTGTTATGATCTTTCATACAGTTAATGGAAGTCCAAATAATATCTACAAACCTTAGAAGTAATAAAACATTCCAAATTTAAGAATGTCTTGCTTTTTTTCTAAATTATTATTTTTATAATTTAGATTTAAAGCTAAATTTCTATCTATTTTATATGTTGAAAAAATTTCAAATATTCTATTTTCAAACTCTTTATTGTACTTATCATATGAAAAAGAGCTACCAAATTTCACATTTTCAAAACTATTTACTATAAATCCTAAATTTGTACCTAAAGATATATATTGTTCATTTGCTTTATATAAAATATTAGAAGCTAAATTTGAATAAAAAATACTGTTTAATAAACTATATGAAATTCCTGCCTCTGGTTTTACTTTGAAAAATAATTCTTGATTAAAATGCTCAATACTTGCATCAATTCCCCAAGAAATTGGTTTAAAAAGCAAGTCTTGAGAAGCTAAAGATTTTATTTTTAAAAAAGTAAATCTATCAATCTTTATATCTTCATCTTTCTCTTTTTTAAAATTTAAATCAAAAAAATCAATATATGCTCCCTCTAGATACCCATTTTCCATATCGTAAATATCACTATATGCAGGTTTTATTCCAAACAAAAAACTATCATTTGAACTATAAAATAGACTCAATCTTGCAGAATCATGTGAATCTGTAGGATTTATAGGTTGCTTTACATCAAAACTAGAAGGCTCTTTGAATTTACTTCTTTGCTTTAAGATATTTAAATATTTTTTTGTATATTCATCTTTTTCTAGTCTATTTTCAGCTCTTTCATACTGCAAATAGGTGCTTTTTAAATCTAAATATGAGATTTTATCACTTTTACTTAAGCTCTCTTCTAAATTTTTATCTTCATTTAGAAACTCTTTTATATAGGTTTTGTTCTCTATTTTTTCATTTACAATATGTTTCATTTTTTTCATAGTTGAATATCTATAATTTGACTTTTCTATTAAATTATTTTGAGAAATTAATTTTATTGTATCAAGAGGTATAGTTTTAAATAAAAAATTATCTACCAAATTCAAGCTTGGTCTTGCGACTTCCAAAAGCCATAAAATGGCGTAAGAGCAATTTTCTTTAAAGAAAAAATAATCAGCATAAGAGTCTTTTAACTCCCACGAATGAAGAGTTAATTTTCTAATCTCATTTTCATTTAAGTTTAAATCATACTCCCAAACATCTCTTTGCTCAAGATTATTGTACTCCTTTAATTTCTCATAGTAAGGTAAGATTGAATACCTTCCTTCATAACCACCAAAAATGCCTTGAAATGCAAAAATAAGTCCATTTTTCTCTTCAGTTTTTGCAGCATAATTTATAGCATTTGAAATAAGAGGAGTTTCTTTATTGCTAGAAATTTTTATGAAAGTATGTCCATACATTGAAGCAGGAGAATTTATATGTGATGTTGGAAATACTAAAGTTATAAATTTTGCATCAGTTGCTTCTAAATACTTATTTAAATCTTCACACTTATAATTTTTAATACTATTTTCTAAAAAAGGAATTTCCTGTTTTAACCATTCTACTCTTAATGGAAATCTGCACAAAACATCATTTTGTCCTTTTTGTAAAGATTCTATAGTCTCAAATAACTCTTTTTTTAAATTTTTTTTTCCATCTTTTGATACAAAAAAGTTAGCTGAATCTATTTCACTTTCACCATCTAAGTAGTGTAAAAGTTTTGCCCAATATGTATTTTCATAGATTTTATTTTCTTCTAGAAAAGTTTCAATATTGTTTGAAAAAAGAGAGGTCAAAAAAAGGAGTTTAAATATAAAAAATTTAAACCCCAATTTCATAAAACTAGATGTGTTTTGCAATGTTATCTATAACTTCTGCTGAACTTACTTTTTCACTTGTGTAAATATCTGAGAAATTTGCTTGTAATTTAGAAGCAAAATCTTCTTTATTATTAACATTCATTAAAGCTGCAACTGTATTTAAAGTTTCACCTTTACCTGCTGAAATATCCATAGCTAATTCATCCATATTTTCATTTACAAATTGATTTAATTTATCATTTGAAACAAAGTTTGATGGTTTGTTACAATTTGATGTACCACTTGTAATACCAAAAGTTTGATTTCCTGAAGTTCCATTTGTTGTAGCAGCTAAAGCTTGTAATACTGAAGAGTTTTGGTTTTTAATAACTATTGAACCAAGTCCACAACCTGTATTTGTGTTGTTTGCATATAAAGAACAGCTAAGTCCTAAAATAGTTAAAGCTGAAAGAATTTTTTTCATTTTTATCTCCTTATTTAAATTGAATCATTGTGTGAACCCACCCCTACCTAAAGGCAGAGGCTTCCTAACTAGCAACTTCTTTTGAAGTTGAACGAAAGGCTTTGTGTTTATAGTCTACAAGGCTAGTTCCTAGCCCAAACGACTCTAAGGCTCTTTTCAAAATTGTTTTACTTGCTTGTATATCTGGATTTATTTCAAAGTTACAAGCTATACATTTAAACTATATTTATAGCCTAGATTAACTATTTTTTCATTTTCCAAAAAAATATACCTTTAGAAATTAATTTAAAATTATTGTTTTAATTATACAAAATATATTTATACAATTCAAGAAATATTGTAATCCCAAATCCTGACATAAAAATAGAGCCTATAAAAGTTACATAAAATTAGTT
>CAYLKG010000036.1:0-18965 GCA_964384195.1 uncultured Aliarcobacter sp. | reverse complement strand
AAGATGCATTTACTTCTGTTCATATTTATGAAAAAGAGATTGATTGTAGAGAATTGAAACACGGTAATGAAGAAATTACAAGAGATTTACCTGGTGTTAAAGAAGAGAACATAACACATCTTGATAGCTCTGGAATAGTAAAAATTGGTACATATGTAACTCCTGGAATGATTCTTGTAGGTAAAGTAACTCCAAAAGGTGAAATTAAACCAACTCCTGAAGAAAGACTTTTAAGAGCAATTTTTGGTGAAAAAGCTGGACATGTTATAAATAAATCTTTAGTTTGTCCAACATCAATGGAAGGAACGGTTGTAGATGTTAAAGTTTTCACTAAAAAAGGTTATGAGAAGTGTGAAAGAGCAATAGCTGAAATTGATGCAGAAAAATCAGAGTTAAATCAAAAACATCATGATAAATTATTAATGCTAGATAGAGAAGAAGCTCTAAAAATTAATGATTTATTATTAAAAACACCATTATCAAAAGATTTAGAGCTTGATGAAGTAACATACAAAAAAGGTGACACATTAAGTGCTGAAGTTTTAAATAGTGTAAATAGATTTGCTATGAAAAAAGTTGTATCTTCTTATGCAAAAGAGATTGAGAAAACATACAATGATATAAAAGAGTATTTTATTAAACAAAAAGCAACTTTAAGAGAAGAGCATGAAGAAAAACTTCAAATCTTAGAACATGATGATATTTTACCAAGCGGTGTAATAACTCAAGTAAAAGTTTACATTGCGACTAAAAGAAAAATTAAAGTTGGTGATAAAATGGCAGGAAGACATGGAAACAAAGGTATTGTTTCTAATATCGTTCCAAAAGTTGATATGCCATATTTAGAAGATGGAACTAGTGTAGATGTTATTTTAAACCCACTAGGGGTACCTTCAAGGATGAATATAGGTCAAATTTTAGAGGTTCACTTAGGGCTTGCTGGAAGAAGACTTGGAAAACAAATTCAACATATATTTAAAGCTAAAAGAGCTGAGTTTATAGCTGAGTTAAGAGCTAAAATGATTGAAATTGCTGGTGTTGCAAAATTGATGAATGCGAAAGATTTCTTAACAGAACTTGATGATGAAGAACTTATCAAATATGCAAAAGACTGGGCAAAAGGTGTTAAGTTTGCTACGCAAATATTTGATGGTGTTAAGGCTGAAGAGTTTGTAAGATTATTCGAATTAGCAAAAATGGATAGTGATGGTAAGTCAGTTTTATTTGATGGTAAAACTGGTGAAAAAATGAAAGAAAGAGTAAATGTTGGTTATATGTATATGCTAAAACTTCACCACTTAGTTGATGAAAAAGTACATGCAAGAAGTACAGGGCCATATTCACTTGTAACTCAACAACCAGTTGGAGGAAAAGCTCTATTTGGGGGACAAAGATTTGGAGAGATGGAGGTTTGGGCATTAGAAGCTTATGGAGCAACAAATGTTCTTAAAGAGATGCTTACAACTAAATCAGATGACGTTGAGGGAAGAACTAGAGCTTATAGAGCTATTGCAAATGGAGAAAATGTTCCAAATTCTGGTGTTCCAGAAACATTCTTTGTATTAACAAAAGAGTTAAAAGCTTTAGCTTTAGATGTAGAGATTTTTCAAGAGGTAGAAAACGATGAGTAATAATGAAACAGTACTAGCACCAATAGAAATTAAAGAGTTAGAAAGACCACAAGATTTTTCAGCGTTTCAATTAAGACTTGCAAGTCCAGAAAAAATTCTTGCATGGTCTTGTGGAGAAGTGAAAAAACCAGAAACAATCAATTATAGAACACTAAAACCAGAAAGAGATGGACTATTTTGTGCAAAAATTTTTGGACCAGTAAAAGATTATGAGTGTCTTTGTGGTAAATACAAAAAAATGAGATATAAGGGAGTTGTTTGTGAAAAATGTGGAGTTGAAGTAACTTCATCAAAGGTAAGAAGACATAGAATGGGGCATATTGAACTAGTTTCTCCGGTTGCTCATATTTGGATGGTAAGCTCTCTTCCTTCAAGAATTGGAACTCTTTTAGGTGTAAAGTTAAAAGACCTTGAAAGAGTATTATATTATGAGGCATATATTGTAAACGAACCAGGTGAAGCATATTACGATGGTGAAAGAACTAAAAAAATCGAAAAATACGATATTTTAAATGAAGAGCAATATAGAACAATTGCTGATTTATTTGAACACACTGGTTTTCAAGCTAAAATGGGCGGAGAGATTGTTAAAGATTTATTAGAAAAATTAGATTTATTCCAACTTTTAACATTATTAAAAGATGAAATGGCATCAACTAAGAGTGAAGCAAAAAGAAAAACGATTATTAAAAGATTAAAAATTGTTGAAAACTTCATAAATAGCGGAAATAGACCAGAATGGATGATGCTAACTCAACTTCCAGTTTTACCACCTGATTTAAGACCACTTGTTTCTCTTGATGGTGGAAAATTTGCAGTTTCGGATGTTAATGACTTATATAGAAGGGTTATTAATAGAAATAACAGACTTAAAAGATTAACAGAACTTGATGCTCCTGAAATTATTATTAGAAATGAAAAAAGAATGCTTCAAGAAGCAGTTGATGCTTTATTTGACAATGGTAAAACTGCAAATGCTGTTAAAGGTGCAAATAAAAGGCCTTTAAAATCTTTATCTGAAATAATTAAAGGTAAACAAGGAAGATTTAGACAAAACTTACTTGGAAAAAGGGTTGACTTCTCTGGAAGATCTGTAATCGTTGTTGGACCAAATTTAAATATGGATCAATGTGGTATTCCTAAAAAGATGGCACTTGAATTATTTAAACCACATTTAATGGCTAAATTAGAAGAAAAAGGTTATGCAACAACTTTAAAAGCTGCAAAAAGATTAATCGAGTCTGAAACTAATGAAGTTTGGGAATGTTTAAATGAGATTGTTGATGAATACCCAATTTTACTAAACAGAGCACCAACTCTACATAAACTTTCGATTCAAGCATTTCACCCTGTGTTAATTGATGGAAAAGCTATTAGATTACATCCACTTGTTTGTGCTGCCTTCAACGCAGACTTCGATGGAGATCAAATGGCAGTGCACGTACCTTTATCTCAAGAAGCAGTTGCTGAAGCTAAAATTCTGATGATGAGTTCTATGAATATTCTTTTACCAGCTTCTGGTAGAGCAATAGCTGTTCCTTCACAAGATATGATTTTAGGAATTTATTATCTATCATTAGTAAAAGATGGAGTTAAAGGTGAGCATAAACTTTTCACAGATGTAAATGAAGTAAAAATAGCTTTAGAAATGGATCAAATTGATTTACACGCTAAAATTAGAACAAAACTAGATAATAAAATTGTTCAAACAACAGTTGGTAGATTGATTATTCATGAAATTTTACCTTATTTTGTTCCAATGTCTTTATGGAATAAAATTTTAAAGAAAAAAGACATTGGTGCATTAGTTGATTATATTTATAAAGAAGCTGGTTATGAAGTAACTCCTAGATTCTTAGATAATTTAAAAAATCTTGGATTTAAGTATGCTACAAAGGCTGGTATTTCAATATCTGTTGATGATATTAGAGTTCCTGAAAGTAAAATTGAGCATATTACTAAATCTAAAAAAGATGTAATTGAAGTTCAAAAACAGTTTTTCCAAGGTCTTTTAACAGAGCAAGAAAGATATAACAAAACTATCGATATTTGGACGGAAACTAATAATAAATTAGGTTCTCAAATGATGGAATTAGTTAAAGCTGATAAAAATGGGTTTAACTCTATTTATATGATGGCAGACTCTGGAGCTAGAGGTAGTGCAACACAAATTAGACAGTTATCAGGTATGAGGGGTCTTATGGCTAAACCTGATGGAACTATTATTGAAACGCCAATTATTTCTAACTTTAAAGAGGGATTAAACGTTCTTGAGTACTTTATTTCTACTCACGGAGCTAGAAAAGGACTTGCGGATACAGCGCTTAAAACAGCAAATGCTGGATACTTAACAAGAAAACTAATAGACGTTTCTCAAAATGTAAGGATTACGGCTGAAGATTGTGGAACGCACGAAGGTATTGAAATTACAGATATTACATCTGGAAATGAGTTAATTGAGTCTTTAGAAGAGAGAATTACAGGAAGAGTTATTGCTGAAGATATTATAGATCCAGTTTCAAATGAGATTTTATTTGCTGAGGGTACTTTAATTACTGAAGAGTATGCAAGAACTGTTATTGAAGCAGAAGTAAAATCAGTAGTAATTAGAACACCACTTACTTGTAAAGTTGAAAATGGTTTATGTTCTCAATGTTATGGATTAAACCTAGGTGAGCAAAGAAAAGCAAAACCGGGTGAGGCTGTTGGGGTTGTTGCAGCACAATCTATTGGAGAGCCTGGAACTCAGCTGACACTTAGAACTTTCCACGTTGGGGGAACTGCAAGTGCTACTCAAACAGAAAGAGAGTTAAAAGCTGATAAAGAAGGATTTATTAGATACTACAATATCAAAAAGTATGATACAGCAGATGGAAAATCTATTGTTGCAAATAGAAGAAATGCTGGTGTATTGTTAGTAGAGCCAAAAATTAATGCACCATTCAAAGGTAAAGTTACAGTGGAAACTATTCATGAAGAAATTGAATTAACAATTACTAATGGAAAAGATACTAAAAAATATTACTTAAGAAAAAGTGATGTTGCAAAAGTAAATGAACTTGCTGGAATTTCTGGAAAAATTGAAGGTAAATTGTATTTACCATATAAAGACGGTCAAGAAGTTGAAAACAATGATTCAATAGTTGAGATTATTAAAGATGGATGGAATGTTCCAAATAGGATTCCTTATGCATCTGAATTAAAAGTTGCAGATGGAGCACCTATTACTTCAAAAATTATTGCAGGATCAAAAGGAATTGTTAAATTCTATAAATTAACTGGTGATTACTTAGAAAGAAGACATGATATTAAAGCTGGTGACAAAGTTGTAGAAAAAGGACTTTTTGCTGTTATTGCAGATGCTGATGATAGAGAGGCGATAAGACATTATGTTTCAAGAGGTTCTTCTATTGCATTAAATGATAACAGTGAAGTTGAAAAAGATACTTTAATATCTTCTCCAACTGTATCAGAGCAAACCGTAATTGCAGAATGGGATCCATATGCAAACCCAACTATAGCTGAAAAAGCAGGGGTTGTATCTTTTGAAGATATTATTCCAGGTGTTACTGTTTCTGAGCAATTTGATGAGTTAACAGGAACTTCAAAACTAGTTGTAAATGAGTATATTCCAAGTGGATATAAACCAACAGTAATTGTTGCAACAGATAATAATGAAATAATAAAATATGTTTTAGATCCAAAAGCTTCTTTAAACATTGCAGAAGGTAAAAGAGTTGAAATAGCAGATATTATTGCTAAAACACCAAAAGCTACTCAAAAATCAAAAGATATTACAGGGGGTCTTCCAAGAGTTTCTGAATTATTTGAGGCAAGAAGACCAAAAAATATTGCACTTCTAGCTTCATTTGATGGAATTGTAACATTTGGAAAGCCTTTAAGAAATAAACAAAAACTTGTTATTACTGATGAAAATGGAAGTAACACAGAGTATTTGGTAGAAAAGGGTAAACATATTCTTGTTCATGAAGGTGAGTTTGTTCATGCTGGAGAAGCATTAACAGATGGTCAAGTTTCTCCTCACGATGTATTAAGAATTTTAGGTGAAAAAGCACTTCATTATTTTATTGTTTCTGAAGTACAACAAGTTTATAGATCTCAAGGGGTAAATATTGCTGATAAACATATTGAGGTTATTACATCTCAAATGTTAAGACAAGTATCGATTCTTGAAGGTGGTGATACTAAGTTTATAGTTGGTGATATGATTTCTAAGAAGAAATTTAAAATTGAAAATGAGAAAATTGTAAGAATGGGTGGAGAACCAGCGATTGCTGAACCTGTACTTTTAGGTATTACAAGAGCTGCTGTAACAAGTGATAGTATCATTTCTGCTGCATCCTTCCAAGAAACTACAAAAGTATTAACAGAAGCTGCAATTAGTGCAAAAATGGATATGCTTGAAGACTTAAAAGAAAATGTTGTAATAGGAAGAACTATTCCTGTTGGAACAGGTCTTTATAAAGATCAAAAAGTTAAATTTACAGAAGTAAAATAATAGGGCACTTGCCCTATTAACTCTTAAAAATGGAAGTACTATATCTATTTTTTATATTTGTTGCCATTGAGCTTTTTGAAACAAATTGGCAAAAATCTAATACATTATATGGTTTGTTAGAAAACAATTTTCTAGCTTTTAAGAAAAGTATCTTTTTTTATTTTATTTTACATCTGTCATTTTTTTATTCAATCTTTTTGAGTTTAACTTTAAATAATTTTGGTTTTTGGATGAGTTCTATAATCGTTCTAAAATTTTTAGATATTAGTCTAAAGTTATCTATAATGAAGAAATTATCAAATGGTTTATCCTTAGAAGAAATAATTCCATTCAATACTAATATATCACCAATTTTAAGATATTTGAATGTATTGATTTATCCTTTAAGTTTCTTGTTTGCCACAGCTTTATAATTATTGTGTTAAAATCAAAAAAACTTAAAAGGATAAAGAATGCAATATTTAGTAATAGCTTATGATTATGATGATGCGCTTGAAAAAAGATTAGAAGTTAGAGATGAGCATGTAAAAAGTACAAAAGAGCTTATGGCTAAAGGCAATATTATAAATGCAGCTGCTTTAATTGAAGATGATAAAATGGTTGGCTCAACATTGTTTGTTGAATTTGAAAATGATGATAAATTAGAAGAGTGGTTAGAGAATGAGCCTTATGTAAAAGCAAAAGTTTGGAATTATGAAGAAATTCAGATAGTTCCTGTTAAATTACTTCCAAAAAACTAACACTTTATTTATAACTTTTTTTAATTAGTTTCTAGCATTATTGCTAGAACTAATTTTCTTGAGTTTTCTTCTAATCTTCTCGACTACTAAACATATCAAAAAATATATTTGAAATTACCATAAATAATCCAATAAAAAATGCGCCTGTGCTTATATAAACAATAGATTCTGTTAGAATATGATTATGTGCAGCATCTCTTCCAATTAAAGGAGCTAAGTAAAACATCAAATACCACGAGAAAGAATATAATGTACTGATTCCTATCATTGTTGCACTGAAAGATTTCATGCTATTTTTCATTTTAGACACTAAAATAATTAGTAATAATGCTAATGAATATGCTGCAATTCCACTTGAGTGAAAGTGTGCTCTTTGAACATATCTCCAAATTTTATCTTTACTTTTTTCATCATGAACTGTTGGATTTGCTTGAATGTTTTCAGAAATATAACTTTTAAAAACTTCTTCTTTTACTCCAAAAGCTATCCCTAGCCCTGTACCAAATATCAATGTAAATAAAGTTATCAAAAGACCAACCCTTATAACTTTTAAATCTAAACTCAGATTCATAAATAGACTCCTTTTTTTATTTTCGGAAGTCTAAAAAAAAATCTTAAATTTTTAATGTATACTTTATTTACAATTTCTTTACAAATAATAAAATTTAATATCAATTAATCTAAATTACAAATCTTCTTTTATATTATTTGAAAAAAGAATACGAAAACATGTACCTTTATATATTTTATTATTGTGTGAAAACTCTTTATTATAAATTTCTATGATTCCTTTATGTCTCTCTCTGATAACTTTATCTACTATTGAAAGACCAAGTCCTGTTCCTTGAGATTGATGTTTAGTTGTAAAATATGGCTCAAGAACCTTTGAAATAAATGACTCATCAATTCCATCTCCACTGTCTAAAAATATAACTTCAAGTGTATTTTTATCTAATTTTTTTGTTTTTATAAACAAAAATCTATCTTCTTCATTTTTATCTTTTAATGCATCTTTACTATTCGAAATAATATTTAAGAAGGCTTCAACAAGTTCATTTTTATTTCCTAAAATAGTTAAATCATCTTCGATTTCTAAAACAAGATTAATGAAATTATTATTTAAAGATGCATTTACAAGATTTAAACTATTATCCAAAACCTCTTTTATACTTACCGCATTATAAGTTTTATCTTCTTTTATAAAATCTCTAAAATTATCTATAGTATCAGATAGATATTTTGTCTGTTTTACTATTGCTTTAGATATATCTTCAATTTCAGTTTTTGAAAGAATATCTAATTCAGATTTTAACTTTAAGGAGCTAGCACTAATACTAATAAAACTCAGAGGTTGTCTCCATTGATGAGCTATGTTTCCTATCATCTCACCTAATGATGCTAGTTTTGCTTGTTCTTGTAGAATTTTTAAAGAACTAACATCTTTGATAATCATTAACAAATTCTCTTTATTCGGAAGTAAAGAGATGCTTAAATTAGTTATAACTCTTTTGTTTTTAAATATAAAAGTTTCTTCATAATTATTTATAAAACCTTCTTTTAATATCTCTTGAATTATTATCTTATTTTTTACATCATTTTGATTTGAAATTAATTCGAAAGCAGTTTTTTCTAATAATTCATCTTTTTGAAAGCTTGTCATTTCTAAAAAAGAGTTATTGAAATTTATAAATTTTGTGTTTAAGTCTAAAATAGCAATACCGTCTTTTGAGTAATTAAAAATTAGTTCTAGCTCTTCTTTTTGTTGGAGAATTTTCTTTTGTATAATCTCTTTTTCAGTTACATCTATTCCTATACTAACAAGATAATCCATCGAACCATCTTCCTTTTTTACAATAGTATTAGACCATTCAAATACTCTTTCCTCAAATGATTTAGAAAACCAACTTAGTTTATAATATCTATTTATATTGCCCTTTTTTGCCTCTTTCATAATATCATTAACTTTTGATTTAAAAGATTTAGGCAAAAATCTAGTCCAAAAAAATGGTACGCTAGCTATTTCTTCTTGCGTGTAACCTGTAAATTCTTGGGTAAATTTATTAACTTTAAACATTATTCCATTTGTATCAATAATAGAAACTATAACATTTGAATTATCAATAATATTAGAAATAAAATCTTTTTCTTTGATTATTTGCTTCTCTAATTCTTTAATAAATGTTATATCAGTATGAGTCCCAATCATTCTCAAAGGATTACCTAATTCATCTCTTTGAACTACAACACCTCTATCTAAAATCCATTTGTAAGAACCATCTTTACAAATTAGTTGATGTTCATTTTTATAAATATCACTTTCACCATTTAAGTAGTTATTTATTTTTTTATAAACATCATTTATATGATTTGGATTTACTCTTTTTTCCCATTCGTTTAAATCATCATTTATTTCATTGTCATTAAATCCTAAAATTCTTTTCCACTGGCTAGAGTAAAAAACTTTATTTGTTTTTAAGTCCCAATCCCAAATTCCATCATTTATACTGTTTAAAATCAATTCCATTCTATTGTTAATCTCATTAATTTTATTTTTAGAATTTTTTATAGATGAAATCATTTCATTCATTTTTAATGATAGTTCGTTGAACTCTTTAACACTATTATGTGGTATATTTTCTTTTGGAATACCATATTCATCATCATTTTGTATAGCATCTACAATTTCAGAAATAGGTTTTATAACTAAAATTTTTATTATTAAGAAAACTAAAAAAGTTATAATCAAAGATAAAATGACTATTTCTAATAAGCTTTTTTTTACATTTTTTTCTAAGGTCTCTTTTAAATATTTATTTGAACTATATATCTCTATCTCAGCTATTTGAGTATCTAAATTATCTTTTAAAATTACTTTAACATGAGAAAATTTATTTTCATCTAACAAACTAATTTGCTTAATATTATATTTATCAAAATCTATAACTTTTTCGTTATCTCTTATTTTTCCAGTTTCAATAAACTCTTTTCCAAATATTTTTCCATAACTATAATCTTTTACGATTATCGCCAAAATATTAATATCTTGCATTTGATTTTCTATCAATTTTTTATATTCATTGATTGCATAAGAGTTTATAAAATGAGGAAGAGTGTCTTTTAATTCAATTTTTGTTGAATTAGTTCTAATATTAATGTCTTCTACTAATCTTTTTTTTGTTTCAAAATAGTTATAAATTGTATAAAAGGACATAATTGAAATTATTGTAATTAGAAGAGGGAAAAGGAAAGAGACAATTAAAGATTTATTTTTCATTTACTCTTTTATTCCCAGTACATTTAATTTTATTATTTTAGATTTTTCTTCAATATTATCTTTAGAAACAGCTAAAATTGGAAGTTTTTGTTCTTTTTTTACAGTTTTATTATTAAAATAATCATTTAAAGATTTAACTGCCTCTTCACCCATTAAATATGGTTGTTGCATCGCTGAACCTAATAAAATATTTTTTGAGATTAAATCCAAAAACTCAGGCTCAGCATCAAAACAAACTAATACTATCTCATTTTGTTTGTTTGAATCTTTTATTGCCTCAAGGGCAGCTCTATACTTGTCTGATCCTTGAAGCCAGATTGCTCTTAAATTCTTATTTTCATCTATTAACTTTTTTGAATATTTATAAGTTTCTTCATAAGAAAAATCTATTTGTTGATATAAGCCAGCAACTTTTATATTATCTTCTTCTAAGGCTTTAATAAAACCAAACGTTCTTTCTTTTCCATTTGCTCTTTTTTGAGGAATAGACACTATTCCAACAGTACCTTCTTTATTCCAAGATAAATTTATCATATAATTTGTTAAAATCTTTCCTAGTTTATAAGCTCCATCTTTGTTATCTGAAGATATAAAAGAGAGATAATCTTCGCTATCTGAACCTATATCAGCAACGATTGTTGGAATATTATTTGTTTTACTGATTTCTAAAATAGTTACAGCTGAGGATGAATTTATTGGAGATATTATTAATCCATCAATTTTTGAAGAGAGTGCAAGTGCTAGATTTTTAAGTTCATTTTTATTTGAATTATTTGAGCTATAAACTTCAATTTCATATCCAAGCTCTTTAGCTTTTTCTTTTATTCCTTTAGACATAATTTGCCAAAAAGGTATTTCTAAATCAGACACAATATAAGCTATTTTCTTAGCTTGTTGATTTGCCGATAAAGAACAGACAAAAATAATAAAAATAATAATTAATCTTCTAATACTCATTTATAAACCTAACTTTATTAATTAAGAGCTTTTATATTATCTAAATTTTACAAAAATTAATAATAAATATAAAAATTAATCTTTTAATCTAAAAATTATTTTTCATATTTTTTATAAAATAACATACATAAAATAAGTCCAAAAAATGCCATAAAAGCACCAACTAAAGCTGGATAATTATAATCGTATCCAAATAATAAAGGCAGTCCACCAAATAAAGCACCTAATGAATTTGCAACATTAAAGGCAGCTTGCATAAAAGCAGACCCTAGCATTTCAGAGTTTTTTGCATTTTTTACCATCACCATATTTATTGGAGTTCCTATGCTCATTGCAAAAATTCCACATATAAAAGTTAGAATTAATGAGGTTATTTTATTCTCACTAAAAAAAAAGACTAGAATTAGGAAAAATACCATAAACGAAAGAAGATAAATTGCAACTTTTATTGGATCTTTCTTATCTGCCAAATATCCACCTAAAATATTTCCTAAAACCATTCCAACTCCTGCAATAAGCATTAAATAAGATATTGAACTAGGATCAAATTTTGATACATTTATAAGCAATGGAGCAATATAGCTAAACCATGCAAATAATCCACCAAATCCAATTGCAACAATTAATATAATGTGCCAAGCTTTGAATGTTAGAAAAAATTCAATCTCTTCTTTAAATGTTACAGATTTAAGAGATTTTAATTTTGGCATAAATTTATATAAAGACAAAACAGTAATTGCTCCTAAAAATGAGACAACAAAAAATGCCCATTTATAGCTTGTGATATGACCAATGTATGTTAAAATTGGAACAACAAAAAGTATAGCAAGAGTAAGACCTGTAAACATGGATGATACAGCTTGAGCTTCTTTGCCTTTGGTTGCTAGTTTAATTGCAACAACTGTTCCAACACCAAAAAAAGCACCATGAGGAAGACCAGCCAGAAATCTTGATATCAAAAGTGTATTATAATCAGGAACAATTATACTTGAGGCATTAAATAGGGTAAACAAAATCATATAAACTATTAAAATATTTTTAGGTGGAAATTTTGAGCTAAGGGCCACTAAAATAGGTGCACCCACAACAACTCCAAAAGCATAAGCAGATATTAAATACCCAGCAACTGGAATAGATACACCTAAATCTCTAGCAACATCTGGTAAAAGTCCCATAATAATAAATTCAGTTGTTCCAATAGCTAATCCACCAATAGCTAAAGGAAATAGTTGTTTAGTCATAATATTTACCTTCTTTAATTTTAGTTTGGAATTCTAGTCAAAAAACTGAAGTAAGAGCATTTTTTATACTATTTGCACCAAGACTCTATTTTTGAAGCAAAATAAACTGGACATTCAATCATAGGATAATGTCCTGCTTCTTCAAATTCTACTATTTCAACATCATTAAATTCTTGAAAATATTTTGAGACTTCAATTTTTGAGAAAACAGAAAAATCGTGTTTTCCAGTAATTATTTTTATTGGAATATTGATTTTAAGTTTATTATTACCAATAGATTCAAAATCTATATTTAGATACATATCCATATAAGAAATTCTTGCTTCTAATAAAGAGCAATTATAAGCTAAATTTACACGATATTTTTTCCAAATTAAATTATATCTTTTACTTGATTGCTCAACTATCTCTTCAATTTTACCGCTATTCTTTTTCATTTGAGAAAGAAGATTCTCTTTTGCTTTTAAAGTACTTTTTACTCCAAGATAGCTGATTGGAGTTATTAAAATTATTTTTTCCATTCTTTTGTCTACGCTAGCAATGTGTTGTGCAATCATTGTTGACATAGAGTGAGCTACTAAAATATAATTTTCTAATTTCAAAAAAGAGACTAAATTTATTATGTCATTTTTTGATTCTTCCAAATTATATTTTCCTAAAATATTTTTTGATTCTCCATATCCTCTTAAATCAACCATAAAACAACTAAACAAATTTTCATCAAAATAATTTAAACAAGCTTTGTAATTTGAAGAGTCTCCCATTAATTCATGTAAAAAAATAATATTTATAACACCATTTCCAATCTTGTTGTAAGCTAAAATTTCCATTTGAATCCTTGATGGTTTTTTTGATTTTAATAAAAAAGGGCTAAGAATATAATAATAAAGGATTTTTTAAAGAATTTTAAGTATAATGCAAAACTTTTTTAGAAAACACTACAACAGGTTTCCTAGAATGGTAGTATCGTTTCAAATATGTTTTGAAGTTTACGAGAAGCATGAGTAGGGCTATAGCTACTCAAACCAAATTTTATAAAGGAAAGAAATGCCTACAATTAATCAGCTTGTAAGAAATGAGCGAAAAAAAGTGATTGAAAAATCAAAATCACCAGCATTAAAAAAATGTCCACAAAGAAGAGGAGTATGTACAAGAGTATATACAACTACTCCTAAAAAACCTAACTCAGCTTTAAGAAAAGTTGCAAAAGTTAGATTAACTACAGGATTTGAAGTTATTTCATATATCGGTGGAGAAGGGCATAACCTTCAAGAGCACTCAATTGTGCTAGTAAGAGGGGGAAGAGTAAAAGATTTACCTGGGGTTAAATACCACATTGTAAGAGGTGCGTTAGATTCAGCTGGTGTAAATAACAGAACTGTATCTAGATCTAAATATGGTACAAAAAGACCAAAAGCTAAAAAATAAGTAGAAGGATAGAAAATGAGAAGAAGAAAAGCTCCAGTTAGAGAAATTATGGCTGATCCTATCTACAATAGTAAAGTGATCACAAAATTTGTAAACGCAATTATGTTAGATGGTAAAAAATCAGTTGCAGAAAAAATCCTTTATGGTGCAATTGAAAACCTTGATAAAAGAGGTGAAGAGAAAGGTTTTGATATTTTCGAAAGAGCAATTGAAAATGTTAAACCACTTTTAGAAGTAAGATCTAGAAGAGTTGGAGGAGCTACATACCAAGTTCCTGTTGAAGTAAGAGCTGTTAGAAGACAAACATTAGCTTTAAGATGGTTAATTGATGCTTCAAGAAAAAGAAACGAAAGAACAATGATTGAAAGATTAGCAAACGAATTATTCGAAGCTGCAAACGAAAGAGGAGCATCTTTTAAGAAAAAAGAAGATGTACATAGAATGGCAGAGGCTAATAAAGCATTTGCACACTACAGATGGTAGGATAAAATTATGGCAAGAAAAGTACCGTTAAACAGAGTTAGAAATATTGGTATTGCTGCACACATTGATGCGGGAAAAACAACAAGTACAGAAAGAATTTTATTCTATACGGGAGTTTCTCACAAAATTGGAGAAGTTCACGAAGGTGCTGCAACAATGGACTGGATGGAGCAAGAGCAAGAAAGAGGTATTACAATTACTTCTGCTGCAACAACTTGTTTCTGGAATCATCCAAAAACAAATGAGCAATTACAAATAAACATTATTGACACTCCGGGTCACGTTGACTTTACAATTGAAGTTGAGAGATCTATGAGGGTTCTTGATGGTGCTGTTGCTGTATTTTGTTCAGTTGGTGGGGTTCAACCACAATCTGAAACTGTTTGGAGACAAGCAAATAAATATGGAGTTCCAAGAATTATCTATGTAAATAAAATGGATAGAACAGGTGCTAATTTCTTTAATGTTATGAATCAAGTAAGAGATAGATTAAAAGCAAATCCAGTTCCACTTCAAATTCCAATTGGTGCAGAAGATCAATTTAGAGGAATGGTAGATTTAGTAAAAATGAAAGCTTATACATATAACCTAGATGCACAAGCTGGTGAAATGTATAAAATCGAAGAAATTCCTGCTGATTTAGTTGAATTAGCAAATGAATACAGAGAAAAACTTGTAGAAGCTGCTGCAGAATCAAGTGATGAATTAATGGATAAATACTTAGGTGGAGAAGAATTAACTGAGGAAGAAATCACAGCTGGAATCAAAAAAAGATGTTTAGCTATGGAAGTAACTCCAATGGTTTGTGGGACTTCATTCAAAAATAAAGGTATCCAACCATTACTTGATGCTGTTGCGATGTATTTACCATCACCAACTGAAGTTGCTGATATTAAAGGTGAAACTCAAGATGGTGAAGCTGTAATCGTTCCTTCAACTGATAAAGGTGAAGTAGCTGCTTTAGCATTTAAAATTATGACTGACCCATTCGTTGGACAATTAACATTTACAAGAATTTATAGAGGAGTTCTAGAGTCTGGAACTTACGTATTAAACTCTACAAAAATGAAAAAAGAGAGAATCGGAAGATTATTAAAAATGCATGCTAACTCTAGAGAAGAAGTTAAAGAACTTTATGCTGGAGAAATTGGTGCAGTTGTTGGTCTTAAAGATACAATCACTGGTGACACACTTGCAAGTGAAAAAGATCCAGTAATTCTAGAAAGAATGGATTTCCCAGAACCAGTTATCAGTGTTGCTGTTGAGCCAAAAACAAAAGCTGATCAAGAGAAAATGGGTATTGCTTTAGGTAAACTTGCTGAAGAAGATCCATCATTTAAAGTGTGGACTGATGAAGAAACTGGACAAACTATTATTGCAGGAATGGGTGAATTACACCTTGAAATTCTTGTAGATAGAATGAAAAGAGAATTTAAAGTTGAAGCTGAAGTAGGTGCTCCACAAGTTGCATATAGAGAAACTATTAGAAATGCTGTTAAGCAAGAATACAAATATGCAAAACAATCTGGAGGTAAAGGTCAATATGGACATGTTTACTTAGAGATTAAACCATTACCAGCTGGTAGTGAACCAACATTTAAATTCAACAATGAAATTAAAGGTGGGGTTGTACCAAAAGAGTATATTCCAGCTGTTGAAAAAGGTGCATTTGAAGCTATGCAAGGTGGTATTCTTGCAGGTTATCCAATGGTTGATATTGAAGTTACACTTTATGATGGAAGCTACCACGAAGTGGATTCATCTGAGATGGCGTTTAAATTAGCTGCTTCAATGGGATTCAAACAAGGATGTAGAAGTGCAGCTGCAGGTGCTGTATTACTTGAGCCAATGATGAAAGTTGAAATCGAAACTCCTGAAGATTATATGGGAGATGTTATTGGTGACTGTAACAAAAGAAGAGGACAAGTTCAATCTATGGATGACAGAGCAGGTATCAAACTTGTTACTGCAATGATTCCATTATCTGAAATGTTCGGATACTCTACAGACTTAAGATCTATGTCTCAAGGTAGAGCAACATACTCTATGTTATTTGATTCTTATCAAGAAGTTCCAAGAAATGTTTCTGAAGAGATTATGAAAAAAAGAAACGGATAATTAGCTTTTCTAATTTTCATATAAAGGGGGATGTGCTTTTGCATATCCCTTTTTTTATTAGATTTATATAAGCAATCTACTAGAATATGATTTATTATATAAATTTATTAAAAAGAGGAAGTATTGAAATCAGAGAAAAGTTACAAACTCTTAGATAAAATTGAAAATATCGGTGTAGTTCTTAGACCACAAAGTCCTGAATTAAAAGATATATTTTCTAAGATAGAAGATTTGTTTTTAAAAAAAAATATTAATTTATTATTAGAAAATAATTCTGCAAAAATGATTGATAAAGATGGAGTTGATTTTGATACTTTATGTAAAAAAGTAGATTTTTTAGTAAGTGTAGGAGGCGATGGTACACTTCTTGGACTTGCAAGAAAAGCATTTAAATATGATTTACCGGTTTTAGGAATAAATTTAGGAACATTGGGTTTTTTAACTGATTTAAGCATGGAACAACTTCCAAAATTTATTGATGATTTGATAAATAAAGATTATAAAATAAATCCTAGAATGATAATAGAAGGACAAATAAAAAATAAAAAATTTATTGCTTTTAATGATATAGTAATATCTAGAAAAAATCTTTATACAATGCTTGAAGTGAAAGCTAAAATAAACAAAAAGGCTTTTAATACATATTTTGGAGATGGGTTAATTGTTTCAACTCCTAGTGGATCAACAGCTTATAATTTATCTGTAGGCGGACCAATAGTTTATCCACTTACAAATGCTTTTATATTAACGCCAATCGCTCCACACTCTCTTACTCAAAGACCAATAGTTGTTCCTGCTGATTTTGAAATAGAATTTAAAGTAACAAAGGAAGCTGGTGCTATTGTGATTGTTGATGGACAAGAAATATATGATTTGAAAAAAGACGAGATTATAAAAATTAAAATTGCCACAAAAAAATCAAAAATGTTAAATAGAACGAGTAGAGATTTTTTTGAAGTTTTAAGTGAAAAATTAAGATGGGGGAATTAATTTGATTAATAGAGTTTATATTAAAAATTGCCTTAGTTTTAATGAGGTTAATTTGGAATTTCAAAAAGGTTTAAATGTATTTACGGGACCTAGTGGGGCTGGAAAATCTATACTTATACAAGAAATTCTTGCTTTATTTGCTTTTAATGACGTTAAAAGTGAGTTAAGTGAATTAGAATTTACAAATAATAGTTTTGAAGATGCAACTTATGGAATTGATATTGGCGATGATTTAATTATTAAAAATATAAAAAAAGAGAAAGCTAGATATTTTTTGAATAATCAATCAATATCTAAAAAAAATCTCCAAACTATATCTTCAAAACTAATCAAACAGTTAAATTTGAAAGATACTAGTGATTTTGAAAGCCAAAAAATTATAGATTTTTTAGATAGATTAAGTACAAAAAATAGTTCAGAATTTAAAAATATAAAAGATAGTTTTGATGGAAAATTCAAAGATTATTTTAATATAAAAAAAGAGTTAGATAGACTCTATGAAGATGAAAAAAAGATAGAAGATTTAAAAGAATTTGCAAGGTTTGAAATAACAAAAATTGAAGAGATTGACCCAAAAGAAGATGAATATGAAAAACTAAATATTATAAAAAAATCTTTGGCAAAAAAAGAGAAAATAGAAAAAGCTATAAATAAAGCAAGTGCTATTTTTGAATTAAATAGTAGTATTACCGATTTACTCCAACTCTTAGAAGTTGATTCTACTTTTTTTGATGAGGCTATGAATGAACTTAACAATATTTTAGAAAAATCAAGTGATAGTTTGAGTGAACTTGAAGATATAAATATTGAAGAGGTTTTAAATAGGATTGAAAAGATATCTAGTTTGCAAAAAAGATTTGGTTCAATAAAAGAAGCTTTAGAATACAAAAATCAGAAAAAAGCTGAACTTGAATCTTTCATGAATATCTCTTTTTCAAAAACAAGACTTGAAAAAGAGTACTTTACTTTAGAAATAGAGATTAAAGACTTAGCAAAAAAAATTACAAGTTTTAGAAAAGAAAGTTTGGTTTTATTGGAAGAAAAAATAAATTATTATTTGAAATTTTTGTATTTAAATAATGCAGAAATGAAAATTTTAGAAAAAAATCTTGATTTTGCAGGTATTGATGAAATCTATTTTGAGTTAAATGGTGTTTCTCTAGATACTATTAGTTCAGGAGAATATAATAGATTAAGGTTAGCTCTTTTAAGTGCAATTTCAGATTTTGATATTGGAGAAAATGGAGTTTTATTTCTTGATGAAATCGATGCAAATTTAAGTGGGAAAGAGAGTGATGCAATATCAAAAGTATTAATAGCTCTTAGTAAAAATTATCAAATTTTTGCAATTTCTCATCAACCTCAATTAACATCAAGTGCAAATCAACACTTTTTGGTTGATAAAAAAGATGGAATATCAATAGTAAAATTATTAAATAATAATGAAAAAATAACTGAAATAGCTAGAATGATTAGTGGCGAAAATGTAACAAATGAAGCGATACAGTTCGCAAAAAATCTTCTTAAATAATCCCAAATAATTCCATAAGATTTAAAATAGAAAGCCCAAAGTGGCTATAATGT
>CAYLKG010000035.1:0-19671 GCA_964384195.1 uncultured Aliarcobacter sp. | reverse complement strand
TCAGCATCTGCAACTTGTAAATTATCTTCTGTTATATACTTCATATTTGTTCCTTATTTTTCTTCGTTTTCATCTAAAAGTAAATCAAAATCATGTTTTATAGGTTTCATAGCAGGGAATAATAAAACATCTCTTATTGAGTGTTGATTTGTTAGCATCATAACTAATCTATCAATTCCTATACCTTGTCCTGCTGTTGGAGCCATTCCATAAGATAAAGCATTTACAAAATCTTCATCCATTTCATGTGCTTCATCATCACCACTATCTTTTGCTGCCATCTGACCTTCAAATCTTTCTAACTGATCAATTGGGTCATTTAACTCACTAAATGCGTTTGCAATCTCTTTGCCAGCAATAAATAACTCAAATCTATCAGTTAAATGAGGTTTTTCATCACTTCTTCTTGCAAGTGGAGATATATCAACAGGATATTCAGTAATAAATGTAGGGTTTATAAGTTTATCTTCAACAAATTCATCAAAAAGTTCTCCTTGAAGCTGTCCTAAGTTTAATTTAGGATTTGCTTCAAGATTTTTTGATTTCAAAAATTCCAATATTTTTTCTTTATTTTCAACAACATCTTGCGGAACTCCACCAATTTTGTGTAAAGATTCAATTAAAGGAATTTCTGTGAAATCTGTAAAATCTACTTCAAAATCACCATAAGGAAGTTTTGAAGGTAATTCTAAATTTTTAAATAAATATCCAAAATACTCTTTTGTAAGTTCAATTAAATCTTTGTAAGTTTTATATGCCCAGTAAAATTCAATAGATGTAAATTCTGGATTATGAGTTGCATCCATTCCTTCATTTCTGAAGTTTCTGTTAATTTCAAAAACAGCTTCAAATCCACCAACAATACATCTTTTTAAATATAACTCAGGAGCAATTCTCAAAAATCTATCAATCCCTAACGCATTATGATGAGTAACAAATGGTTTTGCATTTGCACCTCCAGCAATTGGGTGCATCATTGGAGTTTCTACTTCCAAGAAACCTTTATCTTCAAAAAATCTTCTTGTTAGACTAATAACTCTTGATCTTGTGTGAAAAGTTTTTCTAACATCACTATTCATAATTAAATCTAAATATCTTTGTCTGTATCTTAACTCTTTATCTTGAATTCCATGATATTTTTCAGGAAGAGGCGAGATAGCTTTTGTAAGTATTTTTAAACTATCAACGTGAAGTGAAAGTTCTCCTTGTCCTGTAACAAATGGATAACCACTAACTTCAACAATATCACCAACTTCTACATATTTTTTGAAAATGTCATTATAAAAATTTTCTTCTAAGTTATCTCTAGCAATATAAACTTGAAGTATTCCGCTTTCATCTTCAAGTTTCAAGAAACTTGCCTTTCCCATAAGTCTGAAAAATTTAATTCTTCCAGCTATTGTAAAATTTCTACTTTCATCTCTTTTTGTTTCAACATCAAAAATATCACTATTTTTATTTAAATAATCTTGAATAGATAATTCTCTTTTGCTGTCATTTGCATAAGGATTTATTCCTAATTCTTTTAATGCCTCTGCTTTTTCAATTCTTTGTTGTATATATTTATTTTCAAACAATTTTAAATCCTTTTCTTAGTTCTATTTTTTCTCTTCTTGTTTATTAGAAAGTTGCTCAGTTACATCTTTAAACTTTTCATCCAAATTTTCTGTAACTTGTTCTTTTATATTTTCTTGTAAATCTTTTTTAGTCTCTTCTATATTTTCTTCAATATTTTTCTTTGTATTCTCAATTATTTCATTTGATTTTACTGAATCAACAGCTTTATCTAAACTTTGAGTTATAGTTGATGTGTCTAATTTTATTATATAAGAACCAACGCTTAATAAATGAGGCATAACTACAGATTTTGCAAATTTATCATCGATAACTTTTTTGAATGACTGAACTTGATAAAGAGCATATGCAATAACTGAAAATATTAAAAATATTTTCAAAGCACCAAAGACAAATCCAAATATCCTATCTATTGCTCCTAAACCACTAGCACTAAATATCTTACTAACTACCATTCCAGCACTATACACAATAAGCCAAACTACTATTAAAGCAACTATAAAACCTATTAATTTTATAGTTGCTTGATTTTCTAAAACTAAAACAGGAGCTATTAAATCTCCAAGCTCTTTAGATATTCTTGAAGCTACAAAAATAGCACCAACAATACCTAAAAGACCGAAAACTTCTTTGATAAAACCTTTGAAAAGACCTTTTAGTCCAAGTAATAATGTAATTGCAATAATTATTAAATCAAAAATCGAAAAATCTTGCATTAAATTCCTTTTATTCTAAATGTGGGCAATTTTATCGAAAATTATCAAAATAAAAGTTTAATCAAATTAATTTAAACAATTTTGGATAAAATCCCACTTATGATAAAAAGATACCCAACAAAACAAATAAAAGTAGGAAATGTCCTAATTGGTGGTGATGCACCAATCAGTGTTCAGTCTATGACATACACAAAAACATCAGATGTTGAAGCTACTGTTGAGCAAATAAGAAAACTTCATTTCGCAGGTGCTGATATTGTAAGAGTTGCAGTTCCTCATATTGAAGATGCTAATGCTTTAAAAGAGATAAAAAAACAAGTTGATTTACCTATTGTTGCTGATATTCACTTTCACTATAAATTAGCTTTAATAGCTGCTGAAGTAGTTGATTGTATTAGAATTAATCCAGGAAATATTGGAGATAAAAAAAGAGTTCAAGAGGTTGTAAAAGCTTGTCAAAATAGAAATATTCCAATTAGAATTGGAGTTAATTGTGGAAGTTTAGAAAAAGAGTTTGAAGATAAATATGGACAAACAGCAAAAGGAATGGTTGCTAGCGCTGATTATAATATTAAGTATTTAGAAGATTTAGGTTTCACAGATATTAAAATTTCACTAAAAGCTAGTGATGTTCAAAGAACAGTTGAAGCATACAGAACTTTAAGACCTATGAATAATTATCCATTTCATTTAGGTGTAACTGAAGCGGGAACACAATTTCACTCTACTATAAAATCTTCAATTGCACTAGGAAGCTTGCTTCTTGATGGAATAGGTGATACTTTAAGAGTTTCAATGACAGGTGAGCTTGAAGAAGAGATAAAAGTTGGAAAAGCAATCTTAAAAGATTTAGGAATTTCAAAAGAGGGATTAAATATTATATCTTGTCCAACTTGTGGAAGAATTGAAGCTGATTTAGTAAGTGCAGTTGCAGAAATTGAAAAAAGAACTTCACACATAAGAACACCTTTAGATGTTTCAGTGATGGGATGTGTTGTAAATGCTATTGGAGAAGCAAAAGCTGCTGATGTTGCTATTGCTTTTGGAAAAGGTAGCGGTTTGGTTATGAAAAAAGGTGAAATTATTGCAAAACTAAGTGGAGATGCACTTATAAATAAGTTTGTTGAAGAAGTTGAGTTTGAAGCAAAAAGAAAAATATAATGGATAGTATTTATAGTATAAATATTGAACGAGCTGTTTTAAGCTCAATATTTTTTAATCCTGAAGAGCTTGAAGATATTTTAGGGGTTTTAAAACCAAAAGATTTTTACCTTCCTGCACATAAATCTATTTTTGAAGCGATGATAAAACTTCATGAAGATGATATGCCAATAGATGAAGATTTTATTAGAAACAAAATAAATTCAAAAGATATTGATGATTCAGTTTTGCTTGAGATATTAAGTGCCAATCCAATTACAAATACACAAGCTTACGTAAAAGAGATAAAAGATGCTTCTGTAAAAAGAGAGTTAGCAACGCTTGCAACAACTATAAAAAAAGTTGCAATAGAAGAACAAATTAGTGCAAATGAAGCCTTAGACACTATTCAAGGAGAACTTTACAAAATCTCAACGAACAGTGCAACAAGTGAGTTAAAAGATATGCAAACAGTAACAGGTGATACTTTAGCATATATTGAAAAGATGAAAAAACTTGGAAATAAATTTTTAATTGGACAAACAACAGGATTTGATTCACTTGATAAAAAAACAACTGGATTTAATGAAGGTGATTTAGTAATTATTGCTGCTCGTCCTGCTATGGGAAAAACGGCTTTAGTTTTAAATATGGCATTAAAAAATATCGAAAGAGATAAAGGGGTTGTCTTTTTTTCTTTAGAGATGCCAGCTGAACAACTTATGCTAAGAATACTTGCAGCAAAAACATCTATCCCTTTGCAAAATTTAAGAAAAGGTGATATGGATGATAATCAGTGGTCAAAACTTACTGATGCTTTTAATCAGTTAAATAGTAAGAAACTTTTTGTTGATGATGGTGGAAGTATTAATATAAATCAGCTAAGAGCAAGAGTGCGAAAATTAGCACAAAATGAAGATAATAAAATTAGCCTTGTAATTATAGATTATCTTCAACTAATGCAAGGACTTGGAAATAAAGATAGACATCAAGAAGTTTCTGATATTAGTAGAGGATTAAAAATGCTTGCAAGAGAGCTTAAAATACCAATTGTCGCACTTTCTCAGCTAAATAGAGGTTTAGAAAATAGACCTGATAAAAGACCAATGCTAAGTGATTTAAGAGAATCTGGTGCTATAGAACAAGATGCTGATATTATTATGTTTGTTTATAGAGATGATGTTTATAAACAAAGAGATGAGGCTAGAAAAGAGAAGGAAGCAAAAGATAAAGGTGAAGATTACAAATCTAAGTTTCAAGATAAACCAATTGAAGAGGCTGAAATAATTATTGGAAAACAAAGAAATGGTCCAATTGGTACAGTAAAACTTGATTTTCATAAAAATCTTACGAAATTTATTGATAAAGAGAATGATTTTAGCGGAACAGCCCCAATAGAAGTGGTTTTTGAAACAATTGCTGATGTTGAAAAAGAGACAAATATAGATATTCCAAATATTTTATAATAAATAATATTATTTTGAGACCAAATTTTTTGTATTTCTTTAAATTTATTTTAAAGAGGTTGTTTTGAAGAGTACTTTTTCTTTTCTCGAATGATTTTTGCAATAGTTAGTTTAGGGATAATTGTTGCTTTAGCTGTTCCTAAATTTATGGATATAAAGACAGTGCTTTAGTATCAACTATAAAAAGAGATGCAAATACAGCTATAAAATATATACAAAGTTACTATTTATTAAATAATAAAATTGATAAGATAACAGAAGCTATGAATATTACCTCTATAATTGGAATATTGAAGATTTGAAAATAAGTGATAAAAATGATTGTTTATAGCTTGAAATTAATAAAACTAAAACTTCAATAACAATCGATTTAAAAGTGGATACTACTAAAACTTCATCAGTTTGTACAAAAATAAGAGATGATGGTCTAGTAACAAAGAGCTATGAAGTTTGTTAGTTTATTCTTTTTCTCTTACATCTATACAATGACAAAACGAAATAGTAATAAAAAACAATAAAGTTTTATAATTAAACCTTTTTAATAATTTTTTTATATTATATATTAGTTTGGATATTTTTTTAAATATCATAAAGAAATAATATTTATTTAGTTAGAATATACAACTTTTCTTAAATAGTAGAGGTTATTTTGAATAATATTAAATTTTTAGACGATAAGCAAAAAGAGTTTTTATTAAACTCTATAAGAACAGTTGAAGATTTCCCAAAGCCAGGGATTAGTTTTAAAGATATTACGACACTTTTAAATAATAAAGATGCTTTTGAACTTCTAATGAGCCATCTTGAAGAAAAATATAAATCATATAATTTAGATTATGTTGCTGGAATTGATGCTAGAGGTTTTATCTTTGGTTCGGCATTGGCTACAAGACTTAATATTGGATTTGTACCAATTAGAAAAAAAGGAAAACTTCCTAGTACAACAGTGTGCGAAAAATATGAGCTAGAATATGGTTTTGATGAAGTTGAGATTCATTTAGATGCTTTTAATTCAACTGAAAGCAAAAGAGTTTTACTAATTGATGACTTGGTTGTAAGTGGTGGTACGGCTTATGCTGCAGCTAGTTTGATAAATAAATTAGAAGCTAGCTTGGTTGAAGCATGTTTTATAATAAATTTTACAGTTTTACCTGGTAAAAGTAAATTAGAAAAGATAGTACCTGTTTATTCAGTTTTAGAGATATAAAGAGAGATTTATGAGTAATTACATTCCTAAAAAAAGCCCGTTTGATCCAAATTCAAAAGGTGAATTTGGTATTTTTGGTGGTCAGTATGTACCTGAAACACTTATGCCTGTATTAAAAGAGTTAGAGCTTGAGTACAACAAATATAGATTTGATAAAGATTTCTGGAAAGAAGTAAACTACTTTTTAAAAGATTATGTGGGTAGAGAGACACCTTTGTATTTTGCTGAAAATATAAGCGAAGAAATAGGTGCTAAAGTATATTTAAAAAGAGAAGATTTAAATCATACAGGTGCACACAAAGTAAATAATGTTATTGCTCAAGGTTTACTAGCAAAAAAAATGGGAAAAACAAAAGTAATTGCTGAAACTGGAGCAGGGCAGCATGGAGTTGCAACAGCTACAATTGCAGCTTTACTAGGACTTGAGTGCACAGTTTTCATGGGTGCAAAAGATGTTGCTAGACAAGAGCTAAACGTTTTTAGAATGAAACTTTTAGGTGCAAAAGTAGTTGCAGTTGAGAGTGGAAGTAAAACTCTAAAAGATGCTATGAATGATGCAATTAGATATTGGGTTACAAATGCAAGGGATACATTTTATATAATAGGAACTGTTGCAGGTCCTCATCCATACCCTATGATGGTTAGAGATTTTCAAGCAGTTATTGGTTATGAGGCAAGAAAACAGATTTTAGAAAAAGAGGGAAAATTACCTGATTTTGTTGTTGCTTGTATTGGTGGAGGCTCAAATTCTATTGGGATGTTCTCGCACTTTTTAGAAGACTCTAGTGTTACTTGTGTTGGAATTGAAGCAGGTGGATTAGGTCTTGATACAGATAAACATGGAAGTTGTTTAGCTCTTGGAAGTCCTGGAATTTTACATGGACAATGTTCATATTTACTTCAAAATAGTGATGGACAAGTATTAGAAGCACATAGTATTAGTGCAGGACTTGATTATCCTGGAGTTGGACCTGAACACTCTTTCCATAAAGATAATAAAACAGTTACATACGATAATGTAACAGATGATGAAGCATTAGATGCATTTGTTTGGTTAAGTAGAAAAGAGGGAATAATACCAGCCTTTGAATCTTCTCATGCAGTTGCATATTTAAAAAAAGCAAAAGATAAATTAAAAGGAAAAACTGTAATTATATGTTTGTCAGGTAGAGGTGATAAAGATATGATTCAAGCAAAAGAGTTATTAAAATTTGACTAATTAGGATAATAAATGAAAGAATTATTTATAAAAATTCAACCATATTCGGGGAAAATTTTTGCAGTTGGATTGGCATTATTCGCTTTCTTCCTTGGATATACTTTATACAATGCTCCTGTTGAAGGTTTAGATGCTAAATTTGGCTATTTATTAAAAGAATATGGATATATCATACTTTTTGTTTGGGGAATGTTAGAAGGTGAAGCAGGGCTTGTTATGGCAGGTTTATTGACTCATACAGGAGATATGAATTTATATATGGCAATTTTTATTGCAGGTCTTGGTGGTTTTGCTGGAGATCAGGTATATTTTTACATTGGAAGATTTAATAAAACAGCAGTTTTAAGAAAATTAAAAAGCCAAAGAAGAAAGTTTGCTTTTGCTCATTTACTCCTTAAAAAACATGGTTGGCCTATAATTTTTACGCAAAGATATATGTATGGAATGAGAACAATAATTCCAATTTCAATTGGTATTACAAGATATGATGCGAAAAAGTTTGCATTAATAAATTTAATATCAGCTTGGTGCTGGGCTGCTATTACTATTGTTCCTGTTTGGTATTTTGGAAATGAAATTATGATTGTGCTTCATTGGGCAAAAGAGCACTGGTATTTAGCAGTTCCTATTGCTCTTACTTTTGGTGGAGGAATAATTTATTATTTTAATAAAGCTACAAAAAAAATGGAAAAAAGGATAATGGATGAAAATTAAGATTTTAGAAAAAACTAAAGCAAAAGATTTTGATTTAGAGATAATTTTAGTAAATAGTATAGAAGAATTAGGAGAAAAAAAAGAGCTTTTAGAAAGTTTAGATTTTAAAATAAAAGATGAAGTGTCTATTTTTTTACCAGAATCAAAAAAAATTTATTCAGCTTTTGAAGAGTTTAATTATGATTCTCTTGCTATTTGTATAGCTAATGCAATTAAAAAAGCGTCTACAACAAAATTTAAAACAGCAAAATTAGTTTTAAATAACACTTTAGAAGAAAATTTTAAAGCTTTAGTTGAAGGTTCTATCTTAGGAGCTTATAAATTTGAAAATTATAAAAGTGAAAAAAATAAAAATGAATTAGAGTTAAATTTTATAGTAGAAACAAAAAATTCTAAATTAACAAGTATTCTAGAAGAGTCAAAAATTATAGCAAGTTCTGTAAACTCTGCTAGAGATATGGTAAATACTGCACCAGCTGATTTTACTCCTAAAAGTTTTGCTCAAGAAGCACAAAGTATCGCAAAAGAGTTTGACTTAGAATGTGAAGTTTTTGGAGAAAAATATCTTGAAAAACAAAAAATGATGTCAATGCATAGTGTTGGTAGAGCTTCTGTTCATGAATCTCAGTTGATTCATTTGACATATAAACCTAAAAAAGCAAAAACAAAAATTGTTTTAGTAGGAAAAGGGCTTACTTACGATAGTGGTGGTTTATCTTTAAAGCCAGCTGATTTTATGATAACAATGAAAGCTGATAAATCAGGGGGGGTTGCTGTTTTAAATACTATTAAAACTATTGCTGCACTTAAACTTCCTATTGAAGTTCATGCTATTGTTGGAGCTGTTGAAAATATGATTGGTGGAAATGCCTATAAACCAGATGATATTTTAAGGGCTAAAAATGGAAAAACAATAGAAGTTAGAAATACAGATGCTGAAGGGCGGTTAGTTCTTGCTGATTGTTTATGTTATGCGCAAGATGAGATTAAAGATATTGATTATATTTTTGATTTTGCAACATTAACTGGAGCTTGTGTGGTTGGTCTTGGAGAGTATACAACTGGAATTATGGGAAATTGTGAAGAACTTAAACAAAAAGCTTTAATCTCTTGCCAAAATTCAGGTGAATACGCAACAAAACTAGATTTTAATAGATATTTAAAAAAATGTATTAAATCAGAAATAGCAGATGTTTGTAATATTTCAAATACAAGATATGGTGGAGCGATAACAGCTGGAATGTTTTTAGATAATTTTATTTATGAAGAAAATAAAAATAAATGGATACATTTTGATATAGCTGGACCTGCATTTGTTGAAAAATCTTGGGGATATAATCCTTATGGAGCAAGTGGAACGGGTGTAAGAATGGCTGTTCAATTTATAAAAGACTTAATAAACTAAGAATTTTTTCTTAGTTTATTTGATAATTTATTGGAATTTGAATATTCCAAACTGTTTTATTAAGTTCACTAGGAATTGCTTCAAAAAATCCAATATTTGTAAGTAGTTCTACGCTGGCTTCATCTAATTTTTCAAATTTTGAATTTTGTATAATTCTTATATTTATAACTTTTCCATCTTTTAAAATATCAAAAGAAACTAAAACTTTTCCACTTTGATTTAATTTTTTTGCAATTTTTGGATAAACCTTATTTTTCTCTATTTTTGCTTTTACTTTTGATAAATAAGTATCTTCTATGCTATTAATTTGAGCCTTATTTAGAGTTTGTTCAATTGGTATTTCTTTTTTTATAGTTTCTGTAACAACTGGATTTTCTTGAATTATATTTTTTGTCTCTTCTATAACTTTTTCTTCTTGTTTAGGTTTAAGTTCTTGTTTAGGTTTTTCTATTATTTTTTGTTTTTGTACTATTTTCTCAACATTTTTTGGTTTTTCAACAAGCTTTTTTTGTTCAGGTTTTTCAATAATTTTTTCAACAATTGGCTCAGGTTTTTGCTCAACTATAGATTCTACTTTTTTCTCTTGAACTTTTTGGATACTTATACTATTCAGAGATATCTTTGTAATAGTTTCTTCTTTTTTTGGTTCAATTTTTATTTCATTTATTGTATATACGAAAATTATACCAAGGCTTAAATATAAAAAGCTAGTTATTAAAAAAGAGTTCAAATATCGTTTCATATTTTGCGGTCTTTACTTCTTTGTTATTATTGATACATTAGAAAAATTATTTTTCTTTAACATATCTAATACATTTACAAAATGTTCAAATTTACTGTTTCTGTCTGTATTTAAATGAATGGGAGTGTCTTTTGACTTTTGTAAAAGTTCAAGTTCAATATATTCTAAAGCTATTTTATTATCTTCTAAAAACAGTTCACCTTGGTCATTTATTACTATAACTATCTCTTTATCACTTTTTAATTTATTAGCGTTTTTGGCATCTGGTAAGCTTACAGGAATTATTCCTTTTGTAATAAAAGTCGAAGTTAGTAAAACTATTGCTAAAAGTACCAATAAAACGTCAATAAATGGTATTACATTTATTGAATCATATTTCTGTAGTTTCATATTCACTCTCTAAAACTTCTGCAAACCGACTTAAGATATTATAAAAAACCATAGAAATAATAGCAACAACTAATCCAACAGCAGTTGCTTTTAAAGCTAATGCAAGACTTTCCATAATTTTAGAAGCATCAATGTCTCCAGCATTTCCCATCGTCATAAATGTAAGCATAATTGCTAATACAGTTCCTAAAAGTCCTATATAAGGTGAGTTTGAAGCAATTGTTCCAATAATAGTAAGGTGTTTTGTAAGTGCTACATCTAAAGCTTTTTTTGTTTTATAAGATTTTATATCTATTTTTTTGTAAAAAATCACTCTTTCTATAAAGAAAAAAACTGCTACAAAACTCATTATAATTAATAAAGTAATTACTCCATAGTCAACTAAATGTTTCAGGTTTTCTACGTTTTGCATAAACTTATCCTCAGAATTTTATTGTAATATTGATAATAATTATCCTAATGAATAGAATTATATTTAGTTTATGTTAAAATATCGTTAAATATGAAGGGATAAAATTTCAATATTTAAAAATTCAAGGAAAAGATTTGAAAAAAGTATTACTTTATTTAATGTTTTGTTCTTTTGCTCTTGCAAATCAATCCCGTATGGATGTGCTTCAAAAAGATAAAAAAGAGTACCAAGAATTAAATAAAAAGTCTATTGAAACAAAATATCAAAATTTAAAAAATAGTTGGATTGGAACAGTTGGTTTTAGTTCGAGTTTAACCAGAAATCATAGTTTTGGAAAAAATACTCAGTTAGAAGAGAATAGAAAATATACAAAAAAAGCAGCTATTAGTTTTAAACAATCTATTTTTGAATCAGGTGGAATTGAGCTTCAAATAGAGTATGCTAAAGACAAATATAATTATGATATGTTGGTTTGGGAAAATCAAAATCAGAATTATTTACAAAATATTTACAATATTCTTTTGGAAATAAATAAGATAAATTTACAAATTGACCAAGCAAAATACAAAGGTTTAAATAAAGAAATTGAAGAGATAATTAAAACTATTCAATATGAAGCTGGCAAAGGTGATGTTATTGAGTTAAATAATGCAATTATGAATAAAAATTTGATAAAAAAAGAGATAATAAGCCTTGAAAATTCCTTGAAAGAGCAAGAGTTTGAGTTGGCAAAATATACAGATTTGAAGTATCAAGAGATAGAAATTTTGGATTTTCCTTTGATTTTAAAAGATGATTTTATGAGTAAAAATTTGAATATTTTACAAGAAGAAGCAAAGGTTTCCATGCTTAAAACAGATTATGAGAAGCAAAAGACAAATTATTTACCAAAGATATATTTTTCAACAGGAGTTGATTACTCAAGCAGTGCAGATACTTTTTTCAAAAACTTAAAAGATACAAAAAGAGATGATTCAGGTGCTAGTGCTACTCTTGGATTAGAAATGCCATTATATGATTATAATAAATCCACAAAACTTGAAGAGGCAAAACTTGAAGTATTAAAACAAAAAGCTTTGGTAAATGATGTTAAGAATGAAGAATCAAATAGTTTTGAGACACTTTTAGTAAAAATTGATACATATAAAAAGCATATTAAAACAATACAAGACAATATTAGACTTTATGATGAATTGATTAAAACAAATGAAATTTCAAATCAAGCTGGTATGACTTCAACATATGATTTAGATATTTTAAAAAATACAAAAGAGATAAATTTGTATGACCTAAAAATAAATGATATAAGTATTTTGCAACAATATGCAAAATTATATTTTCAAATAAAAAATTAAAAGGTAAAAATGTGAGTAATTTAAGTAAAGAATTAAATAATTACAAAGATAGTAAAAAATCGTATAAATTTATAAGTTTAATAATAGTTATTTTAGTTATTACTATTTTGATTTATATATTTTTTCCAAAACAAGAGAAAAAAGTAGAATATACAACTATAAAAGCAAAAAAGGGTGATTTAACTGTAATGGTTAGTGCTAGTGGGAATATTAAACCTACAAATAGTGTTGAAATTGGAATTGAAGTTTCAGGAACAATAAAAGAGATATTTGTTGATTTCAATGATGAAGTTGAAGTAGGGCAGGTTTTAGCAAAAATAGATACAAAAAAACTAGAAGCACAAGTTGAAAGTTCAATGGCAGCCTTAGCAATTGCAAAAGCAAATCAAAAAGAGAGTGAAGTAAACTTAAAAAATAAGAAATTACTTTATGATAGAACAAAAAAAATGTTTGATAGCTCAAATGGAAAATATCCATCAAAAAATGAGTTAGATGATACAAAATTTACTTATGAAGCAGCACTTTCAAGTTTGGAAGCAGCAAAATCAAAAGTATTACAAGCTGAATCAAACTTGAAAAATGACAAACAAAACTTAGAAAAAGCGAGTGTAAAATCAAGTATAAAAGGAATAGTTTTAAATAAAGAAGTTGAAATAGGACAAACTTTGGCAGCAACTATGTCAGCTCCAAAACTATTTACCCTAGCAAAAGATTTGACAAATATGGATTTAGTTGTAAGTATTGATGAAGCTGATGTTGCTGATATTAAAGATGGCTTAGATGTAACTTTTACGGTTGATGCTTATTCAAATAAAGAGTTTAAAGGAAAAATAAAACAAGTAAGATTAAATCCAATAACAACAAATGGTGTTGTAACTTATGAAACGGTTGTAAGTGTTGATAATAATGAGTTATTGTTAAAACCTGGAATGACGGCAAATGCAAAAATTATTACAAAAAATGTAAAAGACCAACTTTTAATTCCAAACAGTGCATTAAGATTTACTCCAAAAACAAAAGAAGAATTAAAAATGTCTAAAAAACCACCATTTAGTGGACCTCCAAATTTTGATAAAACACAAGGAGTAAAAGATAATAAATCAAAAGATGGTCTAAGTTCTATTTATTTGCTTGAGAATGGAAGTCCTAAAGAGTTGAAAGTTAAAATTCTTGATAGTGATTCAAAACAATCATCTATTTTTTCAGAAGATTTAAAAGTAGGAGATGAGGTAATAATTTCTCAAAAGAGTCAAAATGCAAAATAAAGATATTTTAATTGAGTTTAAAAATATCAAAAAAAGCTATGGAACGGGTGCTAACATAACTTATGCGCTAAATGGTGTAGATTTAAAAATATATAAAGGTGAATTTGTAGCAATTATGGGTGCTAGTGGAAGTGGAAAATCTACTTCTATGAATATTATTGGATGTTTAGATAAACCAAGTAGTGGTGAGTATTTATTTGATGGTGTAAATGTTGAGAATTTGAATTTAAATCAAATGGCAATATTAAGAAGAAATTACATAGGTTTTGTTTTTCAAGGATTTAATCTTTTAGGTAGAACAACTGCTTTAGAAAATGTTGAATTACCTTTGATTTATAGAAAAGTTCCAAAAGATAAAAGATATAAACTATCTGTTGAAGCTTTAAAAAAAGTTGGACTTGAAAGAGTGATTAAAAATACACCAGCAGAGTTAAGTGGAGGACAACAACAAAGAGTTGCAATAGCAAGAGCAATTGTTACAGATCCGCTTTTGCTTCTAGCAGATGAGCCAACTGGAAATCTTGATAGTATAAAAAGTATTGAAGTAATGGAACTTCTTAAAAAATTAAATCAAGAATTAAATATTACAATTATTATGGTAACTCATGAAGAAGAGATGGCAGCTTATGCATCTAGAGTTATATATTTTAGGGATGGAAATATTGAAGACTCTTTAAAAAAAGGATTTAAATAATGTTATTAAATGCTTTGATAATTGCAATGAAAGAGATTAGAAGAAATATTTTAAGATCTATTCTTACTGTTTTAGGAATAGTAATAGGTGTTGCTTCAGTTATTGCTATGGTTATGATTGGAGATGGAACAACAGCAAATGTTACAGCAAATATTGAAAAACTTGGTAGTAATATGCTAAATGTTCGAATTGGTCAAGAAAAAAGAGGAGCTCCTAGAGATGACAATAGTGCAAAACCTTTTAAAAATGAGGATATTACTGCAATTAAAAACGAAGTTGCAAATCTAAAAGGTGTAACAGCTGAGAATTCTAGTATGGCAAATGTGGTTTTTGGAAATAAGAGTAACTCATCTTTAATTGTTGGAACTACAAATGATTATTTTGTTATAAAAGATTGGGAAGTAGAACAAGGAAGAATTTTTGAAGAGAGCGAACAGCAGAGTGGAAAATCTGTTTGTATTTTAGGAACAACTGTTGTAAAAAATATTTTTGGAGATGAAAATCCAATAGGTGCAACAATTCGATTTAAAAATTTTCCTTGTACTGTTATTGGAGTTTTGGCTTCAAAAGGTGCTAGTAGTTTTGGAAGAGACCAAGATGAGGTTGTAATAACCCCTTTAAAAATGTATCAAAGAAAGATTCAAGGAAATCTTGATGTATCTTCTATTATTGTCTCAGTTAAAGAAGATATCTATATCGAAGAAGCAAAAGAGCAAATTATTTCTCTAATGCAAGAAAGAAGAGCAATAAAAATTGGTGAAAGTGATAATTTTCACATAAGAGATATGAAAGATGTGTTAAATACAATAACTAGCACTACAAAAATGCTTACTTATTTACTAGGTTCAATAGCTGCCATATCTTTACTTGTTGGTGGAATTGGTATTATGAATATTATGCTAGTTTCTGTTACAGAAAGAACACGTGAAATTGGTATTAGACTTGCAATTGGAGCTATGCAAAATGAAGTTTTAATGCAATTTTTAATCGAAGCTATTGTTCTTTCAACTTGGGGTGGAATTATTGGAGTATTTTTAGGTTTAGGTATTGGTTATGTCGCAGTTGGAGCTTTTGAGTTGCCATATATTATAAATACTCAAATTATTTTAATAGCTTTTGGTTTTTCTACTTTAATTGGAGTTGTTTTTGGTTATTTTCCTGCAAGAAAAGCTGCTAGATTAAATCCAATAGATGCATTGAGATATGAGTAATTTAACTTATTATCTCTTCAAAAACAACAACATTATTTCTTCCATTTTCTTTTGCCTTATATAGTGCAATATCAACATTTTTAAGAAAAATTTCTACAAGAGTATTTTCTTTTACTTCAATTACTCCTAAGCTAACAGTAACTTGAGGAACTTTTTTGAAATCATGGCTTTCAATATCTTTTCTAATACGATTTGCAATAGAAATAGCAGCTTGAATCGTAGAATTTGGGAAAATAATAATAAACTCTTCTCCTCCATATCTTGCAAAAACATCACCTTTGCGAAGTTTGTTATCGACAACTTGACAAAGTTCTTTTAATACAAAGTCCCCAACATCATGCCCATAAGTATCATTTATTTTTTTAAAATGGTCAATATCAAACATAATTAAACAGAACTTTTTACCTTTTAATTTATCAAGTTCTTTAAAGAATGCAAATCTATTATAGATTTTTGTAAGATTATCAATACATGCGATACTTTCCATTTTGTTAAAATCTTCTTGTATTCTTTGAGTTCTTGTGAGCACTCTATTTTCAATGTCATTTTGAAGATTTTCTAACTCTTCCTCTTTTTTGCAAATAGATCGATTTAGGTTTTCAAAAGCAAAAACTAGTTTATTTGAAATATTTTTTGCTAAAAACATTGATATTATAATCATTAGACTTGAAATTGCAATAGCACCATTTAATCTAGTTCTATACTCTTTTTCCAAAATATTTTTTTGATTTTGAGCAATTTGTGTTAAATCAGCTGGATAAAATCCACTTCCAATTATTAAATTTGTATTTGGAATATTTTTAATAAAAGAAATCTTTTTTTCTAGTTTATTTGTATTTGGATTTTGCCAAAAATATTCAATAAAAGTTGAATTATTATTTTTATCGATAATTTTATTTGTAGCGTCTTTATAGTGTTCAATTTCGGAATTCTTTAAATTCTGACCTTCAAGATGCCTAAGATAGCTATGAACTATTACTTTTCCATCCATATCAAAGATAAAGAAGTAGTAGCTAGTTTTCTTGTTTATATTTTTAAATAAATCAAAAATTATATTTGCATCTATTCTTTTGCCATTTAGGGTTGAGTTGTATTCAAGTATTTCAATAGCAATGGTTGAGTTTTTTTCTAGTAGTTTCTCCTCTTTTTCTATTAAATAGTTAGAAACTCTGTTGTAGTTTTCTTCAAAACTTTTCTTAAAATTAATAATTTCTAATACAAAAATTATAATTATAATCAAAGGAAGAACTAAAATAGGCGAGTATTTTATTATATTTACTAATTGTCTCTCCGTCATATTTTCCCCTTTACAAAAAAAACAATTCTTTAACCCCGCAATTACCTGAATTATTGCAAAGAATAAAAGCAACAAAATAGCAAAATCAAAGATTTTCAAAAATTATTTTTTATTTTTCTAGTTGATAATTATTTAAAACGAAGGAAAGAGAATAAAAATTAAAATAGCTATAAGTAGTGTAACACTAATTTTGACACAAAATTTGGCATTTGCAAATGAAAGAACAACAATGGGTGCTAGATATGATAAACATGAGAATTTTGAAGAAAATATTAGTCCTAGAGCTTATTTATTAAAATGTATAAAAGCAGTAAAAATGAAAAACAGAGATTTAAAAAACCTCTGTTTAAATATGTGTAGTAGATACTCTACTCTAAAAATTTCAACAACACTTCTTAAAGCCACCAGTATTATACTTTCTATCGATGGCTTCTTTGAAAAACTCACCTCTACTTAAAACATCTTTGTCAGGATGAATTCTCTTCATATGTTCAAGATATTTCTCATAGCTAGAAAGTCCCACAAGGGGATGAAAAAACTTTTCAGATTTTTCATAAAAAGCTTTGATCTGTTTAATCATATCAAGCCTTTTGTAAACTATCTAGCCTTACATAAGGAGTTTCTTTTAAAGGAATTCTTATTTTTCCAAAACAAATTCCTAAAGTTGCAATAATCACAAGAGTTGTTGCAAACATAAAGAATACACATAAAATTGCATTAATTATATTTGAGAATTTAACTTGTTGTGCAACTGATATATCTTTTTTAGCTTTAGCAATATCAGTTTCTTCTGTAAGCGTTGGTAATTTTGCTTCTAAATCAGCAATTTTTTTAATCTGAATTTGAGCAGTTGCAACGTGACTTACAGAGTTATGAACTCTATCACCTTCTTTAAATGGTAATACTTTTTGAACTCCACCATACATTGTTGCTGTTAATACGAAAATAGCAGGTATTACAGTAACCCAAGTATATTTTGCTTTACCCATCTTAACTAAAATAGCAGTCGCAAGTAAAAGAGCCATACCAGCTAGCATTTGGTTACTTACTCCAAATAATGGCCATAATGAATAAATTCCACCTTTTGGATCAATTGTTCCTTGGTATAAGAAATATCCCCAACCAGCAACACTAAGTGCAGTTGCTAAAATACCTGCTGCATAGTTGCTTGTATTTCCTAAAGGTTTATAAACATTTCCTAAAATATCTTGTACCATAAATCTACAAGCTCTAGTTCCTGCATCAACAGCAGTTAAAATAAATAAAGCTTCAAATAAAATAGCAAAATGGTACCAGAATCCCATCATATCGATTCCACCAAATAATTCATGAAGTACAAGAGCAACTCCAATAGCAAATGTTGGTGCCCCTCCAGTTCTTGAAAGAATTGTTTGTTCTCCAATATTTGTAGTTAACGCTTTTATTTCTTCAGCAGTTACAGTAAATCCCCAACCAGAAATAGTTTGAGCAACATTAACAATGTCTGTTCCAATAAATGCAGCAGGAGAGTTAATTGCAAAATATAATCCTGGATGTAAGATAGTTGCACAAATTAAAGCCATAATAGCAACAGCACTTTCCATTAACATAGAACCATATCCAACAGGTAATGCATGAGTTTCATTTTCAAGCATTTTTGGACTTGTTCCACTTGAAATTAAAGCGTGGAATCCACTAATAGCACCACAAGCAATAGTAATAAATAAGAATGGGAAAATTGCTCCTGCAAATACAGGACCAGTTCCATCAAAATATTGAGGGTTTGTTTTTGGCATTTGAATATCTGGAGCAACAATAACAATTGCAATAGCCATTAAACCAATAACGCCTATTTTTAGGAAAGTTGATAGATAATCTCTTGGAGCTAGTAAGAACCAAACAGGTAAAACTGCAGCTATAAAACCATAAGCCATCATGATGATTGCTAATGTTGGAGCATCAAATGTAAATCTCGCAGCCCAAACTGGATCAGCAGCAATAATGCTTCCATAATGAATAGCTAAGAGTAAAAGTACAAATCCTATAACAGATGCCTCACCAACTTTTCCAGGTCTTAAATATCTCATGTAAATACCCATGAAAATAGCAATTGGAATAGTCATAGCAATTGTAAATAATCCCCAAGGTGACTCAGCTAAAGCTTTTACAACAACCATTGATAAAATAGCGATAATAATTAGCATAATACCAAATATAGCTATCATTGTAACAGCACCTGTAAAAGTACCTAATTCATCTTTTATAATTTCACCTAAAGATCTTCCATCTCTTCTTGAAGATATAAATAAAACTACAAAGTCATGAACAGCACCAGCAAATACTCCACCTACAAGTATCCATAACATTGAAGGTAAATATCCCATTTGAGCAGCTAAAATTGGACCAACTAAAGGACCAGCACCAGCAATTGCTGCAAAGTGATGACCAAATAAAACAGATCTGTTCGTAGGAACATAATCTCTTCCGTCATCATGAATCATTGCAGGAGTTGCTCTATTCTTATCAAGTTCTAAAACTTTATAAGCAATGAACCTTCCATAAAATCTATATGCAATCATATAAATACATACAGCTGCTACAACTAAATACATAGCTGAAACAGTTTCACCATTTTGCAGTGCTAAATAACCGAAGCATAAAGCTCCAACTATTGCTACTACAAGCCATAAAAGCTTGTTCATAGTAAAATCCTTTCTAAATATTTTATTTGGAATTTAGTATAACCAAAATAAATATAAAAAATATGTAAAATTTTCTGCTAAGTAAAATTATTATTGAAAATTTTAGGTTATTTTCCTTTTTTAATATCTTAACTTTCGCACGTTAAATTCATAAAAAATATATCTAAAACTCGTAAGAAACA
>CAYLKG010000034.1:0-19859 GCA_964384195.1 uncultured Aliarcobacter sp. | reverse complement strand
CTCTAAGAGAATAAAACTTTACAAAAAATTGTTCAATTTTCTTGGGGTATTATATACAGAGTTTTTTTACTAAAAAATTAGTACAGTTTGAGTCTGTTTTTCTACTTTTTTTTCTGGTTTTTCTCTATAATTTTCTATTATTATCATATTTTTATATTGAGCTTCTGTTACTTTTAATACTCTTATTGAACCTTTTGTAGGTGAATTTTCTTTTATTTTTCTCTCATATTTTTGTGCATTTTCCAAACTGTTACAAAATCTCACATAAATAGAGAATTGAAACATTATAAAACCCATTTCAATAAGCTTTTTTCTAAATTTTGTATATTTTTTTATATCGCCTTTTGTGTCTGTTGGCATATCAAACATTGCAAAAAGTACCATTTTTCTATACCTACTTATATCTTCTTTTTTTTGTATTTTCATAATCTAAAAAGCTTTAAATCTTCAACTTTACCTAAACATATGCTTTGATAGTTTGCAACTATTTGTTTCATACAGTATGAAACTTGAACTCTTTGATTATCGTATATTACAATTTCATCTAATAGTTTTAAAAGTTCAATTTTTATGGCACTTGAAAGCTCTGTATCTTTTTTTATATTTCTTTTTACAAAAAGGTCTATTATTGGTCTGAATGGTTCTATTAGGTCATCTGCAAGATTAAAAGCATTTAATTCGCTACTATGATGTATTCCGAAAGATGGATTTAATCCGTGAGCTACTAAATATCTGCAAATAGAACTTCTAAAAACTGTATATCCAAAATTAAGTGCTGAATTTCTCCCATCTAATATACTATTTCTTGAAAAATCACTATCAAATAGCTCTTTAAAATAGTATGCTGCTGCTACTGCTTCTATGTGTTCTTTGTCATTTGATTTTACTCTAGGAAGTAAAGTGTCAAGATAATTTTCTTTTATACTAAATATCTTTAAAATTTTTGATTGGTTTTCTACTTTTGAGTAAACTATTTTTTGCCAAATTTGATTTAGTTTTGGCTTGCTTAAAAGAATTTGGGATTTTTGTACTTTTGTGGTACGACTATTTTTATTTATTCCTAATAAAATTGAGATTGGCATAAATTTCTCATCGCAAAATATTACACTAATATCCGATTTTGAAAGTTGAGCTAAAAGAGCTGTTGAAATAGTAGTATGATAATTTTCTACTAAAATAGTATCAATATCATCTAAGCAAACTGTATTTTCACTATCTTCTGTTTTAATCTTGATTAAATTATTTGTGTAGTTTAAATAGGCTTTGTTTTTTATGTAGAGCTTTTGCAAAGACATTTTACAAACTCCATAAAAAGAGTTTATAAAATTTTTGCGGGACTAAAGCGCCCCTTGTTTTAATCAGACTATCAAATCCCCATTTGATACTCACAAATTGTATCTTAATTTTTCTTAAAATCTTCATAAATAATCTCTCCAAAAAAATTTATTTTTATAGGTTTCGCTACGATAGTTCCATTTAGAGTAATAAAAAGCCTATTATTATCTTTTTTATTAATTGATTTTAATTCTAATTTATTATTTCCTCCTGTAATGTTTCCTCCTCCATTAAATAAAAAATATTCTTTTGTAGAATTTATAAAATCTTTCACTTCCAAAATATCATTTTTTGTAATAGTGATTTTATCTTCAAAATTTTTTATAAGTATTTCTTTTTTATCATTTACTTTGGGTTTAATATCATTTTTAATAGATGAGAAATAGTTTAATCCTATTGCTTGCCCTTTGAAAGTATTGTATAAATCTACACTTAAAGTATTATCATTTAATTTTGCTACGAATGCTGCTTTAGAAGATTTTAAATTGTCATAAACTTCTTTTGTTAATCTTTGTACTCTATTTTTTTGTTTTTTATCTGTGGCTATTATACTATCAGCTTTGGTTACAGAGTTTGTTTTTAATTTCAAATTTCTTATTATTTGCTTCTTACCATCTTTTGTAAAAAAATAGCAAGGAGTTTCTAGCTCGTTTAAAAGCTCTTTTTGAACTACTTTGAGAGCTTGTATTTTTTCTTTTATTTCTATATTCTCTTGAGTGTCAATAGCTTTTTTATCTCTTGGTAGTTTATTCTCCTCTTGTTTTATTTCATCTTTCAATACATTTATTCTAGCTCTTGTTTCTAATAATCTTTTTTCATAATCTTCTAATGCTTTTTTTATGTTATTTTGCTTTGGCAAATTTAAATTATTAGTTAATTCCTCTATAAATTTTTTTACTTCATTATCAGTTCTTTCTTTTTCAATTGAACCAACTTTTTTAAATAGAATTGATTTAACACAAATCTCTTTTTTATCTATTTGAGCAAAATTATTTAGCTTTTCATCCCAAATAAGTTTAATATTTCCATCTTTAAAGCCTCTTATGTTTTCTCTTTTTTTCATAAAGGGGCAAACATATAGTTCATTTTTTTCATATTTTTCAACTTTTTCTTTTACAAATTCAAATAAAGTCTTTCCATCTTTTGAAATAGGAAATCTTGTTTTTAAATTTTCTAAAATAGCTTTTGTTTTAAAGTGATTCTCTTTTTGTTTAAAGAAATCATTTAAAGCTTTTTTTGAAGAGTTGTTTAATAATGATATAACAATAGCATCTATTGTATGGTGATAGTTTGTATCTCTATCTTTTTTACCTTCTTCATTTGTAGGTTGTGCTTCGTGTATTCCCCAAAGTTTTTTTAGTTCACTTATTGCTTTTCCAGTAACTCTTATTATTTTATCATTTGATTCACCTTTCCCATGTTCGTTTTGTTTTGGAAACAAATAGTGTTCAAGATAATTTGCAACAATCTTAGTAGCACTTCTAGTATCATTTAAAAATCTATCTTCTAGTTTTTCATCATTGTAAATTTTTTCAATATTTGATTCATCCATCAACCAAAACTTTTTATCTTTGCTTGTTATATATTCATTTACTCGACCTTGAAAATTCCCCCACTCTTCAATAGATTTTAAAAATAAAACTGGATTTTGATTTGATTTATTTTGATTGTATTTTTTTAGAACTAAAATTTTATTTTTATATGAATCTATCCAAATTTTACTTCTTGGAATAAAATGTTCTACTTCTGTAATATTTTCATCTAAAGCATCCTCTAGAGTTAAATTTTCTCCACTATATAGACATCTAGATTTTTGCTCTTTTAGAAGTCTTGCTCTTAATATATTTTTTGAATTAATTTCCTTATTCATACTTTTTAGCAAGTCTTCTGCTTCTTTTATAACTTTTCTGTTTTTCTCTTGTGCTTCTTTGATTTTTTCTTCATCTTTTTTTGAGTTTAGCTCTCTTGCTGTTTCAATAATAATCTTGTCTATCTTCCCATATTTTGATATTAATTCATTTATTAATCTTCTTAAAATAGATATTACTCTTCTTACATTTGGACTAACAAGAGGCTGATAAAATATATCTTCTCTTTTAAAGTTTGATATTTTTTTTTCCAACCAATTTAAATCATCAGGACTTGGGTTTAATGGTGGAAGGTAATCATAAGTAGACATATTTGTGTATTTTTTGAAATATCCTAATTCTGTAAGACTATCTTGATAGCTAGTTCCTTTTTTCATCTTCTCTAAAACTTCATTTATGAATTTTAATGAAAAAGACATATAAGAACTAGAATTTTTGTTGATATTTGAAAGTTTTTCTATTTGCTCATTAGTTAATATTTTATCTTTATCTATTTTTACAATTTCTGCAATAATCTGTTCTTTACTTACATAGTAGTGTAAAGCTTCAAGTAATTTTGAATAAAAAGTTTCATTCTTGATAATTGTTTCGCACCCAATAATCTCTAATATAGCTTTATGTGTAGTTACGTCTTGAACTGTGTCGTCTTGTTTGTCTGAAGTTCTTATTTCTAAATCTTTTATCCCTGCATTTTTAAATATATTTTTTGCAGTAATTTTTTGAACATTTGGAGTTTCTAGCCAAAATTTAATAGTAGTTTCTATATCTTCTTTTGAAATAGAAACAAATTCACCAGTTTTTTTATTTACTATCAAATTTCCTAAAATAGAGTTTTCAACTCTTTGTCTTAAAATAAATTCAATAGTTTTTATGTGTGCATTTATAGTTCTTTTTTGCTTGTTTTGGTGATATAAATTATAAAAACTACAATAACCAACCATATCTTCTACGCTTTTTAAATCTCTTTGTTTAAATACCCCCAAAGAGTATTCATTTACACCATTTAGTAGCTTATCTTTAAATTTTTCAAAAGTTTCTAAATCTTTAAATATCTTTTTATTATTCTTTTGACTATCACAAAGTTTTTCTAATTCTTCTTGCCAAAGTTCTCTGTCTAGTGAATTATTGTAATTATCTTTTTTATTTCTTATTGTAACATTAATAAATCCATCTTTTTCTAAAGCTTCTTTTTTTATAGTTAAAACTTTTGATGGCAAGATGAAATTACTATTTTTATAAATATTTTTATTGTTTTGAATAGCACTATTTATTTTTTCACTCTCTTTTACTTCTTTTTCACCATCTTGTGTGGAAAAAAGATTAGAGTAGCCTCTTCTTGAAATTATTGTATAAAGTGAAAAAGTAAACTCATCTTTTGATAATTCTTTGCCTTTTACGGCTTCTTCTCTTAAAGAGTACGGCTCTTTATAAAGTTTTGTGAGCTTATTGAAGTATTCTATTGGGTTCTCTAAGATATCTTTTGTTGCGATATTAAAACTTGCTAAAAGTTTTCTAGTATTTTCTTTTCTTCTACTTGTTCTTTCATTTCTTCGTCTTCCGCTTCTAAAATTTCTTCTTTCTTCAGCATTCATATATTCACTAAAAATTACACTATTTGAAGCTAATTCATTAAAAATCGTTATTCCATCTTTTTCTTCAATTTCATTTAATGCAAAACCTATACTATTTGTTCCTAAATCTAAACCTAAAATTTTTTTCATTTCCTTGCCTTTATAAAATTTTAATATTCTTAACTTTACTATATTGTAGTGTAGCTGTAACTATATTATGAATCTTAGAGATGATAACATTTTCTAATTGTATTAATTCATTTTGAAACTTATCTATTTTTTCAACAGAAGATTTAGAGTATAGTTGATTTGATAGTTCTTTTTCAAATTTAAAGAATAGTTTATCAACATTAGCTTTTAAATCATGATCACTATATTTATCAGTAGATTTATTTTTTAATACAGCAATAATTGCTAACTCTTTTGAGTTAAAAAGAGTTTTAGATAAAAAGTTGTTTTTAGCTCTATATGTTTTTGAAGAGTAATCATAATAAATTGTTTCATTAGGTAGTAAAGGAAGTATAAAATCTTTAAAATCAGTTTGTATTATTTTTTTAGAAATATTAAATCTTTCAACAAGACTAGGTGTTGAAAGATTATATCCTTGATTTAACAAATCTAATATAGCTTTTATTCTCTCTACTCTATTGTTTAAGTTCATGTAATTATATTAGCTAATAGTTGTAAGATTTATGTAAGATTTTTATTTAATCTTATAGATTAATTTATAATTTGTATCTACAATGCATAACTGGTAATTTTAGCAGTTCGTTTAACATTTATTAGGTTTTTGTAATAATTCCTCTATACTTTTACTACATTCAGTATCCATACTTTGACTTATATCTATTCCTCTATCTATTAGTTTTTCAGTTTTTCGTTTATTACAAAGCATTTTTTTTAAATTAAATTCATCAAATGTTGATTTTAAATAAGGATAATGAATATCTAAAGTTGGAAAATCATTGGTTTCATTAGATCTTTTTAACTCTCTATCCATTTTACCCATAAGTCTATCAACTCTACCTATTCTTTGTTCATCATCTCCCATTGTATGAGCAGATCCAAAATGATAAATTTTATTACAAAATAAATGAAGATTTACTCCTTCTTGTAATGTAGATGTTCCACATAATAATTTTGGGAAAAATGGTGAATTGAATCTGCCAATAATTGTTTTATTTTTTGTATTACCAACATAAGGAAAAGCTGGCTGAGCACCAGCAAAAATTGAAGCATCAAGTTTGATTTTTTCTATTTCATTTTCTGTAATGGAATCTTTATCTTTACTATTTTCTTCATCTACTTTATTTAAATATTTTTTAAATTTATCAAAATGCTCTAAAAAGTCATTAATTTCTTTTATGAATTGAAAAGATTCAATTTTATCATTTACAATTAATTTAAACTCTTCATATTGGCTAGTAGATTTCTTATTACTTAACTTAGATGCTTCAATATCACAACAATATAATTCTACTATACCAATACTAGCATGTAAAATAGCACTTTTTACTAAATCAAATTTATCTTGGGTGTATAAATCATTATTTAAAATATTAGAAAAATCTTCTTCAAAGAATTTTGAATAGAGACTATTTGGGCTATTAAATTTTTGCAAAAACCTTGAAGCATGAGTAGATGGAATACTTTTTTTCTTTTTGAAAAAGTCAAGTACAGTAGATTTTGGTACTCTATCATTCTCAATTTCATCATCTTCAATTGAATTAATATTTTTTAAAAACTCTAAAAAATTATTCTCATCAAATATTTCGTACTTTTCAAAATATTCACTTATGATAAGCTTCTTAGCAGTTAAAGTTTTTATATACCCTTTATCTCCTGAAATATTTTTAGGATTTTTTCTAAACTCGTCAACTATATCTTCATTCTCTTTTTCTCCCCATAAAGACTTTCCAAGTATAGTTTCAATCTCATTATCTAATTCTTTTTCAAGATGATTTTTTATTACAAGATGATTTTTTATTACTTGTCCAAATTCTTCTCTTGTTCTTGGCATTTTAATATCAATATTTGAATCTATTGCAATATCTATCATATTCCAAGCATCTTTATCAAATTGTTTAATATATTGACGAGTTAGTTCATAAGCTGAAGCTGTACGTCTTACGAAGACTAATACTTTTTCTTTCTTTTCAACAATATCATTTAGAACAAATTCATATTTATTGTTGGATGGTTTTTCATTAGGACCGTAAGCTATTTCATATCGTCTCAATACTATTTTTAATTCTTTTTTATTGTTTTTATCATCCTCTTGTGTATCATTAGCTTCAAAATTTTCATCAAATCCCGTACCTTCTAGAAAATCAAGTAAATGTTTACTTTTTGATAAATCTTTATCAGTGTCAGACTTTGCATATTCTTTTTGAAGCATTGCAAAAAACAATTCATTCTTATAATCTTTCACATTTTCATCTGTTAAGGAAATATCTTTTTTTTCTTCATTTCTATATGTATATTTATTTTTACCATTTGACATAACTCTTAATCTACGAACCATTATGTTCTTCATTAAATCTTTTTCATTATCTTTAATAGCTAAATAATCACTATTTTGTATATTAAACAAGGTTGATATTCGTTTAAAATCTCCAATTCTAGAGTGTAAAGGGGTTGCAGTCATAAGTAATATTTTTGCATCTGTTTTAATATTGCCAAATAGCATTTTCGCAGTTCTTATAATAAGTGAAGAATCATCCGAGTCTTCATCATAATTTCTAAATTTATGTGCCTCATCTACAACTATTAAATCAAACATCTTAATATCTTTAATTAATTGGTCTCTTCTAAAATCTTTTTGCCCTTTCTTTTCATCTAAATTTTCTTCTGTACTAAAAGATGTTGCTTTTGCAAAAACTATTTTAGCATTAGGATTTTCTGCTAATAAACCATTTCTAAAGTTCCATACTTCTTGTATATTAATATCATCATTTTTGGGTAGAAAAGTCTCTTCTATATCTAATAGGTGTTTTTCTCTAAATTCATTATATTCTTCTTCTTTCCACTGGTTTAAAACTTCTTTTCTAGGTGTGATTACTAATACTTTAGAATCAGTTTTTTGCCTAAATTGCTCTGTAATTACAGCCAAAGCTTGAAACGTTTTTCCCATTCCCACTTCATCAGCTAAAAGTGCTATGTTAAATTGATTTAATCTATTAATTAACATCGCTACTCCTTCTATTTGTAAAGTAGCAAAATCAGCTTTCACATTTTCATCATATGTTTGTTTTTTAGGTTTTTCATAGAATGTAATATATTTAGATAGTTTATTTATGATTTCGATTTCATTTTTATTTACTTGTTGTCTATCCATAAAATGCCTTTAAGAACTTTTCATCACCTTTTGATAATTTTAAATTTATATTATCTATTTCTTGAATTTTATCCATAGTAAATTTTTCATCTTTGATAATTTTATTTATTTTTTTTACTAATGAATTAAACTCTATTATAAATAAGTATGTAAAAAGATTATGATGTTCTTCATCTTCTTTATACTCCTTAATTACTACCATTATTGAACTTACAGAGTTTCCAGACGTAAAACAATAATGTTTTAAATCTATTTCACTTTTAATCTCGGTAAGCTTATTTTTTAAGTTCTCAAATCCTTTAAAAAGATTAAAGTAGTTTAAATATGATGTATCAGTTTGATTCTCGTGTATGTCATTATTATTTTCATCAAAATTAATATTTCTATTTTTTAATTTTTTTGAAGAAAATGGTTCTTTTTTATCTAAAAATGATATAAAAAGATCATTTATTGTTTCAACTTTAATAGGCTCTCTAAAACCTTCAGTAGATTTTTCAAATATAATTCCCTCATAAACTATCTTGCTTTTATGTTTAACTCTAAAACGCTTATTTCGGATTAAAGCTCTAAATATTTTTTCTAACTCAAGCATTGATAAATTATCTAATTCTTCTTTTAAATATTCTTTTCCAGATGGGAGTAAAACTTTAAACCCCTCTATCTCATTTCCTACTATTTGATTAATTGTAAAAGTTCTAGCTTTCCAATCTGCAACAAGATCAAATATCAGATCAAAATCTGTATTTAATTCTAATCTTTCACTATCTAATTCAGTATCATTCATTTCGATAAAGTCTATAGACACTAAATCCAATTCTATATTTTTTACATCTCTAACAATTGCTGCTTCAAAGTTTATACCAAATAACGCTTCTTTTGTAAAATTATAAGAGCCTATACCTAATTTACTATCAGTTATCCAGACTTTAGAATGATTCATATTTTCAGAATTTTGTTCTTTTGTTGCATAAAATTTAATTTTTTCAGATTCAGGTTTCTTTTTAAGTCTAATCTTTTTATCAGGTCCAACTAAATCTGGAATAATGTGTACATTTTCAGTTTGTGGAAAATTTTGTTTAATTATAGAATCTATATTGTCTTTTGTACTTTCTGAGAAATAAGGAGACCAAACATAAAGCTTTGATGAGTTATTTGCATTCATACTTTCTAAAAATATTGAGTTATTAGAATTATCTTCAAAACTATATATGAAATTATATTCTTCTTCATAGCTTACAGATTTTAAGATTCTATTTGTTCTCAATCTTGCTTGGATTTCAACATCTATAAAGAAGTTATATATTTGGTAAAATAAATTACTGTTTTTTTCTATATCAACTATTTGAAAAGCTTCTACATTTCTTCCCCATCCACTAAGTGTCAAGTTCCCAGATCCAACAAATAGTATTCCTTTGCCTTTATCGTTTTCTATGTATATAACTTTAGGATGAAAAAGTCCTTTTCTCTTTCCCTGTTTATTTATCATCAATATAGGAGTAAATTTTAAAATTGTTCTTTTTTGTTCATTGAGTTGCATCATATTAGCATCGTAAAAAATTTTCAAATCTAAATTAGATTTTTCTAGTGCCATATTTAAATCTTCATATTGATAAGCATTGTCGGGTACCTCTTCTTCTAATAAAGGAGGTAGAATATAAGTTTCAAAGAATTCTAGAGATAAATTAAAAGAAGTAAAATATGCTTTTTTAATTGTTCTCCCACCTTTTCGTAGATTTTCTAATGCTAATAAATATTCTTTATAAAGTTTCACTGTTCCAATCCTAGCTTTATACTTCTCATACTATAAATATAATAATCATTCAGCCAATTGTTGTCTAATTTATTAGATAGTAAGTTTTCAATATTATGGTTAATATTTTTAACTATATTTGTTTTAATAGTAGTATCTTTTTTCAACTCTATCCAAGGGGTCTGTCCTCTTTTTTCCATAACAACTCTATGATACTCTATCAAAGATTCATAATCTTTGATTTTTTTTAGTTCTTCAATTCTAAAATATACTGAACTATTTTGATCTATAAAAAGGTTATCCCATCTAAAATTACCTAAAATAGAAATATATTCATTATCAAGTTCACTTATTTTATGTTCTGATTTGGATATCAAATAATCAAATAGTATATTTAGATAAGTTAATTGTGGTTCTAATTGATTTATATCTTGAAATATTTTATTATCAGGATATTCACTCAAGGCTTTTTCAAATATTTGTTTTGCATTAGATATTTTTTCACCTTTTTTCGGTAAATCAATATGCTTATATATAATACTTGATTCATCTTGTTTAAGTCCTAGATACTTTTTCCAAAACTTTTTTGTAACCTTAGCTGAATTTTTTGGATTTTTAAAACATGATACAAAGCTATTAACAATAGTATCATCCATACCTATTTCAATATTACGATTTATTTGAGCTGTTTGTAAAAGCTTTATTACATCATAGTATAGATAATAAAAAGGACTATCTTGCGGTGTTATTAGTTGTTTTATTTCTACATCAAATAGTTCAGAATTTTCTTTGTATGAATTTTCTTCATATTCCTTAAAAAAACTCATAGCCCTAAAAGGACCTTTATATCTGCCACTAACTCCTAATGCTCTTTGACTTTTTAAAACTTCAATCTTTGAAAAATCTTTTTCGTTAAAGTCAACTACATAAATATTTTTATCTTTCCAAAGTGATAGTGCTTTATATGTCCCTAATAATCCAGCTTGTTCTTTATCTTTCCAATTATCCCTCTTTGAAAACCAACTCCATATTAAGATGTTTTCTAAAATAATAAGAGTTTTCTCAATTTTTTCCTTTAGTGTAATTTCATTTCTAATTAAACTTTTAAAAGACAATCCTTCATTTTCTTGAATAATTTGATATATGATGTAATGATTAAATAAATTTATATTGTAACTTCTAATATCTAGTGCTACAGATGTAGTTTTATTTTGAAATATCTTTTGTCCAAAATATGTCCATACAATTTGAAATCCTAAAGGATCAATATTTAATCCTTTTGTTAAGGATTCATCATATTCAGTAAAAATATTTTCTAAATATTTATTATTAATTACTTGCATTACTATATATTTTCTCTCAATTTTTCTAAAACTTTCACCATAGACAAAGTATAAAGTTTACAATACTCCAACAACGAATCTCTATATCTTTGTTTTAATTCTTCATCAGTTATATTTGACAAATTTGCAAATGCGTCCATAGCTTCACCACCATTATGAATTAAATCTAATTCTTTATATGCATTTTCAAACTCTGGAACTAATGCAGGAAGTACATATTTTATAGAGTAGCTTACTTTCATATTTGGATGATAGTAATCTTTTTCCTTTTTTTGCCATTGCTGAAAATTTGGAGTGAGTTCAAGCTTCCAAAAAGCATTTGAATTACTAGATTTCATTGCTAAATTAGTTGTTACTTTTGTTACTTTAAATATTTCTAATGATGCTAGTTTGTGTAATTTAATTTTTATATCACTATTTATTTTCTCAAATTCAGTTTTTGTATCATTTATTTTTTTAACTTTCCAAAGTACAACTTTATTATCTTTACCACTATTTCTATATTTTGTTTTACCTTTTCCATCACTTTGTATGAAGATTACTGATAATAAAACATAATCATTTACTTTTAATTCATTTAGCCAATTTTGTTTTCTAGGATTATTTTCAAAATCACTACCAGCGTCATAATATTTTTTATTAAATCTATCATCATTTTCATTAATACTCATTCGCCCAATAAATAATTCACTCATCTAACACTCCTTAAATTCTTTAAATTTCTAAATATCTTTTTTATCACACCCACAAAATCTCTTTACCAACAACACTAAGCCCAATATTATTTAAAACTTCTTCATAAAACTCTAACTGTTTTTGATAAGTTTCTTCTTTCTCTTTTGATTTAATACCTGTTTTAAAATCAACTATTACCCAACCATTTTTTTCTTTATTAAAATAGATTAAATCTATGAAACCTGTTTTATCTTGATAGTTAAATTCTAGTTCAAATCTGTGTTCAACTCCAGTTTTTAGTAGTTTATAAACATCACTATTTTTGAAGTTTTCTATTGAATTTTTTATTTTTACTTGTTCAGTTTCTTCAATTATTTCAAATTTATCTAAAATATTATTTACATCTATTTCATCAAACTTGTCCCAATAAAGTTCAAATATCTTATGAGTAATAGTTCCTAGTTTTGTAGCAATATTATCTTCATTTGATAATGAGTTTGTGGCACTTATTGGTTTTATATACTCTTCAAATTTTAACTCTTTTAAAACTATTTCATTATTTTCTAAAACTTTACTCTCTTTTGTTATTTCAATATTTTCAAGATTTACAATACATGCTTCATAATTTTTATTAAATAACTCTTCTGGATTTATGCCTAAACCATTTACAATCATTCCTAGATATGAGCTATCTTTTATCTCTACTTTTTTCATATTTGCTGAAATTACTACATCATGTTCAGCTCTTGTTAGTGCTACGTATAAAAGTCTTTTTTTCTCTGCCATATGTTTTAGTTTATCTATTTGTTTTAAAAGTCTAAAACATAGTGGCTCATAATCATCTACACCAAAAGCAGTTACTAATTTTTGTTCGCCATTTTGTAGTGTAAAACTATTACTTTTTATACTATCACTTTGAATTTGTGAATAAATATTTTTATCACTATTTGCTAAAATTACCATAGGATAAGCTAAACCTTTTGTACTATGAATTGTACAAAGTTGAATACTTTCTAAATTATCAGATTTAAAGAAGGCTTCGTCTTCTCCAGCTTCACTAAAATAGATATTTTTTTCACACTGTTTTAAAAAACTGTATGTATCATTTCCATTTGAATTTTCAAATTCTAAAACTTTAAATAAAAATTTATCAAGATTAGCTTTTCTTTGTTCACTATCATTAAAGTAATTTTGTAAATCTTTAAAGACATATTTCTGATATACAAACAGTACAAAATCACTTAAAATTCTTTTATCAAACTCATTTTTAAGAGTGTTTAACTCTTCACACTCTAAATTATTTGAGATGATTTGATATATCTCATTATCACTATATCTTAAAATATTTGACCTAAGTGCTGCAGCTTTATAATAAACATTATTTGGAATTTGAAGATGCATAAGTAGATTAAATATATCATTTACCTCTTTTGTGTGATAAAAGTTTTCACTAGCACTCACTTTACACTCAATATTATGTTGTAATAGATATGATTTTAGTTCAAGCATTTTTGTTTTAGAGTCAAATACTACAGCTATTGCTTTTTTATTAGATTCTATTAGCTCTTTAATATGTTTATACTCTTCTAATTTTCCATATTTTATATTTGCTATAAATTTTGCAATTTGCTCAAACTCGTTTGTTGTATCTTCACTATCCTCACTACCTTCAACATTTGAATTTATCAAAAATTTAAATGAACCTTTATTGGCTTTTTCTTCACTAGATACTTTTAAAGCTTGTGGTATTGCTTCATAGTTTTGTTTTATTAGTTTTAAATCTGAATTTTCTTTTAAAATCTTTTCAAATATTTTATTTACATTATCTAAAACAACTCCATCACTTCTAAAGTTTATATCCATAGGTTCTACAGAATAAATATAGTTTTTATCTTCTATCGCATCATTAAAAACTTCTATTTGTGCTCCTTGAAAAGAGTAGATAGATTGCTTACTATCTCCAACAACAAATAGATTTGAATCTTTATTTAAAGCATTTTTTATAATCTCATATTGAGTTGTATTTGTATCTTGAAACTCATCAACCATCATATATTTAATATCTAAATCTACATTTTTTATAATCTCATGAGTTTTTGAGATAATCTCATCAAAATCAAGTTTACCAAGCTCTTTTAATTTTGCATCATATACACTTTTTACCTCTTTCATCAAAGATTTTAAAAGTTCAATTTTTTTATAAAAAAGAGACTCTTTTTCTTGATTTATTGGTTTATAAACTCCATAAAAATCATCAAATGATTTTATATTTTCTACATTAGGTTTTATATCTTTCATTCGATTAAATGGTATTTTATTAAAAGCAATTGACACCTCAAACTCTCGTGATAAATCACCCCAAGAAACAGCGTTAAAATTAAAATAATTTTCTATATATTTTGCTAAAAAATCTTTATATTTTGGCTCTAGTTTTTCTTCATCAAATTTATCACACAATATTTCATAATCATCTTTTACATCAGGTAATTTAAAAATATCTAAAAGTAAAAACTTTAATGTTCTTTCATCTAGAGAATTTTCATCAAAACTATCAAACTCTTTTCTAAAAGTTGATGATGTAGCATATTTTTTAAAAATATTATCTATGAAATATAGATTTAGATATTTTGAGATCTCTTTTATTATCTCTTTGTTTTGAGGATTATTTAGTGTTTGAAAAATAGATTCATTAATTAATTTATCTTTTTCATCATCTTTTATAATATCTATTTGTGAATCAAACTTTGCAATATCTGCATTTGTTTTTAAAATATCTAAACAAAAAGAGTGAATAGTAGATATTTTTGCATCACTACTTTGAACTAGTGCTTGTTGTAAAGTTTTTGTTACATAACTTTTTTGTTCAGAATTTAAATCACTAAAAGCATCTAAAATAGATTTTTTATCGTTATCGCTATCATCTAAATTACTAATACTAAGTATTTTTGATACAAGGGCAAAAATTCTCTCTTTCATCTCTAAAGCTGCTGCTTCTGTATATGTAATAGTTATAATTTGCTTAGTAGTTGCTGGTTTTAGATTCTCAAAATAAGTATCAGTAAAACCTAATTCTTTGAAAAAATCAAATCCTAGAATTGCATTTATATATCTTCTACTTAATGTGTATGTTTTTCCACTTCCTGCACCTGCACTAATAGCAAATGATTTTTGAATTGTGAATTTATTTAGCATTTATTTTTCCCCTATTTGATTGTTAAATATTTTAGTTAAACTTATAATTTCTTCTTTATTTAATCCCACATCTTTTGCAATATTTGAAAAATCTAAAACTGAATTTCTTACTTCATCAATTATTTGCTTATACTCTTTAATTCCGTGTTTTAAAGCCAATTTTTCAAGATGCTTTATTGTTGGATTTTTCCCTTCATTTAAGTATGTAGTACTATGCTCTGTTCCAACTCCATAAGAAAATGTCAAATCATAAGCAGGACTTAGTTTCCAACTATTTTTTTCATCAAGTAAAAAAGAGAAATTTTTTGCATGATCATCTCTATTGTGTGTAAAAAGATTAAAAATTGCTAATCTAAAAAGCTTTTTAACTTCATTTATATCTTTTGATAAATGAAAACATAAATTTAATAAGTCATCATAATCAAGAGATGGTACTCTAAAATCACTATGAGTAATTCCTGCGATACTATGAATATGTACTCTATTATCACCCTCTCTATCAAATCTTTTTATTGCAAAATAACTACCTTTTTTAGATTGTAATAGTTTTGTATCAGGTATTTCAATATTTGCTTTTTTAGCAATTAAAGAGTAAATATATTCTATCTTTCCAATGTTAGCACCATCTATTGAATTTGGAAATTTGATAATATAGTGTTCATAATCTTCTTGTAGTTTTTGGCTTCCATGTATTATGTTATTGTTTTTATCAATTTGAGCCATTATTTTTGGTCTTGCTCCCGCGCTACTTCCACCAAATGCTAACAGTGTATCAAGAAGTTCGTAGCTAGAACCTTTTAAAATATTTAATGAAGAGTTTGCTAAGTCATCTAATATTATTTCTTGATTTTTTGTTTCTATCTCTTCATATATTGGTTCATAACTTAATGCTCCAATACCATATTTTCCAACATAACATAATCTATCAAGTGGTGTAATATCATGAAAATTTATTCCTTTTGACATAAGATGTCTATCTAAAAGAAGTTTTCCCCAACCATCTGGTAAACTATCTGCAAATACCCCAAACAGACCATCAAAAACTCTATCATCGCAAATTTGCAACCCTTTTTTTAAAGGCAACATATATGGAGATATTTCTATATTTTTTTCAATAAAACTTGAATCATATTCAAAATATATTTTTCTATTTTTTAATGCTAATTTTCCAACAAATAGTTTATTATCAAATTGATGTAAAAAAACATTTACTGTTTTTATCATTTTATTACACCTCTTTTTTTTATTGGTTTTGATTTTAGTAAATCATCCATAGTTTTGAAATTATCATATTTTTTTATTGCAATATTTTGAAAATCATCTAAGCAATCAAGAATAAATGCAATCTTCAATAGTGATTCCAAAGAGATTTGTCCTGTTGTTTCAAATCTTTTAATACTTCCAAGACTAACTCCACTTTTGTTTGAAAGTCCTTCTTGTGTTAGATTTAAAGATAATCTTTTTTGTTTAAAACTATCTTTTATAGTTTCAATCATAGAGCTAGGTGTTTGTATATTTATAGCTAACATATTAATCCTAAATATATATTTTAATTATTATAGCTAAAATATTAACTATTAAATGATTTATTTAACAAATTTTTATTACACATAAACCCTATTTCACAATAACCACAATATGTTTCATCGCTACAATCAAATTTAAAGTCACCCTGCTCTATTTTTTCTTTGATTGCAAAAATATTTGCTTTAAAAACATTTTTATACTCTTCATCAAATAAAACACCAGTATCTTTTCCTCTATTTTGAGGGATTAAATCACTATTTGTTGCAACTCTTGCAAACATTGTATGATTATTCTTAGATTTAAATGTAAGCAAATATGAATCTACATCTTTTTGATACTCTTGAGTTGCAAATAAAGAATAAAGTCCAAGCTGAAAATCTTTAAAATTTTTTATCTCTGCAAGTTTATCTTGTAAAACTCCATCTGCTTTTTTTGATTTATAATCTACTATATTTACTTGATTTTCTAAATTATCAAACCTATCAATGTATCCTTTTATGAAATAGTTTTTATCATCTTTATCTTTTATTTCATATGGTTCTAAATTAATATCTAAAGCAAACTCTTTTTCAAATTCACTATTAATAAAATAGTTTAATTCTTCTTTTTTCTCATCATAATAATTTATAAATTTTATTAATAATCCATCTTCTTTATCATCTCTTAAACCTCTTGCTAGAGTATATTTATAAAGTGTATGATAGATATTTTCCTCTTTTATTTCATTAGCTGAATCATGTATAAACTTTTCATACTCATTTTCTAAAACATCAAACATAATAGATTTAAAATTTTCAATATTAAGATTTTTATCTCCTTGAACTTTTTTTGCAAAACTTTCAAAACATGAATGCATCAAAGTTCCCATTTGTGCTACATCAAATCCATCTTCAGGTTCTTTTGGTGTTTTAATTCTTAGTTTATTTACATATAAATATTTTAATGGACATTTTGCATAAGAGCCTAATTGTGAAGCTGATAAATGATTTGAATTTACTCCTTTTACATCTAATCCATCATATTTTGTAAACTCAGTTGAAGTAATAGAATCTAAAAAATCCTCTTTTTGAATTTTGTGTTTTTTAGCTTTTATATCTGAAATATCGATTTTATTTTTAATATTTTTATCAATAATTATTGAAGCCGTTAGCTCTCTTTTATCTTTATATTTAGGATATAAAATATATAGATTTTTAGCTAGTTTTTTCAACTCTTCATATTGTAAAAGTGAGTTCTCAAAATAGTTATTTTCACAAAAGTATTCTTGAGCTATTTGGCTTGTAAATAAAAAATTATCACTTCTTTTTGGTGGGAAATGATTTATATCAGCTCCTATAAAAATAATGTGTTCAAACTCTTTATTTAATCCTATTAACTGGTTTGCTTCTGTTAACTCTATTCCTATCTTATCTTCTAAAATATATGTTTCATTTATTAGTTTCTCTTTTGTTTTTTGCAAATCAATATTTATGTTAAATTTTTGACAAAATTTCTCATAGAGTTTTAACTCTTTATCTATATTTTCATATGCACTTTTTACTTGAGTATTAAATGATTTTTTATTATTAAAAAGTTTTAATGAGATACCTTTTGAATCAAATCCTTTTAGCTCATATTTTGGAAGGTATAATCTAAATATTGGAGCATATTCATTTATATCTGTTGTAACAATACAAATATCATTTGATTTTAAATTTTCATCATCTTCAAGAAGTTTTCTAGCTAATTTTAATGCTGATTGTACTTCATCATTTATATCAAAAGGCTGTTTTTCTAAATTATATAGTTTTGCATTGCTGTTATTATTTGCAGTTTTCTCCAGTGGCGTTGATACTTTTGAAAAAAGGTTTAATAATTCTAATTCTAAATTTGATTTATAGAACTTTATATTTTTTATTTCAAAGTTATCTAAATATATTTTTTCATATTTTGAAAAATTATTTGTAGAAAAATCATCAATTGCAAATTGAAAAATATCATTTAAATCTGCAAGATTGTTTTTATATTTAAACTCCTGATATTTATTGTTTAATATCTCTATTACTTTTAATTTTTCATCTTTCAAAATCTTTGATAATTCGACTCTTGAAGCATTTACTTTTAAAATAAAATCATAAATCAAATCTAATGTATCACTATTTTGAGATATAAAATCTAAATAATCAATTTTTTCTTCTTTTATTGTTTTATAAATAAATGAAGTTGTAATAATGGGTTTTATTAAAGTTTTAAAACTATTTTTTTCAAAAAAATCATTTACAAATGCTGACAAAGTTACTACTTTATCAAGTGGATTTTTTAGAGTTTTTTTTAATTCTCTTGCTTTTTGATTTGAGTATGTAATTATTAGATTTTGTTTCAAATTCATTCAAAATTCCCCTATATTTATTTGAATATATTTTATTAAGTTAACAGTACAAAAAATTGTCCAATTTTTTATAATATGGAGTTATGTTTTTATGCTTAACTATTTTATTTAATTTGTCCTAAATATAATGTTTTAAAGTACTTAAAATATTTTTAAAATATATCTCTAGCTATCTTTTTAGCATATGAAGTGGAAAAATACTCCTCTTGTGGAATTAATCCAACTCTTTCAATATCTAATCTATCAGCATCAAAACAAATTTGAACTACTAAATCATTAAAAAGTTTGGCTTTTTTATTTGTTTTTGTGTGATTTGAACAAGCAAAGATTAAACGATTTTTATCCTCATGATTTAAATTTATCACTTTTGATTTAATAAGCTCTTTTACAAATAAAGCTGCTCTTTTGCCATGTAAAATATCTTTATCTTCATCTTCTCTTTTACTATCATGTAAAAGAGCGAATAGTTCAAAAACATCACTATTTACATTATAATATGATGCTAGAATTTTTGTATTCTTATAAACACTTTCCCAATGTTTAATTCCATGTAAGCCATCAATATCAAGCTTAAACTCTTTAGATACAATATTTAAAAGTTTTAAATTTGAAAAAATTGTCATATTATTTTTATAATCTCCTAAATTGTTTATTCTTTTAAGATATTTATATTTTGGTAGTTTTGTTAAACTTAATTTTATGTTGTTAAATACTCTTCTATATCTTTTGCAATCTCATCAATAGCTAAACTAGCTTTTTTATATAAAACTTTTGAATAAAGTGTATCATGTGAACTACCCAATCGCTAAAGACGATTGGGCTTCTTGTTTCATTGTACCATAGCTAGTTACAATTCCATAGGAAGTTGTAACCCCACTAGAGGATACTCCACA